>NZ_PZJU01000076.1 GCF_003206715.1 Salinicola peritrichatus | reverse complement strand
TGTGTAGTGGCATAGTGAATCTGGCCACCTGATTTTGAGTGTATGATCACTCACAGAGACAGTCAGGTGCAGATGATGACGAAGAAGAGAACGTTCAGCCCGGAATTTCGCTTGGAAGCGGCCCAACTCGTGGTCGATCAGGGTTACACGCTGAAGGCGGCGTGTGAGGCCATGGGAGTTGGCAAATCCACCATGGAATATTGGGTACGCAGGCTTCGGGCTGAGCGAGCAGGCAAGGCGCCGCTGAAAGGTGAGGCTCTGACGCCGGAACAGCGTGAGATCCAGGAACTGAAGCGCAAGCTGCGGCGGGTGGAGGAAGAGAAGGCAATATTAAAAAAGGCTACCGCTCTCTTGATGTCGGACTCCCTGAGCAATTCTCGATAATCGAGCGACTTGAAGAGAGCTATGCGGTGCAGCACTTGTGTCAAGTGTTTGGGGTGCATCGCAGTAGCTACCGGGCCTGGCGTGACCGGGATAGAAGGCCCTGTGAGACTGAGCAG
>NZ_PZJU01000075.1 GCF_003206715.1 Salinicola peritrichatus | reverse complement strand
TGTCGAAGTCGGGGTAGCATCATCGGCACCCAATCGCTCGTCAACGCCGGTATCCGAAATCCAGTAAGCGCGCTGCGCAACGGCACCATTGGCTGGACGCTGGAAGGATTCGATCTCGAGGTCGGTCAGCAACGCCGCTATCAGGACCAGGACGCTGGCGAGAGTTCGCATCAGCGGGTCAGGGCCAGTATCCGGGCATTGGACGTTGCCGAACGTGCTGGCGTGCGCCGGCTTTCCAGAGATGATCTGCCAGCTTTCCTGGATGACGCGCGGACGGGGTATCTCCTCGATGTGCGTTCCCCTGAGGAGTATTGGGCCGGTCACGTGCCGGGATCGCGGTCAGCACCGGGTGGGCAATTGGTGCAGGAAACCGATCATATCGTGGGCGTTAGAGGTGCCCGAATCGCGCTGATAGACGACGATGGTACACGTGCCAACATGACGGCTTCATGGCTTGCCCAGATGGGCTGGGAAGTCTACGTGGTGGATGGATTGAAACCCGCGGACTTCCGTGAAGTCGGGGAGGAGAAGATACCGCGGCCCGTTGTCGTCGAAGCCGGAACCATTACCCCAAAGGCGCTATCGGAATGGCTCACGGATGGCGCTGTCCAGATACTTGATCTCACTTCATGGGCCAATTACCAACGCGGACACATTCCTGGCGCCAGTTGGATTCTTCGCAAGGATGTCGTGGATCATGTCTCGACATTGCCCTCATCGCACACCGTCGTGTTGACGTGTGGCAGCAGCCTCCTGGCGCGTTATGCATGGGCGGATCTGCCTCAGGTCGGAGAGCGCCGCTTCGTCGTGCTGGCCGGAGGAACTCAAGCGTGGAACGATGCCGGTCTGCCGCTGGAAACCGGCGAGGGAACACGACTTTCCCCGACTATCGATCGATATCGGCGTCCCTATGAAGGAACCGACAATGCCCGCGAAGCGATGCAGGGATATCTCGATTGGGAATTCGGTCTGGTCGAGCAACTAAAAAAAGACGGTACCCATGGATTCTTCGTCATTTAATTGACGACATGAACATGGCTTGTGCGGATATTAGGAGCGCGCATTATCACGATATGATTGAAAAAAGATTGCCCCGTCGAGACAGGGCAATCTTTTTTATGTTGATCTGATATTGTACTTGTTGAGATGACCACAACCTGTTTTTGGCTTCTGGCGGTGAAGCGATCTTTCTGGACATCCAATAGCGCCATAAAATAGTAAAGTCATGGCCTTTTTAGACGAGAGCCAAGTTGCCTTTGTTTTGACGATGCACGCTATGATCTTGGGATGTGTGAACGCTGAGGACCTCCGAAAGCTCCGTGATGGCAAGATCCAGACGCCCGCGGATTTCCTTGCCGAGACGGTATTCGCCATCCTCGTCCTTCTCGATATGAAACGGGCAGGCATAGATCCCAGCGAGTTGGTGGTAGGCTCCCAGCGACGACAGTACCGGTTTGAGCGCATAATCGAGGACGAGAAGATGTTGATCGCTCCCACCGGCGGCAAGTGACAGCACCGTTTTGTGTTTCAGCGCGCCTTGGGGCAGCACATCGAGCATGAGTTTCAGGCCACCACTAAAAGACGCCTGATACACGGGAGTGGCAATCACCAGGGCATCGGCAGTGGCAACGGCCTGGCGCAACTCGACAATCGTTGGATCATTCCAGCGCCCTTGGACGAGGGTGTTGGCATCGAAGTCGTCGAGTCGGAATGATGAAACTGTCGCCCCGGTGTGCACAAGGCTGTGCTTGACATAGTCAAGCATGGCGGTCGAGCGAGACGAAGCGCCGGGGCTGCCGGCCAGTGTAACGATATTCATAAAAAGCCCTTTGGTATTGCCAATCAATGTCATCGGATCCTAACAGTCTCTGGAATCAGGGATAAATCAATAATATTGGATACTATATTTCAGGGACTGCGGCATAGTTCTGGATTGAAAGCCAACGTCTGCCGTGGGCACTGCGATTCGATCTTTGTCAGTAAGGTCGTCGAGGTACTCTACGTCGGGATTGTTCGTCACGAGATAGTTGGGCATGAATCCCAGTGCAGCGATTGCCTTGACGTTCTGGCGTCCCCTGACTGGCTTTGCGGAGTCAATCACCGAGGGATGGTCGAAATGCCCACTGTTTTAGTGGGCACCTAAGTGAATAGAGATCGTAATACAGGGACGTAAACTGCTATGGATCATCTTCAATCCAGGCCCGTCTGGGATTAAGAGGCAGCGGTCCCGGTGGCATGATCGTAAAACCAATGAACATGGTGGATATCGATACCGACTTCGTCGTTGGTGTCGATGGCCAAGGCTTTGTATGCCTGTCGAGTCAATTCGATGGTGATCAAATCGTTCTCTATATGAGGGCCATTGTCCCCATTCAAGGCAATGGGTACGGCTTCGACATGATAGCTACTGCCCATGGGTTGAATGTGCTGAATGCGTACCCGCCAGGGGACTGCCGTGTCTTTCACGATTTCAATATCGTGCGGGCGAATGAAGGCATCCTGCTCCTCGGGATGATGGATTTCCCGGGCTTCCTTGGGAAGTGGAATTTGCCAGTTGCCGGTATGGAATGCGCCTTCCCGGATGGCGCCGCGCAGAATATTGACATTACCGATGAACGATGAGACGAAGGGGGTGTGCGGTTCGTCGTATATTTCCTCGGGGGTTCCGACCTGTTCGATCCGGCCATGGTTCATGACCACGATGCGGCTGGCGACCTCCATCGCTTCTTCCTGGTCGTGGGTAACGAATAGGCTGGTCACGTGAAGTTCTTCGTGCAGTCGTCGCAGCCAGCGGCGCAATTCTTTGCGTACGTTGGCGTCCAGTGCGCCAAAGGGTTCGTCCAGCAGCAGGTAGCGGGGTTCCACCGCCAGCGCTCGCGCCAGGGCGATGCGTTGACGCTGGCCGCCGGATAGCTGCGGCGGGAAGCGCTTGGCCAACCAGTCCAGTTGGACGAGTTCCAGCAGTTCATGCACTCGTCGCCGGATCTCGGCTTCGGCGGGGCGCTGAGCGCGCGGCCTGACGCGCAGGCCGTAAGCGACATTTTCGAATACGCTCATGTGGTTGAACAGGGCGTAGTGCTGGAACACGAATCCGACCTGACGATGGCGTATCGGCTCGTAGGTCATGTCTCGCCCCTCGAGCAAGATGCTACCGCTATCGGCGAATTCCATGCCGGCGATGCTGCGCAACAGTGTGGTCTTGCCGCATCCGGAAGGACCGAGCAGCGCGACCAGTTCGCCGTCGTCGATGGAGAGTTCTATATCGTCGAGAGCGGTGAAGTTGCCGTAGCGCTTGGTGAGATGGTTGACGTGGATGCTCATTGCGTTGCGTTCTCCCATTGGCGCTGCTGTCGCCACTCGACGATGGATTTGACGATCAGGGTCACGATGGCCAGGCCGGCCAGCAGCGTAGCAACCGCGAAGGCCGCGCTGAATTGATATTCGTTGTAAAGAATCTCGACGTGGAGAGGCAGAGTGTTGGTGGAGCCACGAATATGCCCGGAGACCACCGACACGGCACCGAATTCTCCCATGGCGCGCGCATTGCACAGGATGACGCCATAGAGCAGTCCCCATTTGATGCGCGGCAGGGTGATGGTCCAGAACATTTTCCATGGACCGGCGCCAAGCATGATCGAGGCTTCCTCCTGCTCGGAGCCTTGCTCCTGCATCAGGGGTATCAGCTCACGAGCGACGAAAGGCAGCGTCACGAACATGGTGGCCAGGACGATGCCGGGCAAGGCAAAAATGATCGGGAAGCCGTGGGCAGTGAACCAGCCGCCAAACCAGCCCTGACTGCCGAAAATCAGGATGAACACAAGCCCTGCGATGACGGGAGAGACCGAAAAGGGTAGGTCGATCAGTGTCGTCAGCAGGCTGCGTCCGGGGAATTGGAATCTGGCGATGCACCAGGCCGCGGCAATGCCGAATACGGTATTCAAGGGAACGCAGATCAACGCGGTGGTCAGCGTCAAGAGTATGGCATGACGCGTATAGCGATCGGTAATGGCACTGATATAAGCCTGCCATCCCTCGCGAAAGGCCTCCGCCAGAACGGAAACCAAGGGCAGGATCAAGAATAGTCCGATGATTACCAGTGCCAGGGCGCTCAAGAGGTAGCGTACCCAGGGCGAGGCTTCGGTGGGAGCCGGTCGGCGTTGTATCTTCGTGGCTTGCGTATTCATGGCGATATCCTTACCCGCGCCCGGTGCGTTTTCGAGTCCAGTGCTGCAGGCCATTGATGACCAGCAGCATGACGAAGGCCACGACTAGCGAGGCCAGGGCGATGACCGTCGCTCCCGGGTAGTTGTATTGCTCGAGTTTGGTCACGATCAGCAAGGGGACGATTTCGGATTTCATCGGCATGTTGCCGGCAATGAAAATGACCGAGCCGTACTCCCCGAGTCCTCGTGCGAAAGCCAGCGAGAAACCGGTCAGAATCGCGGGAATCAGAGGTGGCAGTAAAACTCGTCGAAACGTCTGCCAGCGTGATGCCCCTAAACTGGTCGAAGCCTCCTCCTGTTGGCGATCCAGATCCTGGAGAATCGGCTCGACGGTTCTGACCACGAAAGGCAGGCCGATGAAGATCAGGGCGATGGTGATGCCCAGCGGCGTGAAGGCGACACGGATGCCGAGATCGGCGAAAAACTGCCCCAACCAGCCGTTGGGGGAGTAGAGCGTCGTCAGTACGATGCCCGCCACGGCGGTGGGCAAGGCAAAGGGTAGATCGATCAGGGAATCCCAGAAGCGTTTGAAGGGCAGGGGATATCTGACCAGAACCCAGGCGACGACGAGGCCCATGAAAATATTCAGAAAGGCGGCCGCGAAAGCGGTCGAGAAGCTGACGCGAAACGCCGCCAGGACGCGGCGATCCGCGAGCGTGTCCCAGATTCCGCCGAGACTGAGCTCGGCGGATCGGGTGACG
Organism: Salinicola peritrichatus; assembly: GCF_003206715.1. Classification (GTDB taxonomy): domain Bacteria; phylum Pseudomonadota; class Gammaproteobacteria; order Pseudomonadales; family Halomonadaceae; genus Salinicola; species Salinicola peritrichatus. Next base: position 63,415 of record NZ_PZJU01000075.1, on the reverse strand, counting down.
AGAGCCAAGAGCGGAATCAGCACCAGTAACGAGACGGTAAAGACCGTGATACCCAAGCTTAGCCCGAAACCGGGAAGCATCGATTTGCGTTGACTCATGTCGGTAATGGTTTCCTGATGTCGATTCGAGAAGCCGGTCGGCGTTCAGGGTTGGTAGATCTTGTCGAACACGCCCCCATCGTTGAAATAGGTCTCCTGGGCCTTGCGCCAACCACCAAAGATTTCGTTGACGGTGTGCAACTCGAGGTCGGGGAAGCGGGCGACATCTTCCGGGTCCGCTGCTTCCGGATTGATCGGACGGTAATAATTCGCCGCGATCAGCTTCTGGGCTTCGGGGGAATAAAGGTGCTCGAGATAGGCATTGGCCGCTTTCTCCGCACCCTCGCCCTTGTTCTCGACATTGCCTTCAACCACGGTAACCGGTGGTTCGGTCAGGATGCTGACCGAGGGAACGACGATATCGAATTGATCCTGACCGAGTTCCTGGGTGGCGAGAAAGGCTTCGTTTTCCCAGGCCAGCAGCACATCGCCGAGCCCTCGTTGAACGAAAGTGTTGGTTGCGCCACGCGCGCCGGAATCGAGCACGGGAACGTGTTGATAAAGTTCCGAAACATACTGCTGCGCTGCTGCCTGTGCCGACTCGACCTCATCGGCGTATTGCGGGTCGTCGAGCTTGCTCAGGTCTCCGAGTTCCTGTTTGAGGATGTAGATCCATCCCGCCAGAAAGTTCCAGCGAGCACCGCCGGAGGTTTTGGGGTTGGGCGTAATGACCTCGACGTCATCCTTGGTGAGGTCGTCCCAGTCCTGGATGTTCTTGGGATTGCCCTTGCGTACCAGGAAAACGATGGTCGACGTATACGGGGCGCTGTTGTGGGGGAGTTTGCTTTGCCAATCCTCTGGAATCTTGCCGGTGCGGTCGGCAATGGCGTCGATATCGTAGCCCAGTGCGAGGGTGACCACATCTGCGGGTAGGCCATCGATGACCGAACGGGATTGTCCACCGGATCCTCCGTGGCTCTGCTCGACGGTGACGGTGTCGCCCGTCTGTTCTTCGTACCATTGACTGAAGAGCTGGTTGTAATCCTGATACAGCTCGCGTGTCGGATCGTAGGAAGCGTTCAGGAGCTGGATGTCCTCGGCCTGAGCGGGTAAAGCGCCCAGTGCGGATATTCCCAGTGCGCTTGCCAATGCCAGTGTCGATAGTGTTTTCATCGGTCGTGATCCCTTGAGAAGTGAGTTGCGGGTACGCTTGGCCACTCTAATGGGTCAATAATTGTGTAAAAAAGTAATAAAAAATGTAATCTTTATCGCGAATAGCGATTAGCTCAGCGGGCATCCAGGGCGCGTTGCACCGTGGTCTCGTCCAGTTCGGCGCTGCAAAGATGCAGAAACTCATAGGCGAAGGCTTGTAAAAAGTGGCCGCGCCGCAGTGCCAGATAGGTGGTGTTTCTGGGGAAGAGGTCGTTGCCCGATAGCAGCTCCAGACCCCGGTCTCGCTCGGGGTGATAGGCCAGGGAAGCGATGATGCCGATTCCCAGTCCCAATTCGACGTATGTCTTGATCACATCGGCGTCGAGCGCGGTGAGTACGACGTTCGCCACGAGACCGGCGGACTCGAATGCCTGGTCGATCCGGGCGCGGCCGGTAAAGCCTTCGTGGTAGGTCACGATGGGGTAATCGGCAACGGCTTCCAGGGTCAGGGGCGACGTGCGTGTCAATGCATGGCCATCGGGGACCACGATGCTGTGATGCCAATAATGGAAAGGAAAACGAACGAACGACGAGTTCTCCTCATTGACGCCTTCTGTGGCAATGCCGATATCCACCGTGCCGCTCTTGAGCAATGCAACGATCTCGCTGGGACCACATTGGTGCAGTTCCAGGTTGACCTTGGGAAACTTTTCCTTGAACCGGGCAATGATTGGAGGAAGTGAGTAGCGCGCTTGTGTATGCGTCGTGGCGATGGCCAGGCGTCCCTGATCCTGGTGCGCCAATTGATGTGCTGAACGCTTCAGATTCTCGACATCCAGCAGGATGCGCTCGATGATCTCAAGTAGCGTGCTGCCTGCAGTCGTCAAGCCTAGGATACGCTTGCCTCGGCGCTCGAAAAGCTCGACGCCCAATTCATCCTCGAGATCGCGAATATGCTTGCTGGCCCCCGACTGCGAAGTGAACAGCGCATTCGACGCTTCCGTCAGGTTGAAACGCTGCCGAACGGTTTCACGCACGATACGCAACTGTTGAAGGTTCATGGCAAGCTCTGTCGATTTGTATTTTTTGGAATATAAAGTCCCCCCGCTTATCGCAATAAATAGATATTTTTCATAACTGTATTGAATTATTAGTGATCAGGTTATACTTATTTAGAATAAGTATTTTGGATCAATACGATGAAAACCGCTGTTGTCACGATAGTGTCTGGGATGTCTCCAGGCGGACGCCTGTGAGATGCGGGATCAAAGCGAACGGGTTCGGGTGCTCGTAGCAGGGCGGCCGAGCCCGTCGGCAGTCGGACATCAGACGTCTTGTTTGCCTATACGGTACTCCAGGCTCACGATGGTTGGGGCGCCGTCGAGAAACTCGTCGAGTCGTTCCAGGATGGGCGCCAACGCCGGTGACCGATCGTGCTCCTGCGAGGCGGACTCGTCCGCATACACCTAGAACATCGCGACACTGTTGGGTTTCCCTATGACGTCATAGCTCGCCCATACCATCGTGCCCGCTTCGATCTTCGTGTGTTGTCGATTGGCCTCGAGCAACGCTCGGAACTCCTCGATCTTCTCCGGTCGCAGTGGTAACTCGACGTACTTGGCGACTTTTCCCATGGTGTGCTCCTTCGCGATCAGAGATAGATGTGCGATCCGGCATCCACCCGGTACGATGCGCCGGTCACCTGCCGCGCAAGACCTGAGGCGAGGAAGACGATGACCGCCGCGACATCGGCGGGGTCATTCATCCTGCCTAGGGGCAGCTTTCGCATATCCTTCGCGAAGTACTCTTTCGCCTCTTCGAAGGATTTGCCGAGATCCTTCGACAGACTCTCCAGGAAACCGTCCATCGCGGGAGTCGCCGTCGGTCCCGGAGCGACGCAGTTAGCGCGGATGCCTTGCGGGCCGAACTCCATCGAAATCGACTTCGACAAGCTCAGCACGGCCGACTTGGACACGGCGTAATCGACGAAGAATGGGTCAGGCTGTGTCGCGGCGTCGCTGGCCAAGCTCACGATCGCGCCTCCGCCGCGCTCGATCATGTATGGGATGGCGGCGCGCGAGGCACGGACCGCGGAGAAGAAATTCACCTCGAGCAGACTCTTCCACTGGTCATCGCTCACGTTGAGGAAGCTGTCCCGAAAGGGGGCGACGCCAACGTTGTTGACCAGAACGTCCACGCCACCGAACGTCGCGGCGGCGCCATCCACCCATGCCTGCAGAGCCCCTTCGGCGGTGGTGTCCAGGCTCGTGGTGTGCACGGGACGCTGGGCCTCCACCGCCGCCGCCGCTGGATCACGGTCGGCAACGACGACCTGGGCTCCTTTCTCTACGAACGCGCGCACGGTGGCGAGCCCGATTCCCGATCCGCCGCCGGTGATTAGGACGATCTTTCCGTCCAGGTCGTATCCACTCATGAGTCATCTCCTGTATTCCAATACCCAGGTTGGGAGAGGCGGGGTACATCGTCCCGGTCATAGGCCATGCGTCCCCGAACGCTGATGAGTTCCATCTGGTAGCCCCATGGCGTGAGGACATAGACGAACCTCGGCCGGCGTTCGGCTGACCGGAACCGACGTCCGTGGGCGAGCCAAGCACTTGTACACCTGGAATGGAGTGGAAGTACGCCGTTGCCGCGTCGACGTCGTCGACATAGAGACAGAGATGGCTCGCTCCGATGTCGGAGTTTCGCGGATGCGACTCGCGTTGGTCGGGCGCCCGGTACTCCATCAACTCCAGATTCGTGCGCATGCCCAATCGCACCATCCCGATGCGTAGCCGGCTGCGCGGATGGACGTTGATGTCCTCCGCAGCCACCATCCCGGCGTTGCATCCAATCCGCCCGCTGCCACCGGAGTGGGCGATCCGTCCGTCTTCGCGACCGTGCGCCACAACTCCGAGACGATCCTGCGGTCGTCGGGATCGAGCGGCGCGAGCAACTCGGTATCAACGGTCGATACAGTCTTCATGGCTGCCAACGCCGTTGTGCGCCCCTGGGCCGTCAGCTCGACGGTGCGACGGCGGGCATCACGCTGGTCGGCGCTGCGTTGGCTGAGCCCCCGACTCTCAAAAGTCGCCAACAGTGCGGTCAACGTCGCTTTGTCCACCGCGATACGGTCGGCCAGGGCCTGTTGATGTCTGGGCCCTGGCTCGTCGAGTGTCAGGAGTAGTGCGAGTTGCGGAGTGCTCGGAAACTCGCCCACGATCGATCGCCACAGCGCCGTCCTCACCTGCTCGGCGGCACGAAGAGCGAATCCTGGCGCGCGTTCGACGGGAAGAGGCGTGACTGTCGGCCTTGTTTCCTCGATGCCTCGAGGCACGGACCCCGCCGCGACCGAGTTCTCCTCACTCATGATCGTGCGCAGACTGCAGCTTGATCGAGGTATGCGCCATTGGGTGCGTGTGAGTGCCTGGGCTGACGTATATGTCGAGTACGACGGCGGAAGGTATGCTCCCGCTAAGGTGTGGGTTGAGGTGCATCGCTCACGAATCCCTAGACGCCGCGCCGCGCATGCGCTCCGAGTAGGTCGCCATGTCCAGACCGAACAGACCGAATCGCGGCGTATTGTGGAGCAGGAAGTCATTCACGCCGAGTTCATACAGCCGGCCGACCTCTCCGGCGAGGAACAGCGCGCGCTCGAGTTCTGACAGGCCATAGGACGACAGTGCGCGCTCGGGCATCACCCGTGCGAGTTCGCGCAGGGCTGGATTGACCGCGACGTCGTGCAGAAAGCGGGATCCCTCGTATGCGCTCATGACTCGACCTCCCACGACGCATAAGCGTGTCCGAACTGTGGCTGTACATCGACGAATTCTGGAGCCCGGCCGCCGGCCGCACTCCAGACAGCGAGCCAAGCAAGCAACTCGCCTCCCGCGTTCCCGGCGCGGTTTAGTCGTTCCGGCGTCGCCAGAGCGACCAGTTGCGACGCGCGAGCCCCACGTAGATGGGCTACGACGGTCTCTGACCACTCCGGATCCGGGACCCCGTAGTTCGCGTTCGGTGCAATGCGTACCCCGCCGACCTCCAGCGAGAAGCTGCCGGAGGCGACCAGAGCGATGCGGGCATCGGCGTCATAACGCTCAACTGCTTCCCTGAGTCGGGCACCTAATTCATAGGCGCGAGTCGACGTAGGGAGTGGCGGCACCAGTTCGTTGATCCAAACCGGCACGATCGCCGCGTCGAGGTCTGAGAGCAGGAAATGCAGAGGCACGACCATGGCGTGGTCGATGGCATATTCGCGCACGGCTGTTGGCTCGATCCCGACCGAGGTCAAGTGTGCGTGGACGTACTCGGCGAAGATCTGGTCGGATCGCACGGCGCGCGGCGGGAGCCCTTCGGTTCCATCGTTGGGTCCCCAGGTCGAAGCCGCCATGCCTACGGCGAATGCCGGGAAGTTGTCGAGGAAAAAGGTGTTGAGGTGATCGTCACCGAGCACCAGGACGATGTCCGGCGATGCGTCGACGACACGCTCGCGCACACGCCCGTACATACGCCGGATCTCGTCGGCTGGTCCGACGCCGTCGTTCACGAGTTTGGGGAAGGCCGGGGTATGTGGTACCCCGAAGAGGCCGCAGAGTGTTGCCAACGAACTCTCCTTACGGGTGAGATGACGATTGAAGAAAGAGTACGTCTAGGGATTTAGTTTGTATAGCAATGTTCTCGCTGCATAGGTGGCTTGTGCCGGGAAAGATGCGGATTGAATCCCGATGGGATGCCGGATGCCGAGTTCTCGAATAGAAATGATAGTGCCCGCTATTGGCTTGCTGCGGTATTCGGCGGCGATGAGATATCAGTGGCTGACGGCTTGACGGCCGATGGTTGCGATCTAGCGGGCGTCGAGTGCTCGAGTCTCCGTCGTCATTGTCGTTGCGGCATACGCCACGCTGAGCTCGTCCGCCATGGCCTGCGCCTGCTGGAAAATTTCGGCCGCTCCGGTGATTTCCAGCAGCGAGCCATGGCCCAGCGGCCCCAGTGCGTAAAGTCTGCGGCTGGGTAGGTCGTTGCCCTGGAACAAAGCCCCGGACTCGGAGACCGAGAGCCCTTGGCCAAGAGCGTCGTGCCGGGCCAGGCCGGCGGCGACCAGCGAGCGTAGCAGGGGCGTATCCAGTGCGGGGCGATGGCCGCTGCAATCGATGACGAGATCGGACGGCCAATGGCTGGTGCGATTCGTATCGTGCCAATGGACCGTGAGTTGGCCGGAGTCGCTCGCCAGGATACGACCGCGCGCGAGACGGGTTCGGCCGCTGTCCAGTTCGGCTTGCAGGCGCCGGGCGTGAGCGGGCGGCAGGCGATAGCGGTAACAACCATAGCGCGTGGCGAGATGACGCTGGAAGCGCCGTCGTTCGCCGATATCCAGTTCCCGCCATAGTCGACTGGTCAGCGGCCGCAAGGCTTGGAATACGCTTTGCCAATCCGCGCCTTCGGCTTCGGCCCGTTGGCTGAGGGTTCGCACCAGGCGCAGCATGTCTCCCGCCGATTCGGGCCATGCCTGGGGCCACTGCGGGCAATGCCGGGAAGGCGTTTCGGTATGGGGTCGGGGCAGTTGGCCGTGGCGCGAGATTAGGGTTACCTGACCTTCAAAGCCTTGGTTGCGCAGCCGGAAGAGGGTATCGACCATCGTCAGCCCAGTGCCCACCAGAGTCACCCGATGCATGCGGGAAAACCGCTCGGGTGGAATCTCCCTGAAGGCAGGAAGACCATAGCGGGATGCCTGGCGGCAGCCATAGCCGGTCGCCAGGACGACCGCGTCCGCCGTGATCGAGCGGCCATTCTCGACACCGACCGTGAAGCGTCCCGAGGCGTCACGGTGAATCTTTTCGGCCTCGTCACGATGATGCCGCAGTTGCAGCTCGGGTCGCTTTGCCAGGCATTCGCTCAGACGCTCGGTGACGTAGCGGCCATAGTCTGCCCGGCGGGCGAAGTCGAACCCTGTCGGCGCTGTGTCGTCGCTGTGATGGTCGGTCAGCCAGTCGACGAAATCCCGAGGATTCTCCGGCACCAGCGACAGATCTTTGGCGCGGGAATTCAGCCGTTCGCCTGACGTCGCCTCGCCATAGGCAAGACCCTGGCCCAGCATCTGCCTGGGCTCGATGACCTCCATGCTCAGCGGCCCGGGACAGCGTCGGCCAAGGGCGATGATTGCCGCCGCGCCGCTGAAACCGCCACCGATGATCGTCACGCTGAAAGGGGCGTTGGATGTACAAGCGGAAGGGGACTGCCGTAGCAGTAGGGGTGCCTTCGTCATCTCGGATACCTCGATCGATACGCTGTGGGAAATCGATGATCGTGCTGGCGTGGGTCAGGTGGACCTGCCGTAACGCGCGCTATTCTTGCAGTGCCTCCTCTCGATGACGCTGCGAGATGATGGGCATGACGTTGTTCGGCGGTCACAACTGAGTTTTTTGGTTCTATTGCAAAAACCATTAGTTATAGGCAATAGAAACTAGACTGCGCCGAAGCCGTCGACAAACACGGATATCCGATATAGGTATACGTCGCCTTGATAAAGGCAGGGAGGACGAGAAGCCCCTCATGGCGAGGCTGAGGCAGCGCGCCCGGAGATGATCCGGACGTAGTTCCAATGCGCCACCGGCCAGCGATGCATGGCCTGACGCAGTGGGCGTCGCCTTGATCAGTCAGACGCTCGCGGAATAGCAGTAATGAGTCGTCGAAAGCTGGGACGTTCGCAATTCCAGGGGATCCTCCTGATAGTCGCGGGCAGTGCAGCATATCTCTATCAAGGGTGTGCCGAGGCAGACACCAAGATGAGTGATATCGTCCTTGTCAGCCGCAATGGCGGAAAGCTGCTCAGCGCCGCTATGGCTTGAGGAAACGTGCCGAGATCGACGGCCTCACGCTGCCGCGAGCGTTGGTCGAGTCGCTGCGCGACTATGCCACCGGAGTATCCGCCTGATACGCATCGCGAAGCCTCGACGCTCGGCCCTGAATGCCGCTCATTGAGCGGATATCCACTGTCGCGTCAGCGTTTCGGCGTCGATTTCCTGGCACAAGGTGACGGCCTGGCCGGCCCACAGCGAAGAGAAGTCGCTGCTGCCGAGCGCCTCGAAGTGTTGCTTGAGCGGTGCCAGCGCCTGGCCCGCGTTGGGGAAAGGGGCCGGATGATCGGAGAGCGGTCCGAGCTCGCGCATCAGGCGGTTGACGATGCCGCGTGCCGGACGACCCGAAAACAGGTTGGTGACGGTGGTGCTGTCGTCGCGTGCTTGTCGCAGCGCTTGTCGATGAAGCTCGCCGATGGTGCTTTGGGGTGTCAGCAGATAGGCGGTGCCGAGCTGGACTCCACTGGCGCCGAGGGCGCGGGCGGCCTCGGTGCCGCGGCGATCGGCGATGCCGCCGGCGGCGATCACCGGCAGCGCGACGGCATCCACCAGCTGCGGGACCAGGGCAAAGGTGGCGGGATGTGTCGAGACGCTTCCGATCACGTCGTCGGCGAGAAAGTGGCCGCGATGACCACCGGCTTCCCAGCCCTGGGCGATGACGATATCGACGCCACGGGCCTCGAGCCAGCGTCCTTCCGCCACGGTAGTGGCACTGGCCAGGATCTTGGCACCGCTCGCCTTGACGCGATCGAGCAGGGCGGAGTCCGGCAGGCCGAAGTGAAAACTGACCACCGCCGGACGTAGTGCCTCGACCAGGCGGCATTGGTCCGCGTCGAAGGGGCGGCGCTGCAGACCGGGAGCCGCTTCGGCGTCGGCCAGGCCGGCCTCGCGATAGTAAGCCATCAAGGCGTCGCGCCAGCCTCGCTCCCGCGACGCGTCCGGGGCTGGTGGTCGGTGGCAGAAGAAATTGAGATTCAGCGCTCTTCCGCCATCGCGGCGGAATGCGGCCACTTCCTGCGCCACCCGCTCGGGAGAGAGCGTGGCGCAGGGGATCGACCCCAGCGCCCCGGCACGGCTCACGGCACTGGCGAGCGCGGCATCGTTGGCGCCGGCCATGGGTGCCTGAATCAGCGGAAAGTCCAACCCCAGTTCCGCGCTCCAAGGGCTATGCCACATCGATCTCTCTCCCCGGTGTTGAAAATAGCGTGTCGAATCCAACCGCAGCGTAGCACGAGCGGCCGGTCGTCCCGCGATGTCGGCTGATGGGTAGCAGGTGTCGCTTGGGGTCAAAACTCGTCGCGGCGATACGTCACAGTAGAAGAGGACACCCATTCGATAACAACCAAGGGAGCCGATGCATGGGCCTCATCTCCTCCAAGCGTCATCTTCTCGCCGCGCTACCGTTCACGCTGCTCGCCGCCGGGCCGGTGCATGCCGACCTGGACACGGTGCGCTTCGGCGTGCCGCCCTGGCCAGGAGTCACGGTGAAATCCGAGATCGCCGCTCAGCTGCTGCAGGCGATGGGCTACCAGACCCAGCAGAACGAACTGGCGGTGGGCGTGATCCTCAACGGTCTCGCCAGCGACGACCTCGAAGTCTACCTGGGCGGCTGGTATCCGATCGAGCAGGAGATGATCGATCCGCTGGTGGCCGATCATAAAGTGGCCAAGGTGGCCAAGAACATCAGCGACGCCAATTCCGGGCTGGTCGTTCCCGAATACGTGCACGAGGCCGGTGTCGACAGCGTGGCCGATCTCGACCGCTACCGCGATCGTTTCGACGGCGAGATTCAGGGCATCGAGGCCGGTACCGGCATCAACGATGCGATTCTGGCCGCGATCGATGCCGACAAGGCCGGGCTCGGCAATTGGCAACTGCGGGAGAGCTCGACGTCCGCGATGCTCGCCTACGCCGACCAGAAGATCGCCGACAAGGAGTGGGTGACGTTCGTCGGCTGGGAGCCGCACTGGATGAACGTCAGCTACGACCTCTACTACCTGAAGGATGCCGACGACAGCGGCACGGCGGATATCCTCAGCACGGTGTGGACCGTGGTGCCCGCCGATCTGGAATCGGAGGATGCCAACCTCTATCGCTTCCTGTCCCAGTATCGGGTCGACATCGATGACCAGAACGATTGGGTCTACCAGTACAGCCACGAGGAGCGGCCGGCCGACGAAGTCGCCAGCGAATGGATTCGCGGCCATTACGACAAGGTCGCCCAATGGCTGGACGGCGTGACCGCCAAGGACGGCGAACCGGCCATCGATGCGGTCAAGGCCGAGCTGGGCAGCTGATCACGCTCACTCCTCGTCCAGTCGCCGTTTTACGGCCTGGCAGAAGTCCCGCCAGGCGGTTTGCATTTCCGGCAGCTCGGCGTGGGCGTGCAGGGCGGCATGCACCATGTTCGGCGCGCAGCGATAGCCGACCGAGGCGCCATTCCGCCGCCACGCTTCGACTGCCCGTTCCAGCGGACGGGTCAACGGGTCGCGCTCCACCGCCAGTGCCTCGATGCGTGCTGCCGGCGGTCGCGCGGCCGGAATATCGGGCACCGTGGCCGCGGCGGTTCGCCAAAGCGAGAGAATGTCCGCGCGGGACAGCAGCGGCGCATCCTCGCCGAGGCTCTCCAGGGTCGGCGTGCCGACGACCGGATAGATCAACCCCAGCACTCCCTGCCACAGGCTGGTGTAAGCGACGTCGATCGCCAGCCGCCCGCCGGCGCTGTCGCCGATCATCGCCAGCGGGTCGAACGCCTCGACCACCTCGCGACAGTCCGCCAGGGCCTCGGCATAGGTCGCTTCCGGCAGCAGCCGGTAATCGACGCTGACCACCTCATGGCCCAGGCGCTCGGCGAGGTCGGCGGTAATGCCATGATGGCTGCGCACCGAACCCAGATTCCAGCCGCCGCCGTGCAGGTAGACGACGGTGCCCGCCGTGCAGGCTGCCGGTAGAAAGCGACGGATGGCGATGCCGTCGATCCGCGCGTCGGTCACGCGCATGCCCGCGGGGTCGGGATAGCGGTGCTTGGCATGTAGATTCTCGTAGATTGCCCGGACTCGCGGAAGCGGCGCTCCGGCGTTGTTCTCGATGATCGTTTGCCGTTCGATGAACGTTTCGATCCGCATGCGAATGACCTTGAAAAAGTTGGGGAATGTTGCGTCACGGTAAGGTGGCGATGCCACCCTGAACAGCCGGCAGTTGTTATACTGGCTCGCATTTCCCGTGACGGACCTTATCCATGCAGTCAGGCTGGCCGCGCACCGTGCTGCGCTATCTGCTGATCGCCATTGCCGCTTTCGTCGGGCTGTCGGTGTTCTTCGTGCTGGTGTTCCGCTTCGTGCCGGTATTCGGCTCGATGGTGATGGCCGAGCGCAAGGTGAGTTCCTGGCTGCATGGCGACAACCTGACCATCCAGCAACAGTGGGAGCCCTGGTCGCGGATGTCGGACAACGCCAAGGTGGCGGTGATGGCCGGCGAGGATCAACGCTTCCCCGACCACTGGGGCTTCGACGTCGATCAGATCCGCAATGCGCTCGCTTCCTGGTCGAACGGCGGCGACCTGCGCGGCGCCAGCACCCTGAGCCAGCAGACCGCGCGCAACCTGTTTCTATGGACCGGCCGCAGTTGGATCCGCAAGGGGCTGGAGGCCTGGTTCACGCTGCTGATCGAAGCGCTGTGGCCCAAGCAGCGTATTCTCGAGGTCTACCTCAACATCGCCGAATGGGATACCGGCGTGTTCGGCCTGGAAGCGGCGGCGCAACACTATTTCGGTACTTCCGCCGCCAACCTCAGCGTGGCACAGGCCAGCCGGCTGGCGGCGATTCTGCCCAACCCGCGAGGCTGGAGCGCCTCGCGGCCATCTCCCTACGTGCAGCAACGCGCCGCCTGGATTCAGCGCCAGATGCGCCAGCTGGGTGGGGCCTCCTTTCTACGCAAGCTGGATTAGGAAATACGCCCTCGGGCGAGTCGCGAAAGCACCTCACGCTTCATCCCGCCAGTCGGCCAGCACGGCATCGCGCTTCTCCAGCAGGTGACGCTCCATCAACTGCCCCAGGGTGTCGCCGTCGCGACTTTCCAGTGCCGTCAGCATCTGCTCGTGTTCTGCCACGGCCCGGCGCCATTTGGTATCGGAACGGTTGGAGGAGAGCCGCAGCGGATGCAGGCGCCGGTTGAGCGACAGGTAGGTCTGTCGCAGAGCATCGTTGCGCGCGGCCTGGTTGATCAGATCGTGAATTTGCTGGTTGGCGTGGTAGTAGCCGGGCAGGTTCTGCTGCTGCCAGTGCGCCATCATGGCTTCGTGAACGCCGCGGATGGTTTCCAGCTCTTCGCTGGTGATGCGTTCGCAGGCCAGCTCGCCGGAAAAGCGTTCCAGCTTGCTCATCAGCTCGAACGCGTCCTGAATCTCCCGGCGCGTCATGCGAGTGACGAAAGCGCCGTAATTGGGCGAGATCGTCACCAGCTTCTCGGCCGCCAGGACGCGTAGCGCCTCTCGCAACGGCGTGCGCGAGACATCCAGCCGGCCCGCCAGTTCACGCTCGTTGATGCGCTCGCCCGGCTTCAATTCGCCCTCGGTGATCAGATCGTGCAGACGTTGAACGATCTGGTCGTGCAGCGCCGCGCGTTCGATCCGCAGCGAGCGGCCGGATGTCTCGAGCGTTGCCTCATTCGGTATTTGCATGCATTGAACCCTGTCTTGCCTCGTTCTCTTTTTCTACCCCATGCGAGGTTCGCTTGCACGCCCCGTCGGTTTGCAACCGGACCTGCGACTTATGTCTTGGTATGTCCTTGGGCAATTATTCGGCATATTGCGTAATGAATGCAAAAAACAATACTAGCCGATTCCGAATTCCCGAGGAGACGCCATCATGCTGACGCTGGACCAACATCCCTCCGGTCGCCACTACTTGCAGATTCCCGGACCGTCGCCGGTCCCGGATCGCATCCTGCGCGCCATGAGCCTGCCGACCATCGACCACCGTGGGCCGGAGTTCGGCGAGCTGGGACGCAAGCTGCTCACCGAGATTCGCAAGGTATTCAAGACCGAGCATCCGGTCATCATCTATCCCGCCTCTGGCACCGGCGCGTGGGAGGCGGCACTCGCCAATACCCTGAACGCCGGCGATGCGGTGTTGATGTTCGAGACCGGCCATTTCGCCACCTTGTGGAAGCAGATGGCGCTGCGCCTGGGACTGGAGCCGGAGTTCCTGACCCCGCCGGAGACGCAGCGCTGGCGTTGCGGGGTGCAGCCGCAGTTGATCGAGCAGCGCCTGCTCGAGGACCGCGAGCATCGGATCAAGGCGGTCTGCGTGGTGCACAACGAGACCTCCACCGGGGTCACCAGCGATATCGCCGCGGTGCGCCGTGCCATCGATGCCGCCGGCCATCCCGCGCTGCTGCTGGTCGACACCATCTCCGGGCTCGCCAGCGCCGACTATCGCCACGACGAGTGGGGCGTCGACGTCACGGTTTCCGGTTCGCAGAAGGGGCTGATGCTGCCGCCGGGCATCAGCTTCAACGCACTCTCGCCCAAGGCGATCGAGGCCAGTAAGCGCTCGCAACTGCCCAAGAGCTTCTGGGCCTGGGACGAGATACTCGCCGCCAATGCCAACGGCTACTGGCCCTACACGCCCAACACCAATCTGCTCTACGGCTTGAACGAGTCGCTCGAGATGCTGCTGGGCGAGGGGCTGGACAACGTCTTCGCGCGCCACGAACGCTGGGGCGAGGGCGTGCGTCGCGCGGTCAATGCCTGGGGATTGGAGATCCAGTGCCAGGATCCGGCGCTCTATTCGCCGGTGCTGACCGGCGTGGTGATGCCCGAGGGCATCGATGCCGATGAGGTCCGGCGCACCATCTTCGAGCGTTTCGACCTGTCGCTGGGCACCGGTCTCGGCCGGGCCAAGGGACGGATGTTCCGCATCGGCCACCTGGGCGACTGCAACGATTTGACGCTGATCGCCACCCTCGGCGGTTGCGAGGCCGGGCTCAAGCTGTGCGGCGTCGAGCTGTTCGGCAGCGGCGTGCAGGCGGCGCTGGAGTTCTTCGCCGAAAACCCGGCGCCGGGAACACCGGCCAATCCCGGCAACACCGGGCGCGGATAGGGGGACTCGTCATGAGCGTGATGCCGAAGAGCCCCATTGCGCGGCAGAAAGTGACGCGCCAGCCGCGAAGTGCCGCGATGAGCGAATTCGAGGCGCGGCTGAAACGCGAGCTGCGCGGCGAGGTCGCCTTCGATGCCGGATCGCGTGGGCGCTACGCCACCGATGCGTCGATCTATCAGATCATGCCATTGGGCGTGGTGGTGCCACGGGATCAGGAGGATCTGGCGCTGGCGCTGGAGATCGCCCGCGACGCCGGCGCGCCAGTGCTGCCGCGCGGCGGCGGCACCAGCCAGTGTGGCCAGACCGTCAACGAGGCGCTGGTGATCGACACCAGCCGCTGGTTGACCGGCATCGGCGAGCTCGATCTGGAGGCGCGTACCGTCACGGTCGAGCCCGGCGTGGTGCTCGATCACCTCAACGCCTGGCTCAAGCCCCATGGACTATGGTTCCCGGTCGACGTCTCGACCTCGGCGCAGTGCACCCTGGGTGGGATGGCCGGCAACAACTCCTGCGGCACGCGTTCGATTCGCTACGGCAACATGGTGCACAACGTGCTGGGGCTGGACGCGACGCTGGCCGATGGCAGCGAGACGCACATCGGCTGGGTCGACGAGATCGCGCCGGGCACGCGCCTGGCGAGCCTCGCGACATCGGTCGCCGCGATCGCGGAGCGCGAGGCTGCAGCGATCCGCGAGCACTATCCGCAGGTGCTGCGTCGGGTCGGTGGCTACAATCTGGACCTGTTCGATTGCCGCAATCCCATTGCGTACGACCCCGCCGGGCGCCCCAATCTGGCCCATCTGCTGATCGGCTCCGAAGGCACGCTGGCCTTCACCCGCCGGCTCAAGCTCAATCTCTCGCCGCTGCCGGTGCACAAGGTGCTCGGCGTGGTCAACTTCCCGTCCTTCCATCGAGCGATGGACATGACCCAGCACATCGTCAAGCTGGGACCGGCCGCGGTGGAGCTGGTCGACCGCACCATGATCGAGCTCGCGCTGGAGAATCCGGCATTCCGGCCGACGGTGGAGAAGTCGTTGATCGGACGTCCGGATGCGCTGCTGCTGGTGGAGTTCGCCGGCGAGGATCGCGATGCGCAGTTGGCCCAGCTCGAACGCCTCGAGGCGCTGATGGGGGATCTCGGCCTGCCCGACAGCGTGGTCGGTCTAACCACCGGCGCGGAGCAGTCGGCACTGTGGAACGTACGCAAGGCCGGGCTCAACATCATGATGAGCATGAAGGGCGACGGCAAGCCGGTCTCGTTCATCGAAGATTGCGCCGTGCCGCTGGAGCATCTCGCCGAGTACACCGATCGATTGACCGAAGTGTTCCACCGCCACGGCACCGAGGGCACCTGGTATGCCCACGCCAGTGTCGGCACTCTGCACGTGCGGCCGATCCTCGACATGCGCCGCGACGGCGCCGCCAAGATGCGCGCCATCGCCGAGGAGGCGGCCGAGCTGGTACGCCGCTACAAGGGCGCTTATTCCGGCGAGCACGGCGACGGCATCTGCCGTGGCGAGTGGGTGGCGTGGCAGTTCGGCGCCGAACTCAACGCCGCCTTCGGCGAGATCAAGCAATTGTTCGACCCCGACAACCGCTTCAACCCCAACAAGATCGTCGATACGCCGAAGATGGACGACGCGCGTCTGTTCCGCTTCCCCAGCGACTACCAGATCATTCCGGTGGCCACCGAACTCGACTGGTCGGCCTGGAACGTCACCCGCGATCCGCTCAGCGGCGAGCAGGGCGAACCCGGCAGCGGCGGCGACCCCGCCCACGGCCTGGCCAAGGCGGTGGAGATGTGCAACAACAACGGCCACTGCCGCAAGTTCGATGCCGGCACCATGTGCCCGAGCTACCGCATCAGCCGCGACGAGCGCCACCTGACAAGGGGGCGCGCCAACACGCTGCGGCTGGTGCTGTCCGGGCAGGTCGGCGAGCGGGGGCTGGCCAGCGACGAGGTCGCCGAGACCCTGGACCTGTGCGTCTCCTGCAAGGGCTGCAAGCGCGACTGCCCGACCGGGGTCGACGTGGCCAAGTTCAAGATCGAGGCGCGGGCCGCCCGGGTGCGGGAGCGCGGCCTGGCCTGGCGCGACAAGCTCGTCTCCGAACTGCCGCGCTATGCGCCCTGGATGCGTCACGTCGGCGGAATGGCTGCCCGACTGGAGCGTGTGGCGTGGCTCGGCGGGCGGGCCAAGCGCGCGCTGGGATTCGCCGAGGCGCGTTCGCTGCCGGTATTCAGCGGCGACTATCTGCGTGCGGCACGGCACGAATCGCCTGCCTCGGCCACGGCAGGGGAGGTGGTGCTGTTCGTCGATACCTTCAACAACTATTTCGAGGCCGACAACGCGCGCGCCGCCCGGCGGGTGCTGGAAGCCGCCGGCTACCGGGTCCATTTCAATGGACGCGCCGGTGAACGGCCGCTTTGCTGCGGGCGAACCTATCTGGCCGCCGGACGCGTCGACCGCGCCAAGCAGGAAGCGCGCCGCACCCTCGATACGCTGATGCCCTATGTCGAGCGCGGCGTGAAGATCGTCGGGCTGGAACCCTCATGCCTGCTGACCCTGCGCGACGAATTCCTGCACTACGGCTTCGGCGAGGAGGCCGAACGCTTGGCCGATGCCGCGATGCTGTTCGAGGAGTTCCTGGTGGCGGAACAGCGTGCTGGCCGGCTGGCGCTCGAGTTGCAGCCGCTCGCCGTGTCCCAGGCCAAGGTGCATGGACATTGCCACCAGAAAGCCTTCGATGCGTTCACGCCGGTGATGACGGTGCTGAACTGGATACCCGAACTGGAAGTCGAACCAATCGTCTCCTCGTGCTGTGGCATGGCCGGTAGCTTCGGCTACGAGGCGGAACACATCGAAGCCTCGCAACGCATGGCCGAACTGGCATTGTTGCCGGCGGTGCGAGAAGCCGGAGAGCGTGCCTGGATCGTCGCCGACGGCACCAGCTGCCGACACCAGATTCTCGACGGCGCCGGGCGCGAGGCGCTGCATGTGGCGCGCGTGCTGGAAGCCGCGTTGGCGGATCGAGGCTAGAACTTTAGTCGTACGCGGGCTGCGGGCACGCTCGCCGCCTTTTCGTTGTCACCAGAGCCATTTAACGTCGGTCACCTCGAACGGGGTGGCCGTATTTTTTGGGCGCTGTCGGCGCAACTCACTGTCTCGAAATGGAAATATATTTTCACGCTAGCTAGTCTGATAATCGTTTGGGCCAATTCCGGTTCATTGCCGGGCACATGAACGCGCGGTATCGCTTGCCACAACAACCCAATATCGACAGCGAACGGACTCATGGAAGACCTTCAATTCTGGGATTTTGCCGTCATCGTCGCCTACTTCGTGATCGTCACGTTCATCGGCTTCAAGACGGCGCGTGGGAAAACGACACCCGACGAACTCTTTCTGGCCGGCCGCACCCTCGGGCCGATGGCGATCGGTTTTTCGCTGTTCGCCTCGAACATCTCCTCGGATACGCTGATCGGCCTGCCCGGTGCTGCCTATCAGCACGGTATCTCCGCCGCCAACTACGAATGGATGGCCGGTGTGGTGCTGATGTTCACCGCCATCTTCGTGCTGCCGGTGCTGATGCGGGCCAGGATCACCACCATGCCGGAATTGATGGAGCGGCGCTTCGATTCCCGCCTGCGCAAGTACCTGTCGGTGATCACGCTGTTTCTCTCGATCATCCTGGATACCGCCGGCACTCTCTACGCCGGTGGCCTGATCGTGACCACCTTCATTCCGGGTACCAATCTGTGGGAGGTCTGCGCGCTGCTGGCGCTGTTCACCAGTCTCTATACCGCCACCGGCGGGCTACGCGCCGTGGTCTATACCGATGTGATGCAGGCGATCGTGTTGATCGGCGGTTCGGCGGCGATGACCTGGATTATCTTCGGCCATTTCGACTATAGCTGGGCGAACGTGAAGGAGGCCGTCAGCCCGGAGAAGCTCTCGCTGATCCGGCCGCTGGACGATCCCAGCGTGCCCTGGCTGGGGCTGTTGACCGGGGTGCCGATCGTCGGCTTCTACTACTGGACCATGAACCAGTACGTGGTCCAGCGGCTGCTCGGGGCACGCGACATCGCCGCTGCCGGCCGGGCCTCGATCTTTGCCGCCGCGTTGAAGCTGTTGCCGATCTTCATCATGACCATTCCCGGCGCCATGGTCGTGCCGCTGCTGCCGGGGCTGGAACATCCCGATCAGGTCTATCCGCGGATGGTTCAGGAATTCACGCCAACGGGACTCACCGGACTGATCCTGGCGGGACTGATCGCCGCGCTGATGTCGACGCTCTCTTCGACGCTCAACTCCTCGGCGACGCTGTTGACGCTCGATTTCATCAAGCCGGCCAAACCCGATCTCAGTGACGCCCAACTGGCCAAGTGGGGGCGCATCTGCACCTTCATCCTGGCTGCGGTCGCGGCGCTCTGGGGGCCGATGATCCAGTACTTCTCGGGGCTCTGGGCCTACCTGCAGCAGGTCTTCGCCTTCGTCGCCTCGCCGCTGGTGGCGACCTTCCTGATGGGGCTGTGGGTGAAGTCGCTCGGTCCTTCGGCGGCGCTGCGTGGCCTGGCCAGTGGCCACGTGCTCAGCGCGATCCTGTTCGTGCTGGTGGAGACCGGCATCCTGCCGATCCATTTCACCATCATTGGCGGTATTCTGTGCCTGGCCACCGCCTTGTTCACCTGGTTGTGGATGGGGCGCCTGGGCGACGCCGATCGGCCGTCGAGTGAGGACGCCCGCATCGCGGTGATTGCCAAGCAAGGATTGGAGCGGGTGCCGCAGGATGTCATGATCGGCATCGCCATCGTCTCGGTGCTCACCGCCGTCATCATCTACGTATTGCGTTGAGTCCGGTTGCTACCGGACACCGCCAAGGACCCTGCCATGGACGTCATTCGTCTTGCGATCGTCGGTTACGGCAAGATCGCCCGTGACCAGCACCATCCCGCCATCGAAGGAAATACCGCGTATCGTCTGGTTGCCGTGGCCAGCCGCAACGCTTCCGTTCCCAGGGTGGCCAATTTCGCCACCCTGGAGGAATTGCTCGAGCACGGGCCGACGGTCGATGCGGTCTCGCTGTGCACGCCCGCCAGCGTACGTACTGCCCAGGCCAGGCTGGCCATGGCCCACGGCAAGCACGTGATGCTGGAAAAACCGCCCGGCGCGACACTGGCCGAGATCGAGACGCTGCGCGAGGACGCCCACCGCAGCGGCGTGACGCTGTTCGCCAGCTGGCACTCGCGCCATGCCCACTGCGTGGCGCCGGCGCGACGCTGGCTGACGACGCGCAAGATCCGGCGGGTCGATATCGAATGGAAGGAGGACGTGCGCGTCTGGCATCCGGGGCAGGACTGGATCTGGCAGCCGGGCGGCATGGGCGTGTTCGACCCCGGCATCAACGCACTGTCGATCGCCACCGCGATCCTGCCGCGCGCCTTCCACCTTACCGCCGCGCAGCTGCAGGTTCCCGGCAACTGCCAGACACCGATCGCCGCTTCGCTCGATTTCGTCGACGGCGTCAATGTGCCGATTCATGCCGAGTTCGATTTTCGTCAGACCGGCACGCCGCCGATCTGGGATATCCACGTCGAGACCGACGACGGCCGCCTGACGCTTGCCGAAGGCGGCAGCCGCATGTCGATCGACGGCGAGCTGCAGGAGGAAGGGCCGGACGCCGAGTACGCGGGACTCTACGCGCGTTTCGCCGGGCTGATCGGCAAGGGCCAGTCCGACGTCGATGTCAGCCCGCTGCGCCATGTGGCCGATGCCCTGATGCTGGGCTATCGCCACACGGTGGAGGATTTCGTCGAATAGCCTGAAGGCTACGAGCTACGAGCTACGAGCTACGAGCTACAAGGTACGAAAAACACCAGCGAAGTTGTCGCAATAGATCTGAATGGCTGCCGACATCGGCCATCAGTCAATCCTCGTCAAACAAGAGCTTGGCGAAGTCTCTTGCGCCGTGCAGGACGTGGACAACCACCACACGGTCGTTTTCTACGTCTACGTGGTAAAAAATCAGGTAGTTGCCATAGACCCAATGACGGATGCCATAGTGCCCATATCGAGGCCCCAAGGGCAATCCATAAGGCGCATCCGCTAAGCTCAAGCACTTGTCGCGCAGCTCCAGCACAAACGACAGCGCCCGTTTCGGGTTATCCTGCGCGATGTAATCACCGATTTGCTCTAGATCGCTTTCCGCTTCAGCCGTGAGGTGGACGATCATGCCGACTTTTCGGCCATCGCCCTGTATTTGTCTTCCAGTCGCTTGAACACATCACCCGCTGGCACTGTACGTCCAGCCTCAACGTCGGCGAGGCCTCGCGCGATTGATGCATCGAGCGCGGCAAGGCGTGTTTCCCGATCCTGCACCAGGCGGATGCCTTCGCGCAGCACCTCGCTTTTGGAGCCATAGCGCCCGGTCTCCACAAGCTGCTGTATATAGGCTTCCAGCTGTTTGCCCAATTCTGCGCTGATCATCGTTCAAGCTCCTATCTGGCTATACGGCCAAGTTAGGCTGTTTATCAACTATTATCAAATCGGGCCTTCTGCCGCTGTCGCACAAGTTCAGCTTTTCGCAGCTGCGGTTTCAGCGATTCATCGCCTGCGGCAGGTACAGCACGATCTCCGGAAAGGCGCGCATCAGCACGATCGCCACCAGCATCAGCAGGAAGAACGGCAGCGTCGCCTTGGCGATGGTGAATATGTTCTTGCCGGTGAGCCCCTGGATCACGAACAAGTTGAAGCCCACCGGCGGCGTGATCTGCGAAATCTCCACCACGATCACCAGATAGATGCCGAACCAGATCGGGTCGATGCCGGCGGCGTTGATCAGCGGCATGATAATCGACGTCACCAGCAGGATCAGCGAGATACCGTCGAGGAAACAGCCCAGTACCAGCAGGAACAGCGTCAGCACGATCAGCAGTACATTGGGCGAAAGCCCCATGGCGGCGATGGCGCTGGCCAGTTGGGTCGGCAGCTGGGTGAAACTCATCGCCGAGGAGAGAAAGGAGGCGCCGGCGATGATGAAGGCGATCATGCACGAGGTGCGTAGCCCGGCGAACATCGACTCCAGAAAGATCGACTTGTCGAAATGACCGTTCCAGCGGGCGATCAACATCGACAGCACCACACCGACGGCGGCGGCTTCCGTCGGCGAGGCGACGCCACCGTAGATGCTGCCGAGAATACCGCCGATCAGCAGCAGCAACGGAATCAGGCGCCAGCTATTCCTGAGCTTGTCGACGAATGGCATCGCCGGCTCGGCCTGGCCGGCGCCACCGCGCTTGCCGGCCGTCAGTGACCAGATCACCAGATAGACCATGAACAGCGCCAGCAGCAGCAGGCCGGGGCCGATGCCAGCCATGAACAATCGCGAGATCGACTGCTCGGTGACCACGCCGTAGACGATCATCATGATCGACGGCGGAATCAGCAGGCCGAGGGTGGACGCACTGGCGAGCGTGCCGATCGCCAGGGTTTCGCTGTAGCCGCGGCGCTCGAGTTCCGGCAGCGTCATCTTGCCTACCGTGGCACAGGTGGCGGCGGAGGAGCCGCAGACGGCGGCGAACAGGCCGCTGCCGATAATGTTCGAGTGCAGCAGCCGGCCGGGCAGACGGTTGAGCCAGGGCGACAGCGCACGAAACATGTTATCGGCGAGTCCGGAGCGGAACAGAACTTCACCCATCCATACGAACATCGGCAGGGCGGTGAGATCCCAGCCGTAGCTGGCGCCCCAGAAATCCGAGGCCAGGATGGGGCCGACCTCGAAGCTGGAAAAGCCGGTCAGCGCGATCCAGCCGGTGCCGAGCAGGGCGAAGGCGATCCACACGCCGCCGCCGAGCAGCAGCGCCAGGGCGAACAGGGTTGCAAGGCTGAGGGTCAGCACGAATCGATACCTCGTTGTTATTGGATGACAGAATCACTCGCCGCCGAAGTCGTCGTTGTCGCCGGGCGCCACATAGCGGGAAGGCGCAGTCACCGCCTGGCGCAGCGTGGCCAGCAGGGCTTCGAGCAGTGCCACGCAGAACAGGACCAGGCCGATCACCAGCACCGTCTGCGGAATCCACAGCGGAATCGCCATCAGCCCCGAGGAGACGTCGCCGTAGTCGAGACTCTCCCGCACCAGGCCGATCAGTTCCCGGCTCAACAGTGCGCACAGCGCCAGGGCGACGGTCAGGCAGGCCACTTCGCACCAAACTCGGGCGGCGGCCGGCAGACGCGAAATGATCAGCGTTACACGAATATGCGCATGATGAGTGAAGGTGTAGGCCAGGCTGAGAAAGGTGGCGCCGACCAGCAGATAAGCGGCGATTTCCGACACGCCGCCGATTTCGTAACCCAGGCGGCTGGCACCCACCAGCACCAGCAGGGCATCGAGGCAACGCAACAGCACCTGGAAGGTGACCATGGCGCAGATCGCCAGCATGCAGGCGGCCGCGCCCCAGGCACCGAGCCGGTAGAGCGGATCGAGTTTGAAGGTCATGGCGAAAGCTCGCTCGGTGATGAGGAGAGCGAAACGGCCCGCCGGCGCGGCAGGCCGTATCGAAAGACGTTACTGCGCCGACTGGGCCTGACGCGCGCGGTAGCGTTCGACCAGCTGCTTGGCCTGGTCACCGGCACGTGCCTGCCAATCCTCGAACAGTTGCTGACCCGCAGCCTGAAGCTGCTGCTTGAGTTCGTCGCTGGGTTGGCTGATGGTGACGCCGTGCGAGGCGAGCGCCTCGGCGCTCTTGGCGCCGTCGTCCTTGCTCATCTGCCAGCCGCGCTGTTCCGCCTTGGCTGCGGCATCGAGCACCGCCTTGCGGGTCGCGTCATCGAGCCGGTCGAAGGCGCGCTTGTTGACGAAGACGATGTTCTTCGGCAGCCACAGGTTGGCGTCGTTGTAGTGCGAGACGTAGTCCCAGGCCGACATCGAATTGCCGGTGGAAACCGAGGTGATCATGGCATCGACTCGGCCGGTGCTGAAGGCGGTGGGGATGTCGGCTTCTTCGGTCTGGGTCGGGATGCCGCCCAGGTTCTCGACGAAGCGCTGGGTATTGATGTTGGGGGCGCGCACGCGCAGGCCCTCGAACTGCGAGGTATCGGTCAGCTCGAAATCGGTATAGATACCCTGCGACGGCCACGGCACGGCATACAGCGGCATCAGCCCTTCCTTGGCGAACAGCTCGGTGATGATCGGCTTGGAGGCCTGCCACAGATCGTAGGCATCCTGATAGCTGCCGGCCAGGCCGGGCAGGGTATCGACCTCGTAGATCGGAGACTCGTTGGAGAGCGTGGAAAGGAAGATTTCGCCGGCCTGAACGGTGCCACGACGTACCGACGGCTTGATCTCGGCATGACTGATCAGCGAACCACCGCTATGCACGTTGATGGTCAACTCGCCATCGGTAGCCTCGGCGACATCCTCGGCGAACTGCTTGGTATTCTTGGTATGGAAGCTGGCATCGCCATAGGGCGTGGCGAGGTTCCATTGGTCTGCCAGCGCCGGTGTGGCGATACTCAGCGCGCCGACAGTGGCGATCAGCAAGGACAGATTGGGTGTGCGCATCGATGGTCCCCGATTTGTTATTGAAGTGAATTGGCGCGGTTCATTCTTCAAGTAGGCCACTGACGCCGTCAAATCGTTAATTCTTATTCGCACTATCGGTTCAGACTTTCACTTTGCCGGGTTTAGACTTTCACCATGGGTTGCGGGTCGCTGTCGGCGTGCTGCCGGGCGTACTTTGCCGCGCACTCCTGGGCAAGCTGAGCGACACGCCGACAGAAGCTCGGATAGTTGCTGGTCCGCCAGGTGGCGTCGTAATACATCGCCGGCAAGGGCGCTGGCAGATCGAGACGTACCAGCTCGCCACCGGCGCAGGCGTCGGCGACGGTCGAGACCGGCAGCGAGCCGATCCCGATGCCATCGATGCTCATTCGGACGATGGTCATCAGCGTGGTGGCGCAGTGAATCTTGGGGTCATCGATGCCGTGTTCGGCGAGGTAGGTGACCAGCTCGCTGTAGGGGCGGGCGAGTCTGCTGAACGAGACGAAGGCGAAGCGCGACAGCGTTCGGACTCCACCACCATGCAGCGCGTCGGCATGCTGCGGGGCGACGAATAGGCCCATTTCGTAGGTGGTCAGTGGCAAGCGTTCCACCGACAGGGTGGGCGCGGCACCGTCCATGGCGAAGATCATGTCGAGGTCGTTGTCGGCCAGGCGCTGGTGCAGGAACGGAGAAATGTCCACTGTCAGCTCGATGGTCAAACGAGGGTGTCGTTCGGCCAGGCGGGTCAGAAAGGCGCTGAACCAGCTATGGGCGATGGTCTCGATCACCCCGAGGCGCAGGGTGCCGGAGAAGTCTTCCTGGTTCTGGAACAGTCGCAGCGCTTCTTCCCGGCTGTTCAGCAGACGCTCGGCATGGATATAGAATTCGCGGCCGCGAAGGGTCGGCTGCACGGGGCGGGCCGAACGGTCGAGCAAGGATTCGCCCACCGTCGCTTCCAGGCGGGTGATGCGGTCGGAGATCGAGGGCTGGGTCAGATGCAGGCGGGTCGCGACCTTGCGAAACGAGCCCAGCCTCACCACCCAGACGAAGGCCTCGAGCTCCTTGAAATCGAACATGCCGGGTCCTCGTGGCGGAATGCGGGACGACGATTCTTCGGTGCCGGGCGCAAGCCGTCAACCTTTGGCGTCTGCGCCCACGTCTCTCCCAGCGCGGGTTGAAAGGTTGCACCGATACTGCGCATCGCGAAAAACGATTGGACCCTTTGGACAACGTTTTCTTAAAGTGCCAGAACCGATAGAGACAACAATGCAGACAACAACGATACGAGGTGCTCCGATGCCTGTGCCCCTACTCAACTGCGACATGGGCGAAAGTTTCGGCAACTGGGCGCTGGGCCTGGACGTTCAGGCCATGCCCTATGTCGATTGCGCCAATATCGCCTGCGGCTTTCATGCCTCCGATCCCGACGTGATGCGCAAGACCGTGGCACTGGCAGTGGCCAACGACGTCAGGGTCGGTGCCCACCCCGGCTACCCCGACCTGGTCGGTTTCGGTCGCCGCTCGATGGCCTGTTCGCCGCAGGAGGTCGAGAACCTGATGCTTTACCAGATCGGCGCGCTGGAGGCTTTCTGCCGCGCCGAGGGCACACAGGTCAGCTACGTCAAGCCGCATGGCGCGCTTTACAACGACATGGCGAAGGACCTGGAGTTGTTGCGTGCCGCCATGCGCGCGGTGGTGCGCTACGACCGCAAGCTGCCTTTGCTGGTGATGTCCACCGCCAATCCCCAGCCCATACGCGAATTGGCCAATGAGATGGGCGTGACGCTGTGGTTCGAGACCTTCGCCGACCGCGCCTACGACGCCGAAGGGCATCTGGTTTCGCGCCGCCTGCCGGGTGCGGTTCATCACGATCGCGACGCCATCGTCGATCAGGCCGTGGCGCTGGCCAAGGGCGAGGCGCTGACGGCCGGCGATGGTAGCGCGCTGCGGCTGCCGGCGGACACGCTCTGCGTGCATGGCGACAACGCCGAGTCGGTGGCCGCGGTCAAGGCCATCCGCGAAGCCTTCCAGGCGCTGGACGACGCATGAGCGATTCTCCCCGTCCCCGATTCGAGACGGTCGCCATGGACGCGCTGATGGTGCGTCTGTTCGATGCCATCAGTGAGGCCCACATGCCGTGGATTCTGGCCGCCGACGCCGCGCTGCGCCAGCATTTCGGTGATGCGTTGATCGATCTGGTGCCGTCCTATACCACGCTGCTGGTGCACTACGATGTCGTGCGGCTCGATCACGCGGCGGCGCGAGAGCTGGCGCGGGAGGCGCTCGATGGCCTCGAGCCGGCGTCGTCCGGCGCCGGGCGCGAGCATGTCATTCCGGTCTGGTATGACGACAGCGTCGGCCCCGAACTGCCCAGGATCGCCGAGCGGCTCGGCGTCGAGCCGGAAGAGATCGTGCGTCGCCACTGCGCGCGGGATTACTGCGCCTTCGCGCTCGGGTTCGCCCCGGGCTACGCCTTCATGGGGCTGGTGGAGGAGGCGCTGGCCACTCCCCGCCTGAAAACGCCCCGGCAGAAGGTGCCGGCGGGCAGCGTCGGCATCGCCGAGCGCCAGACCGCGATCTACCCCATGCGCTCGCCGGGCGGCTGGAACATCCTCGGACGCACCGCGGTCAAGCTGTTCGATCGCCAGCGTGAAGAGATCAGCCTGTTTCGGCCGGGGGACCGGGTGCGTTTCGAGGCGATCGGCCGCGAAGCCTTCATCGAGCAGGGCGGCGATCCAACGCCCATGGAGGAGCGCGGATGAACTCCTCATCGCAACCGGCCGGACTGGTCGTCGAACGCACCGGGCCGCTGGCCCTGGTCGAGGATGGCGGTCGTTTCGGCGTGCGTCACCTGGGCGTGACGCAGGGCGGCGCGCTCGACTGGGTCTCGCTGGGCTGGGCCAACTGGCTGCTCGGCAACGCGCCCGATGCGGCGGGGATCGAGATCGCCATCGGCGGGTTGGCGCTCAAGGCCGAGGCGACGACGCGATTGGCGCTGGCCGGTGCCGACCTCGGCGCCGAGCTGGACGGCCAGCCGCTTGCCCCCGGCGCCAGCTTCATGATCGAGGCGGGGCAGCGCTTGACCTTCGGCCAGCCGGTGGCGGGCCTGCGTGCCTATTTGGCGGTGCCGGGCGGTATCGATGCCGAGCCGTTCATGGGCAGCCTTTCCAGCGTGATGCGCGAACAGCTGGGTGGGCTCGATGGACAAGGGCGGGCGCTCGGAGTCGGCGATCGCATCGGCTGGCGGGGGGCGACGCCCGAAGCGCGGGAATTGCCCGTGAGTCTGTCGCTACCCGATGAGGAAACGACGCTCGAGCTGGTCGCGGGAGCGCAAATCGCCCACTTCGACGGCGCCAGTCTATTCGCGGCCTTCAACCAGCCGTGGCGGGTGGATAGTCGTGCCGATCGC
The DNA here is from genome assembly GCF_003206715.1 of Salinicola peritrichatus. Classification (GTDB taxonomy): domain Bacteria; phylum Pseudomonadota; class Gammaproteobacteria; order Pseudomonadales; family Halomonadaceae; genus Salinicola; species Salinicola peritrichatus. The sequence continues at coordinate 36,324 of NZ_PZJU01000075.1, read as the reverse complement.
ATGGGCGTACGTCTGACCGGGCCAGTGCTGCGCTGCGGGCTCGGCGGCATGATTTCGGAAGGCATTCCACTGGGCGCGGTCCAGGTGCCACCGGATGGCCAGCCGATCCTCCTGCTCAACGACCGCCAGACCGTCGGCGGCTACCCCCGGCTCGGCGCCTTGACGCCGCTGGCCTGCACGCGATTGGCCCAATGCATGCCGGGAAGCGCCATTCGGCTCCAGGCGGTGACGCCCTGGCAAGCCAGCAAAGCGAATCGGCGCCAGCTCGATCGGTGGCGATGAGCCACTGAAGCCGGCCCGGTCGATTCTCGGCCGGCAGGATCACCTTCTATTTTAGCCATCGCCTTCAGCCATCGCCGCCTTGCCGCATCGGCATGCGGTCGATGGTGTCGTAGATCTGCTGGAGTTCGACCCCGCCGCGCTGCTGTACCTTCTTGCCGCCATCCTTGCCGACCAGAATCGTCGTCACGCCCTGGCTGGGGTCGACGTCTAGCGCGTCGAGCAGTGCCGCCGTTTCGTAGCGGGTCATCGGCTGGCCGTGGCGCGTTCCCTCGCTGCCTTCGACGGTATAGAGCAACATCTCCCTTTGCTCGAACTGCGCCTGCGTCTCGTCGAGTTGCTGCCTGAGGTGCCGGTAGGCCGGTTCCTGGGCACTCGGCGTGACCACGATCAGCGGACGGAACCGCCCTTTGTCCGTGATCAGTGGGTTGGCGGGATTGCCGCCTTCCTGCGCTTGCGCTTGAGCGCCGAGCACGAAAAGCGTGCCGGCGAGTAGCGCGCCGGCCATCAGCCAATGTTTCATGGTTTTGTCCCTGACAGTGAAAATCGATCGAAATCGGGGGAATTCGACCGTCGATCGATGCGTTGGGTTCAGGGTAGCGTGTCATGAGGGTGGGTGGAATTTTCATTTCTGCAAAATAATTTGCAGAAATGGGAGGGTAAGCCTAATCTAAGGGTATTCATACGGAGGACAGGTCATGGCCGATCACAACGGATTCGACATGCCGCCGACATCCATCGCTTCACTGCAGGCGCTGGCCATCGCTGCCCGTCGCGGCGAGAGTCAGGCGCCCAAGCTCACGCCCGGCGGGCTGAAGCTGCTCGAACAATTGCTGGCCGCGCCGGATCTGGCAGCGACCCTGAGCATCTCGGCACTGGCCGAACGTCATGGCGTCAATGCCTCGAGTCTGACGCGGCTGGCGCATGCGCTGGGGCTTGCCGGATTCAAGTCCCTGCAGGCGCTGTTCCGTGCCGATGCGACCAGTGGCGAATTCTACTCGACCCGCGCCGAGCGTCTGCTCGATCTGGGACAGATGCCGAGCGGTGGCGTACGGGCCTCGCAGCAGCAGACCCTGTGGCAGGAGGAGATGAACAATCTCTCGCGCACCGCCGAGGGCCTGGACGATGCCATGCTGGCGCGTGCCACCGAGGCGCTGATCGCGGCGCGCCGCGTGCATGTGGTCGGGCAGCGAGCCTGTTTCGCCGGCGCTCACTATCTCGCCTATTACCTGGGTTACCTGCGCAGCGACGTACGACTCATCGATTCTCTCGGTGGCAGCAACCTGGAAACCGGCCGTGAGCTGGGCGAGGGCGATCTGGTGGTGGGCATCAGCTACCGGCCGGAGACCCGGATCAGCGTCGACTACTGCCAGCAAGCGCTGGAGCAGGGCGCACAACTGCTCGCCTTGACCAATCATGCCTCCGCCCGTTTGGCGGAGATGACGGATCTGACTCTGCTGGCCTCGGCCCAGGGCCCGTTCTTTTTCAATCCCATGAGCAGCCTGTTCGTGTTGATCGAAATGCTGTTGTCCCGTATGGCCCACGACATGGGCGGCGACGCCGTGTCGTCGATCCGACGTCGTGAAGCCCTGATCGCCCGCTGGCGGATCGAATGATCCGTCTCGTTGGCGCCTTGTCCCGCGCCCCACGTTACTCAGGAGTCATCTCGTCATGAACGCTTCACATGGGCTCGCAGCCGAGCTGCTGAATCGTGACTATCGCGCCGACGCCAGTGCCACGCCGGCCTCCGACACCTTGCTGATCAACGAACAGTCGCGACTGCGCGAGTCGAAGGGCGAGCGGATCGTCAAGTTCGGCTTCGGCCAGTCGCCGTTCCCGGTTTACGGCCCGGCCGTGGAAGCCTTGGCCGAACACGCCGCCAGCAAGGCCTACCTGCCGGTACAGGGGCTACCGGCGCTACGCGAGCGGGTGGCGGCTTTCCACCGCGAGCTGGATGGCACCGAGTGGGAAGCCGAACGGGTGCTGATCGGTCCGGGCAGCAAGCTGTTGCTGTTTGCCTTGATCAAGGCGCTGCCGGCGGCGGAAATCCTGATTCCCGCGCCGGCCTGGGTCTCCTACGCGCCCCAGGCGCGCCTGGCCGGGCAGAGCGCGGTCAAGTTGGCGGCGAGTTTCGACACCCGCTGGCAGATCACCCCGGCGCAGCTCGACGCGCACTGCCGTCAGGGCGGAAAGCGAACCCGGTTGCTGATTCTCAACGCGCCCGGCAACCCCACCGGCCTCTCTCCGGACCCGGCACTGCAGGCCGAGTTGGCCGAGGTGGCGCGTCGCCATGGCGTGGTCGTGCTGGCCGACGAGATCTACGGGCCGCTGGATCATGACGGCTCGCACCGCGCCTTCGCGCGCGACTATCCGGAAGGCACGGTCACCACCAGCGGATTGTCGAAATGGTGTGGCGCCGGTGGCTGGCGTCTCGGTGTCATGCATGTGCCGCGCGCGCTGGGTGACGAGCTGTTGGCGCGTCTGCTCGGCATCGCCTCCGAAACCTGGTCGAGCGTGGCGAGTCCGGTTCAGGAAGCCGCCTGTGTCGCCTACCGGATGACGCCAGCGCTGAACGCTTACCTGGAACGCCAGCGGGAGTGGCTCGCCGTTGTCGGGCACTGGTGCGCCGCGCGTCTCGACGCGGCAGGGGTGCATACCCATCGACCCGATGGCGGCTTTTATCTGTTCCCCGATTTCGAAGCCTTCCGTGATCGACTCGCCGAGCGTGGCATCACGACCAGCGCCGAATTGACCGCGCGGCTACTGGCCGACACCGGCGTCGCCCTGCTGCCGGGCAGCGCGTTCGGCTGCGATCCTTCACAACTGACGGCACGGTTGGCCTACGTCGACTTCGATGGCGCCGAACTGCTCGTGCACCAGCCGCAGCGTTTCGAGGCACCGATGTCGCTACCGGCACTCGAGCGGGTCCGCGAGGGGATCCAGGCGATGGTCGACTGGTTACCCTGATGGCCGATGTCGAAAATCCTCGTGATAACCGGGTCTTTGTATCGGCCAGGTTGATTAAGGCAACATTAAATTGCCCAGCGAAACATTTTTATGGGAACTCTTCGCTACTGGCGGCATCCCACGAGGGCATACGCAAAAACCGAAATTGGAGGTACCATGCAAAGGATCACCGCTTTTCTCGCGGCCGCAATGATGACAACGGGGCTCGTCAGCGCACCGGTCATGGCTCAGGACGCAGCCGATAGCGGTTCCCAGGCCCAGGCGCCCGCTCGGGATTTTTCCGATGAGCAGCTCCAGCAGTTCGCCGATGCATCCCAGGACATCGCCTCGATTTCCCAGGATTACACCGAGCAGTTGCAGAATGCCTCCGACGAAGGTGAGCAGCAGAAGATTCGTCAGCAAGCCAACGATGAGATGGTCCAGGCCGTCCAGGATAGTGGCATGAGCGTCGAGCAGTTCAATTCGATCGGCCAGGCGATCCAGCAGGATCCGGCTCTGATGCAGCGGGTACAGGGCATGGTTCAGCAACAGCAGCAGTGATGCATTGCGCTGTTTGACTGGTGACAAAAACCGCCGACTCNNGAGTCGGCGGTTTTTTTTCGCTTGCTTTTTTCGCTCCCCATTCCAGGCGCAACGTCGTCAATCGCTCCTGGTGAGAGGTTACGACGTCGATTCAGTTATTGATGGCATTGCTGGCGTCGCGCAGCAGGTCGGACGTGGCATCCTTGGTGCCCTGCCACGCGCTGGCGGCACCCTGCTTGGTATTTTCCCAGGCACCGGCGGCCTGAGTCTTGGCCTGTTGCCACCAGTCGTTGTTGTAGGCCGGCTGCTGTTTCAGCGAGTCGCGATCGAGGTCGAGGACGACGCGATAGCGGATGGTATCGAGATTATCGTCCTGGCTGGTCTCGACGCGGAAATTGCCTTGCTTGACGACGAACTCCTTGTCGCCCATGTCGAGTACGCCGCCGGCCTCGACCACCAGTGCCTGAACGGACATGTCCTCGCCCAGCAGGATATCCTCGACATCGCCGACATCCTCGTCCGGCGAACTCTTCAGATAGACGTCCGCGTCCATCAGTTCATCGGCGGAGTAGAGCCCTTGCACATCCTGGTTCTCATCCTGGGCCAGGGCGGCCTGGGACATCGTTGTCGTCCCCACTATCAGCGCAGCGGCGCCGAATGTCTGCTTCCATGACAGGTTACGCATCTGTGTCTCCTTGCCTCGCGGCTCCATTGCGTGGTGTCCGTTTTATGCAAATAGCTGTAATCCATTAATTTTTTTAAGATTACAATGTGTAATGTAGTTGCTCGGGCGGCTTTTTCAAGCCAGGCCTGGCTCGCCGTTGACCGGAATCACAGCATGAAAGCGAGTTCGAGCGGCAGGTAGATGAAAGCCAGCAGCGTCGAGCAGAACACCAGGCTGGCCACGTATTCCGGTTCCTGGCGGGAACGCTGCGCGAACAGATAGTTGTAGACCGCCACCGGCATGCTCATCTGCAGGGCGACGGCACTGGCGGCGACCGGCGGCAGACTCAGCAAGTGAGCGACGCCGAAGGAGAGCCCCAGCGCGATCGGGACACGGCAGAGCGTGAAGACGAAGCCGGACGACAGATTGCGCACCTGGATGCTGGCCAGCGACACGCCGAGGGTGATCAGCATGAGCGGAATCGTCAGGCCGGAGAGCAGATGGACGGAGTTGTTCAGCCAGGCGGGCAGGGGCGTGCCGGTCAGCAACAAGGCCAGCGAAATGGCGATGCTGTAAAGCGTGGGATTGCGCGCCAGGGACTTCCAGGGATTGCCGCGGGAAGCCATCATCATGCCGACGGTGAACTGGATCAGCGCATTCGCGACCCAGGCGGTCATGGCGAAGGTGAAACCGTAGTGACCGAAGGCATAGAGCGATACCGGCAGGCCCATGTTGCCGGCGTTGGGATACATCATCGGTGAGATGATGACGCGCCACGACTTGCCCAGCAGCCGGGCGACACCGAAGCTGGCCAGTGCCATCCCCGCCAGGACGATGAACGTCGCGGCCAGGGTACGACCGAAGTCGTCGGGGTCCACCTCGGCATTCGACAGCGAGGCGATGACCAGCGCCGGCGTGCCGATATTGAACACCAGCTTGGTCACGAACTCGGTCGGATAGGAGAGCCCACGGCGAATCCAGCCGAAACCGATGCCCGCGCCGACCAGTACCGGAGCCATGACGGCGAACAGTTGAGCGAGCATTCGGTATCCCCAGAGCGCGATTGCGACGAAAGTGCAAACGCCTATTGTCGTCAATCGGTCAGGTCACTGGCAATATCCGTGACTGCGATCCGTCAGGTCATCTCCACCACGATCCGGCCGTGATGATTGGCGCATGTCTCCAGATAGCGGTGTGCCTCGACGATTTCATCGAATCCAAAACGATGATCGATCTGCGGCTTGAGTTCGCCGCGTCGTGTGAGCCGGTCGACACCGGCAATGGCGCGGTCGAGTGCCGGACGATTTTGGGGGATGCCCAGTTCCGGCTTGCCGCTGAAATTGGACAGGCAGTGGACATGAAACTGGATATTCTTGCGGAAGGCCGCCTGGGCCGGGAACGAAGTCTCGTTGCCGCCCAGCATGCCGTAGAGAATCAGGCGGCCACGGGTCGCCAGGACCTCGCCCAACAGGCTCATTTGCGGGCCGCCCAGCGCATCCAGGACCACGTCGACCCCCCGATGGTCGGTCAGCTTGTCGACGCGCTTCACCAGGTCCTGGGTTTCGGTATGGATCACGGCGTCGGCGCCCAGTGACTCGAGATAGTCGACAGCGCTTTCATGGGGCGTGGCGGCGATGACTCGTGCACCGAAGGCGCGGGCGACCTGAACCGCATAGGGACCGCCGATGTGACAGGCGCCGGTGATTAGTACCGTCTCCCCGGGTTGCAGGTCGGCGACTTCGCGAAAGCCGAGCCAGCTGATCAGCGACGGCACATAATGGACGCCCGCTTCGGCTGGCGTCAGACAGTCGGGATAACGAATCAGCGACGTTACCGGCAACAGCGCCCGTTCGGCGTAGGTCGCGTAGCGGTTGGGATCGAAGGCAGGAATCGACGCAACGCGGTCGCCGGGTGCAAAATCGCTGACACCGGAGCCGACCTCGATCACGCTCCCCGCCAGCTCGCTGCCCATACCGGCCGGCAGGGTAGCCCTGGTCGAACTCATGCCGCGCCGCCACAGCACGTCATGCCAGTTGACGCCTATCGCCTCGGTGGCGATCAGCACTTCGTCAGCGGCGGGCGAGGTCGGCTGGCGCTCGATGACTTCGAGCACGTCGGCGTCGCCAAATCGTTGAAATTGTATTGCGCGTGACATGGTGTACGTACCTCGGAGATTCCGATACCGGTCTTTGACTCTATCGGCGATAAGTGACAAACACTATGTTTGCAAATCGATACCGGATATAACCCGTATCGATATGGCGCCCGCAAGGTTTCCCGAGGACGATCGCGCTTGGTGTACGCTGAACGCGGTCGGGCGGGCGCCGCCACTCGACAGGGAAGAGCGAGCCGTTAATGAATCGTAGTGACCTGCGCGGCGTCGATTTCAAGCTGCTGGTCGTGTTCGAAACCTTGATGCAAGAGCGTAGCGTCTCGCGGGCGGCCGAGCGCCTGTTTCTCGGCCAGCCGGCGACCAGCGCGGCGCTTGCCCGTTTGAGAGACGTCTTTGGCGATCCTCTGCTGGTGCGTACCGGGCGCCAGATGGTGCCCACCGCCCGCGCCCAGGAGATCTACGAACAGCTGCAACCCGCGCTGGATGCCATTTCCAACGTGTTGAGCCGAACCAGCAGTTTCGATCCGGCGACCAGCGAGGCCGTGTTCCGGGTCGGGTTCAGCGACGACGTCGAATTCGCGCTGCTGCCGGCTCTGCTCAAGCGGCTGCGCAGTGAGGCGCCGGGCATCGTGCTGGTCGTCCGCCGTGCCGACTTCCATCTCATGCCGCAACTGCTCAATACGCGCGAAATCACGGTTGCCGCGGGTTATGCTCGCGATCTGCCCGCCAACGCCAAGCAGCGTGTGCTGCGTCGGACCCACGCCAAGGTGCTGCGTGCCGATGGACGTCCGGGAGCGCTGACGCTCGATGACTATTGCCAGCGTCCCCACGCGCTGGTCTCGTTCGACGGCGATCTCAACGGTTACGTCGACGACCTGCTGGCGGCACTCGACCGCAAGCGACGGATCGTGCTGGCGGTACCGCAGTTCAACAGCCTGGCGTCGCTACTGCAGAATACCGACATGGTCGCAACCGTGCCGGACTATGCCGCCGACGTGCTGGCGGCCCAGGGGGGGTTGCGGGTCGACGAACTGCCGCTGGAGCGCCCGCCGGCCCCGTTGAGCATGGTGTGGCAGAGCGTCTACGACAATGACCCGGCCGAGCGCTGGTTGCGTTCCCGCATCCAGATGATGTTCTCGGACGAGGAAGCTTGAGTACCGGCGTCGCTTGACTTCGCTGGTGAAGGTTAGAATCATTCGCGTCTCCGCTCTTCTCGCTCGACGTCCCGGGCGAGCCATATCGCAGTCTACGGGATCCGAATGGAACTACTGCGCGTCGTCTTTCGTCACTATCGCTGGCCATTCGTCGGCGTCATGCTGCTCAGCCTGCTGAGTGCGGTGCTGGGTATCGGGGTGATCGCCTTCATCAATCACTATCTGATCGTCACCGGTCCGCAGCCGATAGAAATCGGTGCGATGACGACGCTGCTGCCGTTCATCGGCCTGGTCATGCTGCTGCTGGCGGTGACGCTGGGTTCGCAGTTGGCGCTGACCACGCTGGGCCATCACTTCGTCTACCGCCTGCGTGAGAGGTTGGTCAAGCGCATCCTCGATACCGACGTCGAACGCCTGGAACAGCTGGGCAGCGCGCACCTGCTGGCGAGTCTCTCCAGCGACATTCGCAACATCACCATCGCTTTCGTGCGTCTGCCGGAGCTGGTCCAGGGCGTGATCATCACGCTGGCGTCGGTGGCTTACCTGTTCTGGCTCTCGCCACCGCTGTTGCTGGTGACGGCGGTGTGGATCGCCATCACCATGCTGGTGGGGTGGTGGCTGGTTTCCAAGGTCTACCACCATATTCGCATCACGCGGGAAGCGGACGACCGGCTCTATCGGGCATACGAGACCGTCATCCACGGACGCAAGGAGTTGAGACTCAACCGCGACCGCGCGCGCCATCTGCTGGAAGCGGTCTATGGTGTCGATGCCCGAACCTATCGCGACCACATCATTCGTGCCGACACCTATCATCTGAGCGCGGGCAACTGGACCAACATCATGATGCTCGGTGCCATCGGCGTGGTGTTCTTTCTCGCCAACGGGCTCGGCTGGTCGAATACCGCGGTGGCCGCGACCTTCTCGCTGACCCTGCTGTTCCTGCGCTCGCCGCTGATTCAGGCTGTGGGGGCGACGCCGACGCTGATCACGGCGCAGGTCTCGTTCGACAAGCTGCGCGAACTGTCGCTGGCGCCGTACCGCGAGGATTTCGATCTGGTCGACGATCACGGCGAGTGGCAGACGTTGGAATTGCGCGACATCACCTATCGCTATCCGGCCAAGACCGGCCGCGAGGGTTTTGAACGTATGGGTTTCGAAATAGGCCCGATCAATCTGCGTCTCGAGCGGGGCGAGCAGGTCTATCTGATCGGCGGCAACGGCAGCGGCAAGTCGACCCTGGCCAAGCTGCTGACCGGGCTCTATCGGCCGCATGGCGGCGAGATTCGCATCGACGGCGAGGCCGTCGGCGAGGCGGATTGGCATCGTTACCGTCAGCGCTTTTCGGCGGTTTACACCGACTTCCACCAGTTCGACCGGTTGATGGGGCCACGCGGTGGCAGTGCCGATCCCGCGCTGCTCGACAACTGGCTCGAGACGCTGCAACTGGCGAAGAAGCTCCGGCTCGAGGACGGCCGGGTGCTGGATACCGAACTCTCCCAGGGGCAGCGCAAGCGCCTGGCGCTGCTGATGGCGCTGGTCGAGCAGCGCCAGATCTTGTTGCTCGACGAATGGGCGGCGGATCAGGATCCGCAATTCCGGCGCGCCTTCTATCGCGAACTGATGCCGCGTTTCCGCGAACTCGGCATCACCGTTTTCGCTATCAGCCACGACGACCACTACTTCGCTCACGCGGATCGCCTGCTGGAAATGCGCGACGGCCGACTGCGTGAACTCACTGGCGAAGAGCGCGATCTGGCCAGCCGCGACGCGGTGGAAAGAATCTCGTAACCGTCTGGCGGATACCTCGTCTCAAAGTCGACGCAATCGCAACATGAAATAGGCACCGCCGATCAGCGAAGCGGCGGTACCCGCTGGTATTTCGTTGGGGAACAACAATTGGCGTCCCAGCCAGTCGGCAACGATCATCAGCAGGGCCCCTAACAGCGCGGCGCCCAGCAGGTGGTGAAGGGCCCGCGTAAATCCCAGCATGCGCGCCAGGTGCGGAGCGAGCAGGCCGATGAACGACAGCGGGCCGACAATTAATGTGGCGCTGGCAGTCATGGCCGCGACCAGCAGCAGCAGCGATAAGCGGGCGAGTTTCACATCGATACCGATGGCCTGGGCGATACCGCCACCCAGCGGCAGGATATCCAGCCAGTGATTGAAACGGCAGGCGAGCAGCGTCGCCAAGCAGGCCAGCGCGGACAGTAGGAGAGCTTGGGACGGCGTCGCGTAGTAGGTTGAGCCGGTGATCCAGGCGAGTACCTGCTGAGTGCGGGGATCGCCGCTGACCAGGATGATGCTACTCACTGCGTTGAACAATGCGCCAATGGCGACACCTGCCAACAGCAATTGCCCTGGCGCGTAATCGCGCCGTCGCGTCAGGGCGAGCAATAGTCCCAGAGTAAGACAGGCACCCAGGGTGCCCACGCCAGCCAACATCGGCGAGGATGGCGCGGGCAGCAGATAGATGCCCAGAATCACGGCAATGGCACTGCCGCCGCTAATCCCCAATACTTCGGGGCTGGCCATGGGGTTGGCGGACAAACGCTGCAGTACCGTGCCGGACACCGCCAGCATGACGCCACTGCTGGCAGCGGCGAGCAGACGATTCAGACGGCCTTCGATGAACGGCCATTGCGTGGGATTCAGCCAGTACCAGCCATCGACTCCCTGCCCGAGCAGCAGCGCCACGACGACGATCGATGCCAGGAGGAACGGCAGCCAGGATGTTGCCTTCAGGTCGAGGTGCCGGTATCCGGCAAGGGGCGTTGTGTCCCGTGGCCGGTTCCCCGTCATTCGCAGACGGGGGATCAACCACAATAGCAGCGGTGCGCCCAGTAGGCTGGTGATGGCCCCGGTGGGAACCAGTGTCGCCAAATAGTCGCCGCCGACTCGCTGTAGAAGTTGGTCGGTCAATGCCAACAGCAAGGCGCCGAGCAGAGGTGACCAGAACAGTCGTTGGACGAGTGTGCGACCGCCAGCTAGGGCGATGATGTTGGGGGCGGCCAGGCCGATGAAACCGATCACGCCGATGACGCTGACGATACTGCCTGTCAGAGCTACCGCGAGCCCAAGGCCAGCCAGGCGCAGGTATTTCAGAGGCACGCCAAGGCTACGCATGTTGGCGTCGTCCAACTCCAGCAAGCGCAAGGGTCGAAGCAGCGCCATCGCTGTCAGCATGGCGAACAGCAGGCGAGGCCACAGCATGGCGACATCGTCCCAACCGTTCTGGACCAGTGAGCCGGCGCTCCAGATCAGCAAACGGTTGAGCGACTCGTGGTGGAACAGCAGCAAGACGGTACTCAGGGCGCCCAGATAGAGATTGACCACTAGCCCAGCGAGTACGATCACTGTCGGCGCCAAGCCGCGCCGCCAGCTTAGCAGAAACGTCAATCCCACGGCGGCACCACCACCGGCCAGAGCGATCCACTCGCGTCCGATGGCGAGCAGTCCAGGCGCCAGCAGGGTGCTTGCCATCAGCGCCAGGTTGGCGCCTGAAGCGACACCCAGCGTGGTCGGTGACGCCAGCGGATTGCGGAGCACCTGCTGCATCAGCACTCCTGCCACGGCGAGTCCCGCGCCGGCCAACAGCGCCATGACGAAACGCGGCCACCAGGCGTAGTACAGCAGCAACCGATCGATTGCCGTTGGCGCAGGGGTGGCTAATGTTCGCAACGTGTCGAGGATATCGCCATGGACAGCCAGAGCCGAGCCGACCAGCCATAGCAGAGGTAGTCCCAGCAGTAGACAGATGCCAGCGGGGGGCAGCCATGCCAAGGATCGGCTAGTCATCGTCAAGGGCCTCGACTAGAGCGTCGGCGAAACGACGGGCGGAAGGCAACCCACCGGCGAACCAGAAAGCATGGGTCAGCGTGATGACGTCGCCGCGCTTGACGCTGGGCAGATGACGCCAGAGGCCGTTCTGTGCCAGGCTCTGCTCGATGCCAATGGGGAAAGGATCGCGGATCACCACCAGGCGGGCCTCGATATCGAACAAAGAGTCGATACCGACCAGTGCATAGCCCCACTGATTGGTCGCGCCATGCCAGGCGTTGTGCAAGCCCAGCCGTTGCAGCACGCCCTGCGGCAGACTATGTCCGCCAAACACGCGGACATGTCGCTGGTCCATGAGTTGCACGATCAGTAGCGGCATATCCTCATCCATTGCCTTGTTGCGCAGGGCATCGAGGTGTGTCTCGGTTTGCTGAATCAGATGTGCTGCCGCCTGTGGGCGACCGACTTGCTGGCCGAGCTGCCGGGTGAAAGCGAGCAGATGTATCCAGATATCGCCCTCGCTGGAATAGGGATAGTCATCGACGATTTCGATCGGTGCGACGGCATCGAGTTGCGAGGCGACAGCCGCTTGCCAGGGCGCGAGCAGGATCTGCCGCGGCGACACCTGCCGCAGAAGTTCAATATTTGGCAGCGGTTGGCCGACCTCGATCAACTGGGAGGCGTCGTAGGCGTCGTCCGTCCAGAAATCGAAATAATCGCGTTGGCTGATCATGACCGGGGCGATGCCTAGTTCGAGCAACGTTTCGGCGATCGCTTGATCTAGGGCGACGATGGGGTGTGCCTGACTGGCCCTGGCGGGTGGCGGTGCGATCATTACCATCGTCATAAGTAGCAATCCGGCAAGCAAGTGGATCAACAGTCGCTGAGAGACGGCGGGGCGAATGGTCACGGTGTTTCCTGGCCGGAGATTCGATAAGCGAACAATGTCCACTCGATGTCGGAGGAACCGATGATGTCGAGAAAGTAGGCGATATCGGGATCGAGTGGCATAGCCTGACGATCCCTCAATAGCTGTAATTCATGGTCAGGGTGACGTTTCTAGGCTCGCCATAATAGTTGTGACGGGAACTTCCCCGGACGGTGGCGTAGTATTTCTTGTCGGTCAGGTTGTTGCCGTTGAGACTCACATCGAAATGGCGGTTGAAGCGATAACCGAGCTTGGCCGATAGCAGGGTATACCCACCCTGGATCCACTGGGTATCGCCGTCGTCGGCATAGGTTCGGCTGACTACATCGACGCCACCGCCGACTTGCCAGCCATGGTCGATGTCGTCGGAGAAACGATAGCGTGTCTACAGGTTGAAGGCGTGGCGTGGATCGTAAATGACCGGGATCGTGGCGGTGTCCAGGTCATCCTTGTAATCGACATCGGTGTAGGTATAGCCAGCGGCAAGATCCCAACGTGGTAGCGGACTGCCGGAGATTTCCGCCTCGAAGCCCTTGCTTTGACTCTCGCCAATGGCGACGTAATAACCGATGTTATCCGCATCCGCATAGGCACGATCCTTGTCCTTGATCTTGAAGACTGCAAGATGCCAATTGAATGAACCGTTGGGGGAGCCGCCCTTTATACCAGCCTCGACCTGCTTGCCGGTGCGAGGTTTGAGCAGATCGCCGTCGACGGTCTGTTCGGTCTGCGGTTGGAATATCTCCGTATAACTGGTGTAGAGATTGATGCTTGGCGTCAATCGGTATATCACACCGGCATAAGGTACGAACTCGCGCCCCGTGTCATGGTCGTTGGCTCCGCCGGAACCCTCTTCATACCTGCTGGAATCAATCTCGTACCAGTCGACGCGGCCGCCGGCAACGAAAGTGAAACGCGGCGTAATGTTCAAGTCGGTCTGGCCGTAAATGCTCTTCTGGCGAAGGTCGGAACTCACCCAGCCGGGAAACAGGTCGAAGTCTTCGGGTTCGGGCAGGTCGACGGGGTCGTAGAGGTTTTGCAGCGAGTACTGGCCCAGGTAGTTTCCTGCGCCGTAAGCGTAAGGGGTGCGATCTTCGGTCTTGTAGTAGCTGGCCCCTAGCGTCGCGCTGTGTTCAGCGCCCAACAGCGAGAAAGGTGTGGTCAGTCTTGTATCCAGCGACTTACTCTTCGATTCATCACTCCATTTATTGTTACGAGTTGCAATCGCGCCGGTATTTTCGTCAAGAACCAGGGCGCTCTCACTGCTGGTCTTGTTCATGCGGTACGTCTCGATCTGGTTGGCCTTGATCGTAAAAATACCCCCATTATCGAGATGATGCTCCAACTCGGCGAAGTATCGGGTGGCGTCCGAATGGGAGCTATCCCAGTCCGAGCCGAGATAGGTCGAACGGTCGACATCGAAGAGGTCGCCATCGCTGGATACGGGCAGGCCCGAGTAAGGCCGCGAATGGCCGACCTGCCGAGAGATACCGGCCGACAGTGTGGTGTCCGGCGTAAAATCGTATTCCAGCGTGCCGTAGCCGATGTAGTCTCTGGCGTACACTTTGTCGACGAACGAATCCTGGTCTTCGTAGACGCCCACCACACGCCCACGCAGACTGCCGCTCTTGTTCAGCGGACCGGTGACGTCGAGCGTGCTGCGGTAGTGGTCCCAACTGCCCCCCGACAGCGACATGTCGAGGCCGAAATCGCGTTGCGCGCGTTTGCGTACCAGATTGATGGTGCCACTGGGCTCGCCGCTGCCCTTGAGAATGCCGGTGGGCCACGCATGACCTCGATACGGTCGTAAAGCGCGGTGTCGTAGAGTCCGCTGTTGGAGAGCGCCGCCGAGGGTGCCTCGACACGGCTCCCATCGAGCATCATCGAGTCAATGTCGTAGCCGCGAGAGCGCAACTGGTATTGGTTGGGGCCGTAGGATTGCACCGAGACACCGGTAGTATGTTCCATTGCTTCTTTGAGCGAGGTCAGGTTCTGGTCGTCGAGTCGCTCGCGGGTCAACACACTGACCGACTGCGGGATCTCCTTGATCTCCTTTTCGGCCAGCCCGATGGTCGTGCGCTGGGCGGTAAAGGAATCGGTGCCTTCGGTCGTTGAGTCGAGCATGGCCTCGTCCGTTATCGTGAATGTGGGGAGGGCAGTCGAACGTTCGTCGCTATCCGAAGGCGATGACTGTGTCGTGGTGTCCTGGGCTAGTGTGGTAGCGGGTATGGCGACAAGCGTGGTGCAGACGTTGGCGATGGCAATGCTCAGTAGTCGCCGGCGCAAAGGAGGAAGTGGCAATCGTCGATTTCCCATGAAGAGCCCGTTAGATTGATTTTTAGTATATGAATGATAATTATTGTTATTCGCGATTGAGGATGCCCGACTTCTCATCCCAACGCAACCGCAGGTACCCAGCGTTCGTCCAATTCGACAACCTGCCCACTGCAGGTCGGACATCCGACCAGGCACATCCAACGGCTCTACGCCAGTTTCGGCTGGCAGGTTTAGGCATGGAGCTGGAAGCCTCGGCTAGTCATGGCGGTGAGAATTCGATTCGTGGCGCGGCAAAGTGCCACGTCATCTCACCTTCCGAGTGGGGCGGCGGCGAACTATTCTGCAATCAACCAGGGGCGGATGGGCCGTCTGTCTGGGAAGCGTCGAATGGAAGGGGGGAGCACAATGAAAGCGCTTGTCTTTCAGGGCCCGGGTCAGAAAGGCTGGATCGAAAAACCGAAGCCTACGCTGCAAAAGCCGACCGATGTTATCGTCAAGATCACCAAGACGACGATCTGCGGCACCGACCTGCACATCCTCAAGGGTGATACGCCGGAAGTGCCCGAGGGACTGACGCTCGGTCATGAAGGTGTCGGCATCGTCGAAGAGGTCGGCGATGCGGTGAAGAATTTCAACAAGGGCGATCATGTCCTGATTTCCTGCGTGACCTCCTGTGGCGCCTGTTCCAACTGCAAGCGGCAGTTGTATGCCCACTGTGAGGACGGAGGCTGGATTCTCGGTCACCTGATCGACGGCACCCAGGCCGAATACGTCCGCATTCCCCATGCCGACAACTCGCTGTATCCGATCCCCGCAGACGCCGACGAAGACGCGCTGGTGATGCTGTCGGACATCATGCCGACCGGCTTCGAGATCGGCGTGCAGTACGGCCACGTGAAGCCCGGAGACACTATCGCCATCGTCGGTGCCGGTCCGGTGGGCATGTCGGTCCTGCTGACCGCGCAATTCCATTCGCCGGGTCGCATCATCATGGTCGACATGGACGAGAACCGGCTGGCCAGCGCCGTGAAGTTTGGTGCGACCCACACTTTCCAGGTCGGCAAAGACGACGTCGTGAGCGAGATCATGAAGCTGACCGACGGCCGGGGCGTCGACGTGGCCATCGAAGCGGTCGGCGTGCCGGCGACCTTCGATACCTGCCAGAAGATCGTCTCCGCCGGTGGTTCGATCGCCAACGTGGGCGTGCACGGCAAGCCGGTCGAACTCCACATCGAAGAGCTTTGGATAAAGAACATCAACATCTCGATGGGGCTGGTGAACACCAATACCACGCCGATGCTGTTGAATATCCTGCAGTCGGGCAAGGTCGATCCGGCCCAGTTGATTACCCATCGTTTCAAGCTGGACGATATTCTCGATGCCTATGAAGTCTTTGCCAACGCCGCGCGCGAAAAGACCATGAAGGTGCTGATCAGTGCCTGACAGCGGATGCCGGTCCTGCCCGTTTTCTCTATCGTGATATGACACTTCATGGTTGTGACACGTCGGGACCATGCACCTTCGCTATGGTCTCGACCCATCGTTTGACTTCGGCATAAGGGCGCTGCTCATAAGCTCCGAAGCCCGATAGCTGGCGCGCCTTGAGCGGCGTGAATACCGGCATCGGCAGGCCGCACAGAAAGTGGGTGATGCGCTGGGCGCCGGGTTCGCTGCCGAGTTGCTCCCGATGGCGTTCGATAAACGGCAAGGCATCGCGGATGAAATCGGCATCCGTCAGCGGTGGCAGTGGTGGGGCGTCGGGCAAGTGTGCGATCCGGCCATGGCAGACCGAGCAGTGCCCGCATTTTGGGTTCATTCCGATGGTGTCGTCGCCGAAATAAGCCGCCAGGCGGTACGTCAAACAGGTCTCGGATTCGAACAGCGCGAGCATGTCATGAAGCCGCCCGATCTCGGCGCGTTCACGCACCTGGCACGCCGCGTACAGCTCGTCGGTCAGCGCGTCGACATCGAACCCGGGCCGGCGGACCTCGTAGACATCGGTCATGCGCTTGCCCTCGAGCACGACCCAGCCTTTGTCCTGGAAATATTCCAATGCGGTGATGAGGCGTGAGCGCGAGGCATTGATTTCTGCATCCACGCCGGCGCGGTAGAGACGCTCGAAATCCACCGTGCCCCAGGTGCGCGCCACGGGAACGTTGTCGACGATGAGTCGCACGAATTCGGCCCGTTCGCCCTCGAAGCGGGCGATCAGCGCGTCGGGGTCTTCCACGTAGCGCAGCCGGTAATCCGCCAGGAAGGCGTAGCGCGGGGCGATCACGCCTTGCATTTCGAGATGCACCAGCAACGTCTTCAGCGGTAGCAGGCGCACGTTGCTGTCGCGGGAGAGCGTGTTGAGCAGCACCGCCCATTGGCGGTCCGGCTGGCGTCCCGCCGCGGCGATCTCCTCGAGCACGTGGCGAATGCCCTCGCGTTCCGGAGTGTCGCCGTAGACGAAGTTCTCCAGCACGCGCAGGCCATCGCGACCGGCCAGCGTCAGACAGCGCGAAGGCAGGCCGTCGCGGCCGGCGCGCCCAATCTCCTGGCTGTAGTTCTCGATCGACTTGGGTAGATCGAAGTGCACCACGTTGCGGATGTCGCCCTTGTCGATGCCCATGCCGAAGGCGATGGTCGCCACGATGCAGGGAATCTCGCCGCGCATGAAGCCGTGCTGGATCGCCTCGCGCGTCTCGCTGTCGAGCCCGGCATGGTAGGCGCGCGCCGACAGCCCCTGGTTGGCGAGTGCCTTGGCCACCGTTTCCGCCGTCTGCTGCAGGGTGACGTAGACGATCGTCGACGCCTCGGCGCCGGGTTGCTGCTGCGGCGCGAGCCAGTCTATCAATGCCGCCACGCGTTCGCTGGCCGGCACCGGGCGTACCAGCAGCTCCAGGTTGGGACGGTAGAAGCCGGTGGTAATGACGTCGGTTTCGGCAATGGCGAACTTCTCGCGCATGTCGGCGATCACCGCCGGCGTCGCGGTGGCCGTCAGCAGCAGTGCCTGGGGAATGGCGAATTCCCGCTGATAATCCGGCAGCTTGAGATAGTCAGGGCGAAAGTTGTGGCCCCATTCCGAGATGCAGTGGGCTTCGTCGACCACCAGCAGCGAGATGGCGACCTGGCGCAGGAAATGGCGAAAACGTTCGTTCTTGAGGCGCTCCACCGAGACCATCAGGATCTTCAGTTCGCCGCGGCGCGCGCGCTCCATGATCTCGCGGGTGGTGTCGCGATCCTGGGTCGAGTCGATGCTGGCGGCGGCCACGTCGTGGCGCTGCAGGAACGCGAGCTGATCCTGCATCAACGCCAGCAACGGCGAGACGACCAGCGTCAGATGCGGCAGATGCAGCGCCGGCAGTTGATAACAGAGCGATTTGCCGGCGCCGGTGGCGAAGATGGCAGCGGTCGAGCGGCCGGCGATCACCCGCTCGACGACCGCGCCCTGGCCGCCGCGAAAGTCGTCGAAACCGAACACATGGCGCAACGTCTGCCGGGCGGCGGTGATGTCCGTCATGGGTTCTCCTTGGCACGGCGATGGTTCAGGTCGAGACTGGAAGCCTTGGAATCGAGGGAACGAGCCGGCGGCGGTGTTTCCGCCGGCGGCTCGGTCTGGTTGGGGATCAGCGCGGGCTGGGCATGGCGCGAGGAGCGATAGCTGACACCATGGCGGACGCGTGGCGGTTCGGTTCCGCCGTGCAGCGCGGTCACCCGGTCGATGATCGCGCGGTCGGCCAGGGTCAGGCGGTCGAGCATGCGCAAGTGCTGCAGCCAGTTGGGCACGAGGAAGACTTCCTGCCACAGCTCGCGATCGACCACGTCGCGGTAGAGCGACCAGCGCTTGGCGCCGTTGCGCAGGCGCAGCTTGCGCAACGGGCGCACGGCGCGGGCGAATTCCCGCAGATGCTCGGTGTCGATGCGGTATTCGATGGTCACCATGACCGAGCCGCGCGCCGGGTCGAAATCGAAGTCGGGGTTTTCGGTGTGCGCCTCGGGCGCTTCCACCAGGCCGCTGGCGTCCAGGTCCGGCAGCCTGGACGGCAACAGCAGCAGCGCGGAGACGAGCAGCAGGGCGCCGGCGAGCAGCAGCGCCATCTGCACGCCGAGGCCGTCGGCCAACTGACCCCACAGCAGCGAGCCCAGCGTCAGGCCGGCATAGAGCGCCGTCTGATAGAGCGCCAGGGCGCGCGCCTTGACCCAGTCCGGCACCAGGATCTGCACCGAGGAGTTGTAGGACGCCACGGCGGCGATCCAGCAGCTACCGCCGATGATCAATGCCGGAAACAGCATCCACAGCGTGTCGAGCCCGCCGAGCGTCAGCATCACCAGCCCCAGCACCATGGCGGCGATGCTGATCAGGCGGCTGCTGCCGAGTCGCTGGCGAGCGCGATTGACCAGCGTACTGCCGGCGATGGCGCCGATTCCCAGGCCGCCGAGCATGTAGCCGTAGAGCGAGGCGCTACCGCTGGGATGCTGGTGTGCCAGCAGCGGCAGCAGTGCCCAGATGGCGCTGGCGGAGATGCCGAAGATGAACGAGCGCAGCATCACCAGTCGGGTCACGCTGGAATACTGCACGAAATGCAGCGCCGCCTTGACGCCTTCCCAGATTCGCTCCGGCGGCAGCGATTTCGGCAGTACCGCCCGGCGCCAACGCCACAATGCCGTGATCAGGCCGCAGAAACAGATCACGTTGAGCAGGAAGATCCATGCCGGGCCGACGGCGGCGAGCAGCAGGCCGCCGATCGCCGGGCCGATGGCGCGAGCGGCGTTGTAGTTGACGCTGTTGAGCAGTACCGCGCTGCTGACCAGGTTGCGCGGCACCTGTTCGTTGACCGCCGCCTGCCATGCCGGGGTGGTGATCGCGGCGCCGATGGACACGCAGAATATCGAAGCGATCAGCAGGAGCGGGCTGAGCAGATTCAAGAACGCCACCAGGGTGATGAAGGCGCCGCCCAGAACTTCGATGCTCAAGCCGAACAGCATCACCTTGCGCCGATCGTAGTTGTCCGCGATGACGCCGGTGACGATCGACATCAGCACCAGCGGCAGGGCGGCGGCGACCTGGATCATCGCCACCAGCACCGCGCCGCCGTCGTTCGAGGTCACCACCCAGGCCGCCGCGACCGACTGCGCCCATACGCCGAGGTTGGCGAACAGGTTGGCAATCCAGATCATGCGGAAGGCGGGCACCCCCAGGGGCGCGAAGGTGCTGACGTCCGCCGGGCGTGGCGGCGTCTGTTCGGATTCGAGGGTCAGATCACTCTGGCGGGAAACGGGTTGCAGCATGACAAGCTCGCGGACAGGAGGCGGATCGGATTGCGCCTTTTACATCGACTCGGCGCTAATCGTTAGCATCCTGACTCTGAACCCGAGCGTCCAGTGCTATCGACGATAGGCAAGCCACATGCGGCAACGCTATGCCTCTCGCCGGCGGGACGCGACGACGAAATCACTGCAGCACGGCGATGGGGCACTCGTCGGCGGGATGGTTCATGACCCGCATGGGGATACCGTAGATGGCTTCCAGCGTGGTATCGCTCATCATGCTGGCGGGCGGACCTTCGGCGAGCAGTCTGCCGCTGTGCAGCGCGACCAGATGGTCGCAGTAACGGGCAGCCATATTGACATCGTGCAGCACGATGATCACGCCGAGACCCAGCTCGTGGCAGAGTTTGCGTACCAGCGCGAGGACTTCCACCTGATGGGCGATATCCAGCGCCGCCAACGGTTCGTCCAGCAGCAGATAGCGGCTGCCCTGGGCCAGCAGCATGGCCAGCCACACCCGCTGGCGCTCGCCACCGGAAAGCGTATCGACCAGGCGGTCGGCGAAGGCTTCGGTATGGGTCAGGGCGATGGCGCGCTCGATCTGCTGGTGATCGTGGCGATTGAGCCGGCCCAGCAGGCCGTGCCACGGATAGCGGCCGAAACCGATCAGCTCGCGGCAGGTGAGGTTTTCGGCGCTGGGCAAATGCTGCGGCAGATAGGCGACGTGGCGGGCGAACTCGCGCGGTTTCCACTGTTCCAATGGGCGACCGTCGAGCCGGATGCTGCCGTGACTGACCGGCTGCTGCTGGGCGAGCAGCTTCAACAGCGTAGACTTGCCGGAACCGTTGTGTCCGATCAGGCCGTAGATCCGGCCTTCACCGAAGGTGAAATCGATGGGGGAGAGTAGTGTCTGGCCCGCGATCTCGAAGCTCGCCGATTGGACTTCGAACATAGCCGGGGCAACCTCGCAACGAATGAAGGACACGCAAGATGGACAGCCATCCTAATTCAAATACGAACGGTTATCAAAGGCAGTTGTCGGCTTTTATCGATTACACCAGTCTCGCCGGGCTCGCGTTCGGCAGCATCAGGCCTCAACAGCGCAACGGAGCGGGAAACGCATGAAAGTCTGGTTGTCGATCCTGATCGTGGCGTTGGCCGCCGCCGGCGTACTCGCCGCCGTTGCCTCCCACGAGCCCTTCGCGCCGCGGCTGGTAAAGCTGGAAACGCAACGCGTACTGCCGTCGCTGGCGGACGCGCTGGCCGAGGAGTCGCCCGCGATCAATGCCGTGTTTCTTGGCTACGCCGACGATCCAAGGCTCTGGATGAACGCACGGCTGGCGATTCTCAATCACGGCGATCTGGCCCGCGAAGCGCTTATCGATTACGGCTTCGATCCCGCTTTCCAGCAGGTGCTGGCACGCTTCGGCGCGGATGCGGTGTTGCCGGTGGTCTACTACCGCGACCACGATATCGCCACGTTGCGCGCCCGGCATTGGCTGGGTGAGCGCTACCGCCAGGCGAGCGAGCAGCTCGACCGCTGGTGGGGCGACGACGAGGGTAAAGCCTCCTCGGAGGCGCCGCGGAGCGAGCCCGATGACGCCGGGGCAAAGGTTACCGAGGGCACCGAAGTCGAACCGGCGACGTTGACGCCCGAACGCCGTGGTCAAATCGCCATCGCCATTCTGCAGAGGGAAGGCCACGACTTTCTCGATCAGTTCGTTGTCGATGGCGATGGTCAGGTGCAGTGGCTGCAGAGCGAACGGCTCGTCAGCGACATCGGCGACTTCTTCACCAGCGGCATGCGCGACCTGGAGCGCCAGTGGCGACGCGGCGAACCGATTGGCGTTGCCGATATCGGCTGGGCCGGCGTCGACCTGCTGGTGATGACCAGCGCCGTCAAGGTGCTGCGCGCCGGCCGTGGCATTCGCGCGGGCGTCGCCGTCGAGGGACAGGGCGCGCGGAGCGCCGGGCGTGGCGCACTGGCTGGCGGCGGCCGTTTTGCCAACCTGTCCCGCGCGGCCAAGGTGACCGCGATTGCCGGCACCGCCTACGTGGTGGCGCGCCATCCGAGTCTCGTCAGCGCCCTGGGCGCCAACATCGCCGAATGGCTCGGTTGGCCGGTATGGCTGGGGCAGTTCCTGATCTGGACGCTGGTGCTGCTGCCGCTGTTGATCGTGGCCCGGTTCGTCTATCGCTGGATCGTCGCGCCGCTGCTGTGGCTGCTCGTGCCACTGTTGAAAGTGACATCGAGGATGCCGCGCTGGCTGGCCGCAAGACAGCGGGCGGGGAGCGGCGACATGGCAAGCAGTGGCATGATGGTCGCTTCTTCCGCCGCCGAACCGACAAGCCGACATGAATGACGATCCCTACACGCTGATCTTCGAACCGCCCGATATCGATACCTACATGGCCCTGCGGCGGGAGGCCGGCATGCATAGCCGCAGTGTCGCCGGTGCCGCCCGTGCACTGCCCAACAGCCTGTTCGCGGTACAGGTAATCCACGACGGCGAGAGCGTGGGCATGGGTCGGGTCGTCGGCGATGGCGGCTGTTTCTACCAAGTCGTCGACATCGCGGTGAAACCGGCATATCAGGGACGCGGCCTGGGCAAACGGATCATGCGCGAGATCCGCGACTACCTCCTGCGCGAAGCGCCGGACAACGCATTGGTCAGCTTGCTCGCCGACGGTGAAGCGCATCGGCTTTACGCCCAGTTCGGGTTCGCGCCCACCGCCCCTTATGCCATCGGCATGGCGTGGTATCCAAAACCCGCTCCACTCTGATCGCGTTCATGCCGGCTCCATGGCATCCAGCTCGGCCTGGCATCGTGTCACCGCCTGGGCGATATAGCGCCCCGCCATGCGCTCGGAGACGCCGAGGCGTTCGCCGATCTCGCGCTGGGTGAGTCCTTCCAGTCGATGCCAGACCAGTGCCCGACGCAGGCGCTCGGGCAGCCGGGACAGCGTCTCGCCGAGTCGATGCGCGCACTGCTGGTCGCAGATCGCGGTCTCCGGACAGGCACGTGGGCAGGCCAGCATCGGTTCCAGGGTCTCGATGGCGATCAATTCCGGGGCCTGGCGGCGACGCTGGTCGATCAGTAGATTGCGAGCGATGCGAAACAGGTAGGCGCGAGGGTTGTCGGGCTCGCTTTTCCGAGGTGCGTTGAACAGACGCAGATAAACCTCGTGGCATAGATCGGCGGCCAGTTCGCGGCAGCCGAGCTGGCGGCTGAGAAACCCCAACAGCTCGGGCTGATACTGGCGATAGAGGTCATCGAAGAGGGATTCGCGCATGATCGCGACGGCATCTGGCTAAGGAGTCGCGATCATGGCAAAAATGAGAATCATTAACAGTATAGAGTGAGTCGGGGAAACGTGTGGCGATGTATCCCCGACGTTAATGCGTGTCTACTTCAGCGTGCTTGCCGCCTCGGACCTGGCCTCCTTGGTCGGCTTCGATGTCCGGAACTCAGCGATCGGGTTGATCAGATCACCTGCGAACTGCAGGTTCTTGGCCGGATCGGCGAGATCGATCATCTGCCGGTTGTTGCGCAACTGCAGGCGATTGAGACACGAAAGCTGGAACCTCGGCGCGAACAGGTCGAAACGTGCGAACTTGTCGGCCAGCTCGGGGTGTCGACGCTGGTAGTCGCCGATGCAGGCGGCGACCCGCTCCCAGAAATCCCGCTCCGACAGCAGCCCGGCCTCGACCAGGATCGGCGCCAGGAAGCGGAAGAAGCAGTCGAACAGATCGGTCAGGATCGACAGGATCTTGAGCGCTTCGGGGACTTCGACGGCGATGCGCCGCGCCGCTTCCGGCAGCGACTGGCCGTTGTCGAAGATCCCCGTCTCCTCGCCGATGTCCTTGAGGATAGCGCCGACCGGCACGTGGTTCTCCAGTTGCAGGATCAGGTTTTCGCCATGCGGCATGAACACCATGTCGTGGGCGTAGAAGCAGTGCAGCAACGGCGTCATGTAGGCCGTCAGGTAACGGTCGACCCAGGCGCGGGCACCGATGCCGGAGGCCGCGATGAGCGCCGGCAGCAGGGGGCGGTCGTCAGCGTCCCGGTGGAGTAATGCCGCCATGGTCATCAGCCGGCGATTGGGGGCGATACGGGTGTAGGGGCTTTCCCGCCACAGGCAGGCCAGCATCTTCTGATAGGGGCTCTGCTTGTCGGTGGCGGCCTCGAAGTGGGCGTGGTGGTAGCCCAGGGTGGCGACTTCTCGCAGCACGCTGAAGCCCTGTGCCTGCAGTTCGGGGTCGCTCGCCACCACGTTTTCGACCCAGGCGTTGATCGCCGGGGTGCCGTGCATGTAGTGCAGCGACAGCCCACGCATGAAGCCCATGTTGAGAATCGACAGCGCGAACTTGACATAGCGGCGCTGGGGCTGGGAGACGTTGAACCAGGTGCGGATCGACTGCTGCGGGCGGTAGTCGTCATCGCCCTCGCCGAGCAGGACCAAGCGGCGTTCGGCGACCTCGCCGGCGAAGGTGATCGCCAGCTTGTGTCGCCACTGCCAGGGATGCACGGGCATGTAGACGTAATCGATAGGGTCGAGTTCGAGCTCGCGCAGCCGTGCGGCGAAGCGTTGCCGCGTCGAGGCGTCCAACTCGTCGTTCATCAGCGTCTCGATGTCGAGCCCGTCGATGGCGCTGTAGTCGGTGCAGGCGCGGGCGGCGGCCAGCCACAGCGGGCGGACCCGGGCGCCGGCTTCCGGGGCGTAGCGGTGGTAGTCCTCGACATCGAAGCCGATCCGGCCGCTGTTGGCGACGAAGCAGGGGTGTCCCTCGCTCATCGCCACTTCCAGGGTCTGGAAGTCGGCCAGCGCCAGTCGTGAAGCGTCGGGCAACTCGCGGCCGAGCTTGTAGGCCATGCCCGCCAGCGTGCTGGAGATCTCCTCCAGGTAGGTCGGCAGGTTGTCGGCAGCG
The DNA here is from genome assembly GCF_003206715.1 of Salinicola peritrichatus. Classification (GTDB taxonomy): domain Bacteria; phylum Pseudomonadota; class Gammaproteobacteria; order Pseudomonadales; family Halomonadaceae; genus Salinicola; species Salinicola peritrichatus. The sequence goes on along the minus strand of NZ_PZJU01000075.1, from coordinate 11,457 downwards.
ATGCCCAGCCGCTCGCGGAACTCGAGCAGGAAGGCGGCGATGTCCAGCGGGCACGCCTCGCCGCCCCGGGTCTTGACCAGCGATACCTTGTCGATCCACCAGTGGTCGAGCGCCATCACCCGTGCCCGGAAGCGGTACACGGTGCTGCCGTCCGTGCTGGCCAGGCGGTATTCGTCGAACCCTTCCCGGCCGGCCTGGCCTGCACCTGCGGAAGCCGGCGCGGCTGTCCGCTCGGGCCGCAGCAGGCGCTCATGAGTGAATTCGGCGATTGCCTTGGCGAGCAGGTCACGGTTGGCGCGGTGCCAGCGCGAGGGCTGCAGGTGCGCGGAGGCGTCGCCGGCGTGCGGCGTGGCGTTGCCGAGATGTGCCTCCCGGGTGAGGAACGCCAGGTGCGCGGTCTTCTCGGCGAGCTGGATCTCGCGCTCGTAGACGAAACCGGCGCGGCGGTTGAGCGGGTGGATCCTGGTGTTGGTGACGTCCGGCTCGACCACGATGCGCTGGGTCGCCGGATCGCTGAACAGAAAGGCCACGATGGTGTCGATGACCGCCTGGCTGAAGCCGTGGATCGGTTTCGGGGAAGTGGTGCCGAGCGGCGCGATCAGAAAGTGCATGCCGCGATCGCCGGGCTGTACGGCGTAGTGCTCGCCGACCGGGTCGAACTCGGGCGCGTAGCACTCGACCAGGAAGGCCGGGCGTCCGTCGTGCAGGCCCAGGTAGGCCTGAGCGGTATCGCTCTGCTGCATGTCGCGGTAGAACGTCTCGACCTGGTCGCGGCTGTCGCCGTTCATCCCCCAGAACCTGGCGTAGTCGCGGCTGACCCAGTCGTGGACGGTGGCAAGGTCGCGTTCGAGCGCCAGCGGGCGCAGGGCCAGGGTACCGATATCGGGCCAATCGCGGCGGAAGCGGATGTCGTTGGCGTAGAGGCTGCTGGCGGTGGTGGCGGGCAGCCGGGATTGGGGCTGATTCATCTTCGTCTCTCCTTGTCGGTGTTGCGACCCGTCGCGTCGGAATGCATCAAGCGGTAGCGCGCTGCGGCTGGAACACGGCATCGTCCGGTGCGCCGAAGTCCTGGAAGGTGAAGCTGCGCTCCACCGGGTAGACCTCGCGCCCGGCCAGCGCGCGGATGATGCAGGCGTTGCGGTAGCAGGCCATGCCGAGGTCGGGCGCGACCAGGCCGTGGGTATGCAGCTCCGCGTTCTGCACGAAGATCTCGCCATGGTCGTCGACGTCGTAGAAGCGGCCGACGTCGTAGCGGCCGGCGCGATCGCGACGAATGCGGCTCTCGATCGGAGCGAGGAAATCCGGCCGGCGTGGAGCGTAGCCGGTGGCGAGAATCAGGCCCTCGGTCCGGTGATGGAACCGGCGTGCCTGTTCGGTGTGGGTGAAGGTCAGTTCGAACTGCCGGCTGGCCGGGTCGAAGCGGCTACTTTCTAGCGCCGCGCAGGTGAGCAGGTGCGTATCCACCGGACCGTCTAGCGACTTGGCATAGAGGCGGTCGTAGATCGCATTGATCAGATCGAGATTGATCCCTTTGTAGAGTCCCTTCTGTTCGCGCATCAACCGGTCGCGGGTCGACTCCGGCAGGGCATGGAAGTAGTCGATGTAGTCCGGCGAGGTCATTTCCAGCGTCAGTTTGCCGTATTCCAGCGGGAAGAAACGCGGCGAGCGGGTGACCCAATTCAAGGTGTAACCGTGTTCGTCGATGCCCTCGAGCAGATCAAGGTAGATCTCCGCCGCGCTCTGGCCGCTGCCGACGAGGGTGATCGACGACTTCGCCTGCAGCGCGGCCTTGTGGTCGAGGTAGTGCGACGAGTGCACGATCCGTTCGGCCAGTGGGCGGCAGCAGTCGGGGATCAGCTGCTCGCTTCCGGTTCCCAGCACCAGCCTGCGTGCGCGCCGGATGTGCTTCTCGCCACTGCGTGTGTCGCGGCAGTGAACCCGATAGCAGCGCGTCTCGTCATCGAAGGTGATGCTTTCGACGTCGCAGTCGAAGCGCAGCGAGTCGAGTTGGGTGGTCACCCATTGGCAGTAGCGGTTGTACTCGTTGCGCAGCAGGAAGAAGTTCTCGCGGATGTAGAAGTTGTAGAGTCGGCCCTGGGTCTTGAGGTAGTTGAGGAAGCTGAAGCGGCTGGTGGGGTCGGCCAGCGTCACCAGGTCGGCCATGAAGGGCGTCTGCAGGGAAGCGTCCTCGAGCAGCAGTCCCGGATGCCAGTCGAAGCCCGGCCGACGCTCGAGGAACAGGCCGTCGAGGTCGTCGATCGGGTCGGTGAGGCAGGCGAGACCGAGATTGAACGGCCCCAGTCCGATGGCGATGAAATCGTGAATCTTGCTCGGCATGATGAAAATCCCGTGGGGGCGATGAATGGAAACGTCACGAACGATGCGGCGGCCAAGCGTCAACTGCCGCTGGCGACGACGGCTGGCGGCACGTTCGGCGCGCCGGCGGCATCCTTGCCGTGGGCGACGATACGCTCGACCAGCGATTCGAGATCCTCTAGCCGCGTGTGTGGATTGAGCAGCGTGAACTTGAGGTAGAGGCGGCCCTCGACCCGGGTGGCGGCGACGGCCGCTTCGCCGCGACGCGAAAGGGTCTGGCGGACATGACGGTTGATCGCTTCGATGTCGGCGTCTTCATCGACGTGGCTGGGGCGGTAGCGGAAGACCAGCGTGCTCAGCGCCGGCGCCATCAGCACCTCGAAGTCGTCGCGGTGCTGCAACTGGCGATGGATGGCGCGGGCGAGCCCGATCACCGTCTCGAGGTAGCCGCCCAGGCGTTCCGCGCCCAGGGTGCGCAACGTCATCCACAGCTTCAGCGCATCGAAGCGGCGTGTCGTCTGCAGGCTCTTGTTGACCAGGTCCGGGGTGCCTTCCTCGGCCTGGTCGCGCGGGTTGAGATAGTCCGCGTGGTAGGTGGCATGGCGTAGTTGGTGGCGCTTCCGCACCAGGCAGGCACTGCAGCTCACCGGCTGGAAGAAGGTCTTGTGGTAGTCGATGGTGACCGAGTCGGCCTGCTCGATGCCGGCGAGCCAGTGGCGATAGCGGGTCGAGAGCAGCAGTCCGCCGCCGTAGGCGGCATCGACATGCAGCCACAGGCCCCGTTGGCGGCAGATCGTCGAGATACGCGGAATCGGGTCGATGCTGCCGAAGTCGGTGGTGCCGGCGGTGGCGACCACGGCGAACGGCTGGAGTCCCTGGGCGTCGCAGTCTTCGAGGATCGCGGCGAGGGCGGCGATGTCCATGCGCTTGTCGTCTCCGCAGGGCACCGGGATCACCGCGTCGTAGCCGAGCCCGAGCAGGGCGGCGGCCTTCTGCACGCTGAAGTGGCTGATCTCGGAGGTCAGGATGCGCAGGGCACGGTACCCCTGCGGCAGGCCGTGGTGGCGATTGCCGGCGTGGCCCGGCATGGCCGCGCAGGCGTTGTCGCGGGCGATCATCAGTGCCATCAGGTTGGACTGGGTGCCGCCGCTGGTGAAGACGCCATCGGCGTCGTCGCCCAGGCCGATGCGGGCGCTGGTCCAGTCGATCAGTTTCTGCTCGATGAGGGTGGCGCCGGCGCTCTGGTCCCAGGTCTCCACCGCGGTGTTGAGCGGGGTCGCGATCGCTTCCGCCAATACCGAGGGCAGCGTGATCGGGCAGTTGAGATGGGCCACGTAGCGCGGGTCGTGGAAGTGCACGGCGTGGTCGAGATAGAGCCGCTGGATCTCCTCCAGGCTGGCTTCGAGGCTCTCCAGCGGGCGGTCGAGGTCGATCGCTTCCAGTTCGGGTTGCAGTTCCTGCGGCTCGACGCCGCTGAAAGGGCGGCGATTGTGGCTCAGCGTGCGCCCGACCAGCTCGACACAGCGCTGCATGCCGTGGCGGTAGGCGTCCAGCGAGTGATCGCCGAACAGGGTCAGCAGGTTCTCTCCGGCGTCGTCGGTCGAGGCCGCGATTGGCCGGATGGCGGGGGCGAACTCCGTATCGTAGCGCATGACGTATCCTCCTGATGTGTCGTGTCTATCCGCGCTTTTTCGAGACAAAAGCGCTCCTGCGTGCACATGACACGCGTTGAAAACTCATGGCGTGGTGAATCTCGAGCGACACGGGCGCGTCCCTGTACCCGGGCCAATGCATTGACGTCTCTACATGAGAATGAAAAGCGTTAATTTTTTGATGCTACCAACAGGTAGACGAATCGACCGGAAATTTCTGAATCGAAATAACATCTTGTTGCAAAAAATAAATATTGGTGGCGAAAACGTGGGTCGGGAGGATTGGGACACATTGCCCCGGACTGGCCAGATAATGAGAGAGATGGCGTTTTGGTGCTTGGAAAGGAGATAGCGCTCGGCGAGGGGAGCGCGCCGGCTGGACTGTCCGGGCCGGCGGCGTGGCGTTAGAACTGATAGCTCAGTGTGGCGATGGCGCTCCGTTCAGCGCCGAAGTAGCAGCGGGCGGCGCTGTAGCAGGAGGCGACGTAGTCCTTGTCGAGCAGATTGTTGATGTTGAGGCGGGCTTCCACGCCGGTCAGGCCGAGTTCGCCAAGATCGTAGTGCAATGCGGCATCGACCAGGGTGTAATCGGACACCTTGTCGGTATTGGCTTCGTCGACGTAGCTTTCACCGTTGTAGCGCACGCCGGCTCCGACATCGAGACCGCGCAGCGGTCCGGAGTCAAAGGCGTAGTTGCCCCAGACCGAGGCCATGTTCTTCGGAACCGAGTTGACGGTATTGCCTTCGTAGCCGGCATCCGATTTCTCGTACTCGACGTCGGTGTAGGTGTAGCTCGCCTGGACGCGGAACTGATCGGTGAAGTGGTGGCGTGCCTCGAGCTCGATGCCGCGAGAGCGGACCTTGCCGACGGCGCGATAGCTCTGGATATCCTGGATGTAGTTGGCCACGTTCTCCTGCGCGATATGGAACACGGCGATGCTGTACTGATCCTCCGTGCCCGGCGGCTGGTACTTCAGGCCGGCTTCGTACTGTTTGCCCTCGGTCGGCTCGAGCAGGTCCCCATTTTCGTCGGTGTTGCTGTTGGGGTTGAACGACTCCGAGTAGCTCAGGTAGGGCGCGACACCGTTGTCGAACAGATACAGCACCCCGGCACGACCGCTGAACTGCGTGTCATCACCGGTATTGTGGGTGTCGTTGAGGGTGTCCCGGTTGTCGATATCGACCCAGTCCTGCCGCCCGCCAAGGGTAAAGCGCCAGCGATCCAGTGCGATCTGATCCTGCAGGTAGACACCGGTCTGCTCCAGCTTGCGATTGACGTCGGCATAGGGATCGATCGTGCCGTCGGCACCGTAGCTGGGATCGAAGGCGTCGAGTGCCGGAAACGATCCATAGGATTGCTTGGACTTGACCTGGCGATGCTGGTAATCGAGGCCCATCAAAACGGTGTGGTCGAGCGTTCCGGTAGAGAAATTCGCCTGTAGCTGGTTGTCGACGGCATAGGCGTCGAGCTTCTCGTCGGCGCCGAAGTAGGCGCGACTGAATTCGCGGTCGTTGAGCCACTGGCTGAAATAGACCTGGCCGTAGTCGGTGGCTGCGTTCACGTAGCGGAAGTTCTGTCTCGCCGACCATACGTCGTTGAAACGGTGGGTCAGTTCGTATCCCAGCATGGTCTGGCGACGATTGAATTCCTCGTAGTCCGGTTCGCCATCGTAGAAGGAGTTGGAAATCTTGCGACCGGCGTGATCGTGAAGCGCGCCGTCCGCGGGAACGCCGCCGTAGTATCCTCCTTCCGGTTCCCGCTGCAGATAAGCCATCAGCGTCAGCGAGGTGTCGTCGGTCATGTCGATCGTCAATGACGGCGCCAGCGTGTAGCGCTCGTTCTGAATGCGGTCGAACTGAGAATCCGAGCCCATGGCCTTGCCGACCAGGCGATAGGCGACGCGTCCGGAGTCACCCAACTGGTTGCTGAAATCGAACCCCGTCGAGCGATAACCCTGGGTGCCTCCGCTCACCTGGATCTGATGGTACGGCGTGAACAGGGGGCGCTTGCTGGTCAGCGCGACCAGGCCACCAGGAGAGGCGCGGCCATAGAGTACCGACGAAGGCCCCTTGACGACCTGAATGTTCTCCAGGAAATAGGGGTCGATCTGCAGGATGCTGTAGGTGCCCTCGTCGTTGAGCAGCTTCAGACCGTCGAGATAGGTGTTGTCGATGCTGCCCGAGGTGAAGCCGCGCAGTACGAGCGCATCGTAGCGTGTCGAAGTCGCGCCATATTGATTGGTGAATACCCCGGCGGTGTAGCGTGCTGCCTCTTCCACGGTCCTCGAGCCCTGTTCGGTGATCTCGTCCTGGCTGATCGTGGAAATGGATTGTGGGGTCTCCACGAAGGGGGTCTCGGTCTTGGTCGCGGCCGACTGCCCGGTCACGGTGACGGTTTCCAGGTTGTTGCTGCTGTCGGAAGAGACGCTGTCGGCAGATTGGGCGACTGCCGTCAAGGGCAACAGCGAGACGCCCAGCAGGCAGATCGGGAAAGGAGAGCGGTAGCGCCTGACCGGCATATCTGGCTCCTGATGAGAATCGTGTGTTTATGTGATCGAGAATTATTCCTGACTGGCGGCCGGATGACCTATGCGGTATGCCATGAATGCTATGTCACACGCCAGAAGTCGTGGCGGGAGGGGAACCCTCGGGCGAGGGAACGCTCAGCGGATTTCGCTGGGGACCACGCCATGGTAGTGCCGGAAGGCCGTCGCGAAGTTGGTCGAATGGCGATAGCCCACGCGGAACGCGACTTCCTGCACTTTCAGGCCTTCTCGCAACAGGCGCATGGCGAGCTGAAGGCGATGCTCACGCAAGTGATCGAATATCGAGCGGCCGTAGTAACGGCGATACTTGTCGCGCAGTGCACTCGGACTCATGCAGGCCAGCCTCGCCAGGGCGGCCAGCGAATGAGGCGCTTCCGGATGTGTTTCGAGGTGCTGGCGCACTCGTGCCAGGAGATCATGGTCTCGTGGTGTCAGGGAGGAAGCATCGGGTTGAGGTGCCACGGGAGTTCGTAGCGCCTGTGACAGCATCTGGAGCGCCAGCCCTTCGAGCAGCAACGTCTCTCCGTCATCGCCTCGTGGCATATTCATCCATTCGTCCAGGGAGCGCAGCAGGCCCTGCGTGAGCGAGATGGGGCGACATCCACTGCCACGGGCCATGAGGGCACGAAACGGCGCGAGACGCGCGTCGAGATCGAGCGCTTCCGCCAATACGGTGATGTTGACGGCGCGTACTCGCGGCTGGCTGGCGTGACGTGCACTCAGGTGCTGGCGGGTACTGTAGGTCAGCATCGCACCCTGCCCGGGGCCGAGGTGGCAATGGTGACCTCCCAGCGCCAGTTCTGCCTGGCCATCGAGTAACACGATCACCGACAGGTGCCGCGGGGCGCTGTCGAGGGCATGGGTTTCGTATGTCTGATGAATGCCCAGATCCGAGCTGACCAGTTGGCAACCGGGTAGCGGTTGAACTTCGGTGATTCGACCCTCGACCACCAACTGCGTCTTCGATGGATGGCGCCTATCCCTATCGGGGAAGTGATGGGCGAGCTGGTAACGATGTTCGAAGTGGGCGAAATCGTCGATGCTCAGTGCGCAGTGTCGGGGAACTCCAGCAGATTCAGTGGCGAACGACATGGCGAGCTCCTGGGTACGATAACGACATAACAGTGATAATACGTTTCATTCGCGTATCATTGCCAGCCGTCACTGCCGTATCACGGGCCACTGCATATAGGCATCCAGGCGTTCAAGCGCGGCAAATCCATGCAGGATAACCATGGAGGCAACGCCAAGCGGCGTTGCCTCCCTGCATTTCAGCACGGTCCCTCGGGGATGAATCACCAGGCGATGATGGCGATGACGACGAGAGCGAAGATGCCCCACTTGATCGCGTAGTAGAGCGTCTTGTTGCGTTTCTTCAGCGCCTTGCCTTTCTTGCGCACGGCGTAGAGGTACTTGAACGCACGATTGAGGCCGCCAGTACGGTCGTTGTCGTCGTTCGGCGAGGTGGCGGCGGCCATCAGCGTGCGGCCGAAAAAGTGATTCAAGCGCCGTGCCCAGCCGTATTTCATCGGTCGTTCGATATCGCAGAACAGGATCAGGCGGTCCTGCTCGGATCCATTCTCGGCACGATGCAGGTAAGTCTCGTCGAACATGACCGCCTCGCCGTCGCGCCAACTGTATTTCTCTCCATCGACATCGATGTAGCAGCGGTCGTCGTTCGGTGTGACCAGCCCCAAGTGATAGCGCAGCGAACCGGCATACGGGTCGCGATGCAGGGTCAGGTGGCTACCCGCGGGGAGCTCGGCAAACATGGCCGCCTTGACGCTGGGAATTCCCGCCAGCAGTTGCGTGGTTCGCGGGCAGAGTTGCATGGCGGAAGGATGGCTGTCGCCATACCACTTCAGGTAGAAACGCTTCCAGCCACGGCGGAAGAAGGAGTTGAAGCCGGCGTCGTCGTAGCGCGAGGAGGCCTTGATGTGATCTTGCATGGCCAGTGCCTCGTCACGAATTTCCTGCCAGCTGTAGGTCAGCTTCTCCAGCTCCGGGTAGTTGGAGAGATCGTGGTAGGGCTGATCCTTGTCACGGCCGAACAGCGTCATCAGGGCGTTGATCGGTGCCATGAAGGTAGAGTGGTCCGAGATTTGGCGTAACGGTCTATGGCGAACTCGCCCACGAAAGTGGGTATAGAGAACGCTGGCAACGAATAGCAGTATCAGAATCCATTTGATCATAGCGATTGGTTCATCCTGGCTGTCGGCGAGTCACTGCGGCAGTGACCCCCGGAGCGGCACAGAGTTCGAAAACTCACGATGTTGGGGGTACTGATACCAAGGTCAAGAGGTGATCTCCGATCCCGGTGACCTGCCCATCGAAATGGTGCCCGGCTCGCCAGTGCGGCGACAATGTTTCCAGCAGCACGAGAGTGACCTCGCCGGTGTCCCGACGCCAGTTCGTGAGTCGTGCATGGGGGAAGTAGAAGCGTCGGCGTACCAACGGATAGAGTGCCTTGAACAGACTTTCCTTGAGCGAGAATACCAGCGTGACGAATTCTCCCTGGGTTATCGGGGGCAGGCGCTCGAGCCAGTCTCGCTCTGAATCCACCAGAATTTGTGGTGCCAATCGCCGGGCGCGCTCGTTGGATAATAGCAATTCGGCGTCGATCCCGATACCGCCGACACTCTCCCGGCGGGCCACGGCCGCTGCTGCCAGTTCTCGACTGTGGGTGATCGATCCAACGATACCGTCGGGCCAGACAGGCAGCCTTTCTTCATCCATCGCCGGTGTGAAAGGAGTGCCGGTGAGGGCGGCAAGGGCATGACGGGCACACAGACGCCCACCCAGAAATTCCGCCCGCCGTTTGGCTGCCGCCGTTTCGAGCCGCTTCGGTAGCACGATTTCCCAGGCGCTCAGGTTGGCAACACAGAGCGGCTCGGCCTCGAAGCCTATTGCACGGAAACACGCACCGGGCAAAGGCGTGGGCCAGGGCCACTCGCTTTGTGGCGAGTGGCAGCCTGATGGTAGGGCATCCGGATGAAGCGCAGGAGCAGACATCGCTAGCGGTCGACCAGTACGGCGTCCAACTCCACCGGTACCCGATCACCGATCCGCTGATAACCCATCAGCGACAGGATCGAACGCACGGTCTGGTTCTTCATCAGTTCCTTGCCATCCAGCGAAACCGGCTCCGCATTGTTGGCACGCACGACATTGCTGGCCTCTCGGGTAAAGCGAACGGGGAGTCGTTCCTGACGCTGCTCGCCGTTGGCATCGGTACGTAGCGTCAAGGTCTGGACGGTGGAGTCGCCAACTCTCAGCGAATTGATCCGCTCGGGAGGCAGCCGAGTGACGATCGTCACCAGCGTGGTATTTGTCAGCGAGGACATCCACGGTGGCAGATCGCCAAGGCGGTCGAGTACGTCGGTCTGGTTAAGTCGGATGGGCAACTTGAGCGTACCGTCCGGGCTGATCTGGCCTTCCATGCGACGCAGCGAATGCTTATGCGGTACGCTTTCGTTGCCGCTGGTGATTTCGGTCACCGTGGCGGTGACGTGGGACTGGTCGGGATCGAGTTGCCACGCTGCCCGGGCCAGGGTACTGAACGCAGCCAGCCCAACGACGAGGCCCACACCGGTGAGCCGGCGAATGATCGCTTTCGATGACATTGTCTCCTCCCTGGACGTCTGAGCTCAAAGCAGCGGCTAGCCTGCGCCGGCTGCTTTGGTTATCATACGGCTCCCGCGTTTCAGGGCCTATAGCTCAGTTGGTTAGAGCAGGGGACTCATAATCCCTTGGTCGCTGGTTCGAGTCCAGCTGGGCCCACCATTAAAATCAAACATTTAGTGATTCCTGCTGGTGAGTCCCATGTTCCAAGGGTACAGTTTCGGTACAGTGCCGATCCTTCAGCCCCCTGGAGTTTTTCATGGCCACCATCGTCAAGACCCCCTCTGGTAGCTGGAAAGCCGTCATCCGCAAAACCGGCTGGCCCACCACTGCCAAGACCTTCCGCACCAAGCGTGACGCTCAAGATTGGGCACGCCGCACCGAAGACGAAATGGCGCGTGGCGTCTATATCCAGCGCAGTGCCTCGGAGCGCATGACGCTCGAAGCGGCACTCAAGCGCTACCTTGCCGACGTTACCCCTACCAAGAAGCCCAGCACCCAAAAGAGCGAACGCCACAAGGCCAACACGCTGATCGATCACTTGGGTAAATACTCCCTCGCGGCCCTGACGCCGGAACTGATTGCCAACTACCGCGATACGCGGCTGAACAGCCTGGGGCACCGGGGAAAGCCCATCAGCCCCAATACCGTGCGCCTTGAGCTCGCACTGCTCGGCCACCTCTACACCGTAGCCATCCAGGAGTGGGGCCTCGGCCTGACCTACAACCCCGTCCAGAACATCCGTAAGCCCAGCCCGGGAGAGGGGCGTGACCGCCGCCTGAGCCCCGACGAGGAGAAGCGCCTGTTCGCCGTGCTACGACAGCACAACAATCCCATGTTGGCTTGGATCGCCAGAATCGCCCTGGAGACGGGCATGCGCTCCTCAGAGATATTGACCCTCACTCGCTCCCAGGTCGACGTGAAACGCCGCGTGGTGCGCCTTACGGACACCAAGAATAACGAAGCCCGCCTGGTACCGCTGACTCAGGCCGCCACCGAGGTGTTCAAGCAGGCGCTGAGCAATCCGGTGCGCCCGCTCGACTGCGATCTGGTGTTCTTCGGTGAGCCTGGCAGGGACGGAAAGCGCGGCCCCTATGCCTACACCAAGCTCTGGAACCAGGCGAAGAAGCAAGCAGGGCTCGATGACTTTCGCTTCCACGACTTACGCCATGAGGCCGTGAGCCGGCTGGTAGAGGCAGGACTATCCGATCAGGAGGTCGCCGCGATCAGCGGGCACAAGTCGATGCAGATGCTGAGACGGTATACGCACTTGAGAGCCGAGGATTTGGTCGTGAAGCTGGATAGACTAAGGGAAACGCTGC
>NZ_PZJU01000074.1 GCF_003206715.1 Salinicola peritrichatus | reverse complement strand
GACAATACCTCCAAGGCTGAGGGAGGAAAGGCTAGCAAGACATCATTTTTCAGACAAAGCGTAAGACCACCCCCAAAAAATGAAGCAATAATTAATATAGTCCAGGTAAATAGACTACCTTCCATAGCTTTCCCTTATTCTGGATCGTTATCATCCGGGACAGGATGTGCATACCTAATCGCACTGCAAATCGTATCCAGCGCTGGCGTGAGCATGTCGTGCGCAGCCGCTGCGGCCGCGCCGGGGTCCCCGCTTTCAATAGCTAAATAAACGGCTTTATGATCTGTGAAGGTTGGCCCGGGTAGTTGCTGATCATTTTCGGTTCGCGCAATGGTATTTTGTAGGCTGGTCCAAAAAAACTGATATAGCTCTAGGAGCGTAGAATTATGACTAGCACGCACAATACTTAAATGAAAATGTGTGTCCCTGTTTACGAATGCCTCTAGGGAGGCTTTATCCATCCAGTCCCCCCGCGCTCCCAATGAATAATATATAATCTCAAGATCCTTTTCGGTGCGTCGTAAAGCTGCGAGGCGTGCCGCTTCAACTTCGAGAGCCCGTCTGACTTCCAACTGATCACGTAGCGCCGCTTGTGCCAGGTGCTGCAGCATTGCGCTCGGATCACGGCTTGAGCGCACAAAGGTACCAGCTCCTTGACGCACTTCGAGTAACCCAATATGGGCCAAGACTCGTACGGCCTCACGAACTGTATTTCTACCGACACCCAGAGCCTTGCTAAGCTTGTCTTCCGTCGGGATACGCTCACCACAAAGCCATTGCCCTCCCAGCACTTGCGCGCGAAGTTGCTTGATAACGCCTTCAACAAGCGAAGACCGAGGTGTCGGTTCCAAAGGCATAGTAGCTCCAGCAATCATCCCATGAATTAATCAAAGGATGATTGGGTATGATTGCAAGTCTGAATGGGCACTTTTGGTGCAAGATTGACTAAGTGGTGCAGCAAGTAAGCTAGCCAAGCGCGTGGACGGCCTCGCGCGACATGTCGACTCACAGGGGACGACCCCCGCCTACATTGAGAAACAACTTGGCTTGGTACCTACTCACATTTGCTAGTCTTCCAGAAATAGGATGTGCAATCGGCCTTGAATACACGGAAGGCTTAAACGCCTCACGCCGTCGTTATTTACGCTAGTTGCCGCACTGCTAAGTTTCGCTCTACTTGGACTCTACGTGCGACATCTGGCCGTTGGCGCGGGCTTACGCGATTTGGACTGCTATAGGCACTAAAGGTCCTACTTTACTAGGAGTCGTGTTGTTCGGAGAAAATAAGCGTTGGACGGCTACTCTGCATTGCGCTTATCGTATTAGGCGTAGCAGGTCTCAATCTGACCGCCCCCTTCTTAAGCTTCTATTAAGGGATATATAGCATGAAAACAACCTACATGGCTATGGGCTCACCATGACTGCAATTGGTGTTGGCTTCCTCAGTTTCGGTAGCCTACTGGTACGTCTCACTCAAGCTGATGGCTTGACCATCATCTTTTGGCGCAGTTTTTCATGTTTATAGCCTTGGTCTTCTCAGCAGTCCCGGAAGAAGGCTAAATTCACTCCTTGGGAATCTCAAAGCATCACCTGCTTCTGCGGTGCTTTCAGCACTTGCATCAAGCCTTTTTTTGCTTGCGATTACGAACACAGTAATAGCAAATGCAGTAGTCATCTTAAGCGACGCCCTCTAAGTGCGGCAATTTTTACTCAACTTTTCTTGAATTAGAATGTCGCTTTACGAACATGGCTAGTAATATTCGTAGCTATGGTAAGAATAGTCGTTGTCTTTGCTGGATCAATAAAAAGCAGTGGGTTAGTAGATGATATCTAGGCACTTTCGGCAGCGGCTGCTGTAGGAGACAAAATGACTCTATTACGCCACTATTCCGAATTGGACCGTGTACCGCTTATTGCTGGTGGCGGGATTACTTCAGCTGCTCTTGCGCTGCCAATGGCTCGTCCTTTTTAACTACACACCTACAGTTACGGTATACTTGCATTAATGGGTTTATTTAAAATGCCATTAGTTACAGTATTTATGATCAATGCCACCTGCTACTTACATTCCGCTGAGTTAGTGCTGTTTATTCTAGTTGAAACCGCAGTGGGACACTCTGGGTTTGGTGGCTACTTGATGAGCCTCCTCCTGAAGCAAATTTTGTGGTGGCACGTTAATTATTTCGGCGCTTCTTATTCGTGTATAAGCTGGCTTGCGTATGCGGGCTAAAAGTGGTTAAATCCACAATAGTTTAAAATAAGCTTAAATTCTATACATAAATAAAATCATTGCAAAATCTTTTAAACATGCCTAGTATAATGAAGCATGCTTACGCATGTAGCGTCCAGCATGCTCCAGTTAAAATCATCCCGCTTGGCCTAGGCGCAGGATGTTTTTGCTGGTGTCAATCAAATAAATTAAACAGGAGGTATCAAAATGCCCCGTCCAACTATTACTATCAATCGTCTTGATGCCGAACGATTACAGCGTTTGATAAATAATGCTAATAAAGAAGATTATCTCACAGCTGAAGCACTGGAGCTAGAACTGGAGCGCTGCGATCTCGTCGAACCGGAAGAAATACCTGGTGATGTAGTTAGCATGAATAGCAAGGTCGTGTTTACAGACCTTAACCGTAACAAGGAAATGACCCGAACGCTAGTTTACCCTCATGCTTTATCGGGTAGTGAAGATGGATTGTCCGTCTTGGCTCCTATCGGTGCAGCTTTGCTAGGACTTAGGGTCGGTGATATTATTGACTGGCCCCTGCAGAATGGTGTGCAGTTTAATTTGCGTATAGACGCTATCATTTGGCAACCTGAGGCCGCCAAGCAATATTACAAATAACCGATTCATCGCAGCTTAACACCAACAAATTACAAAAAATGCTGCAGGATCAACTATTTTATTCTTCACACAAATTCTGTGGATTAGACGGCGAGCGTGGGCATCAGTCCGTGTTCTTTCGTCTATCGCTCAGCTTAGTTGCCTCCGCATCCGACTCACGGCTTATCCTCGTCGAGCGTCGCCTTCAAACATACTGGTTAAATGAGATGGCGGGCCAGGACGAGGACTTCCGACGATCCTTGCCAGCGCCGTCGTCAATCGGCGCTGGAAGTTGTCTTCTGTTCAGCTCGACGATTCGAACTGCGCGGATTCTTTCGGACCCCATGCCCGACGTAGCACCACTGCCAATAGCGCAGCCACTCCGCTGAGGCCGCCGATCCAGGCCGCATCCGTCAGGCCGGAGACGAAAAAGGCAACGATCCCGCAACTCCAGTACTCAGCGCATAGGGCAACTGGGCACGCACGTGATCGATGTGATCGCAGGAGGAACCCGCCGACGAGAGGATGTTGGTATCCGAGATCGGCGAACGATGACCGCCAAAGATCCCGCCACTGAGCACCGCGGCAATGGCCAACGGCAGCGACATGTCCAGCGCGGCCGGACCGATCGCGAAGATCAACCAGCCCGGCTTCCAAGGACCGGTAGCACGCTGTCACGGCGCCCACCCGATGGCCCGGTTCACTTCGTCCACGTCAGCCCTGGAGCGCTTGCAGCACCGATTGATACGAAGCCCGTTCGCGTTCGGCGTAGAGCTCCAGCTCATCCAGGACCTTGCCTTGCAGTGCCGCTTCGAAGGCGTCCCGGTTCGCGTTGCCTTCATAGGCGTCGTTCTGGGAGCCGCCGAGGTTCGACTGAAAGATGCCGGCCGCACTGATCGGCAAGAAATCTTCATAGGTAATCGGCCGGGCCTCCACCAGGCCCTGCTCGATCAGCGCCTCGATATCCGCGCGCCCCGCCTTGTCCGCCTGGCGGCCGGCCTCGGTCAGCCGATACTCGAAGAACGCCAGCTTCTCGCGGCGCAGCTCCGCTTCCGTATCGGGGAACTCGCTGAAGACCTCGGCCAGCACACGCTGATGCTCGTCGTTAGCCAGCCCCGCCGTGCGACGGCGCGACTCGCCGAGCAAGCGGTCGTAGAGTTCGCGACCTTTCGCAGTCAGTGCCACTCCTCGCTGCTCGATCTCGCCGAAACGGGCGGTGTGGGTGCCCTGGCGTTCGCCGGCAAAGCGGGTCGGTTCCTCCAACGCCTTGAAGCTGGTCTGGCGCAACAGGATCGGACAGTTACGACGCGGCGGCCCCTCGATCACGTCTTTGGGGTTCATGCCAGCCTGCGGCATGCGGCGCTGGGCTTCATCGATGTTCAAGGTGCGCGGCGTCAGATGATTGATATGCGGCCCTCTGAAGCAGACCACATCGGCGATCAACCGATGCTCGGCTTGTAGTGCCTCGTAGGTTTCCAGATCCACCGTGGCATCCTGATGCCAGCGGAAAGTCTCCAGCGCCTCGCTCACAAAACGATCGGCCTGTTCGTCGGTGAGCCCATCCTGCGATTCATACTGAGCGATCAACTCACGTGCGCCGCGGGTAAAAATATCGCGATCGGCAAGGATCTTCGCGGCTCGCTCGCGCAGCGTGTCGCTCTCGATCAGTTCGAGACGCAACAGCGAGGTGAAGACCCGGAAGGGGTTGTAGGCCAGAGCTTCATCATCGACCGGACGGAACGCCGTGGAATGTACGGGTACACCGGCCTCCGACAGATCGTAGTACCCGACCGGGACCATCCCCATCACGGCGAATAGACGACGCAACATGGCCAGCTCATCAGCCGTCCCTACCCGAATGGCACCATGGCGCTCCACGCCCAGGCGGTTAAACTCATCGAAGTTCGAAAGTCGCTCGGCCAATGCCGGGTCACGTTCGAGTGTTTCTCGGTTCACCTGATCCACCAGTTCGAGCAACGTCTCATACTGCGGAACTTCAGACTGGTACATGGCCGACATAGCCTTGGAGAAGCGATCGCGGATCTCGTCCGGTGAAACGTAAGCTGGGTTCATGGCATGTCTCCTTGGTTTGTTCGTGATGCTCAATGGCCGGTAGTGGCGCGCAGGGCGTTGAGCAGCCCCTGCAGAGGATGCGGGAGGACGGTATTCGAGAGGCGCTTGGCCTGGCTGCGACACGAGTAGCCGGTGGCCAGCAGCGTGCCGGCATTGGCCGGAGCCTCGACCGGCGCGCGCCACGAGAGATCGTAGATCGCCTCGGAGGTCTCGCGGTTACGCGCCTCGTGGCCGTAGGTGCCGGACATGCCGCAGCAGCCGGTGGCGATCAATTCGAGTTGCAGCCCGGCGTTGGCGAACACCTGCTGCCAGGCCTTGGGCGAGCCCGGGGCGTTGGTGCGCTCGGTACAGTGCGAGAGCAGCTTGAAGCCGGGATCGTCGAGGCTTACGTCCGGGGGCAATAGCCGCTGGCCGAGCGAGACCAGCCATTCCTGCAACAGCAGTACCTCGGGGGCGCTGTCCGGCCCCAGCGCCTGGGCATATTCCTGGCGGTAGGCCAGGGTCATCGCCGGGTCGACGCCGACCAGCGGCACGCCACTTTCGGCCAGCGTCCTGAGGCGCCTTGCCTGTTTTTCGGCGGTGCGCTCGAAGGCGCCGAGAAAGCCCTGGACGTTGAGCGGCTTGCCGTTGGCCGAAAAGGGCGCGACGAACACGCGGATGTCGAGCCGGGTGAGCAGCTCAACGATATCCATCACCAGCTTCGACTCGAAATAGCTGGTGAAGGCGTCCTGGATCAGGATCACGCTGCGCGCTTTCTGGCGCTCGTTGAGCAGGCCGAGCGAGGTCGGCGTGGCCTCACTGATGCCCCAGGCGCGCAGTTGCTTGGCGAGGCTCGCCCGCGACAGCCGCGGGCTGTCGACCATGCCGATGGGGCCGGCCAGCAAGCGCTCGACCAGGCGGTTGCCGAGCAGGGCGTTGTAGGCCGGCGCCACCGGCTGCAGATAGGGCACGAAGAATTCCAGCCCGCCGATCAGGTAGTCGCGCAGCGGGCGCAGGTAACGGCCGTGATAGATCTCGAGGAACTGCGAGCGGAACTCGGGCACGTTGACCTTGACCGGGCACTGCCCGGCGCAGGACTTGCAGGCCAGACAGCCGGCCATCGCCTCGTGAACCTCGTGGGAGAAGTCCGGCTCGCCGCGGCGCTTGGCCAGGGTATTGCGCAGACGTAGCGGGAAGTCGCGGACGAACTCCCAGGCGCCCTCGGACTTCTTGTTGCGCGACTCCTCGAGTACGTCGATGCCGGCGTTGCCCTGCAGGCGCAGCCACTCGCGCATCAGGCTGGCGCGGCCCTTGGGCGAGTGGATGCGTTGCCGGGTGGCCTTCCACGACGGGCACATGGCGTCATCGGGGTCATAGTTGTAGCAGGCGCCGTTGCCGTTGCAGTACACCGCGCTGGCATGGGCGCGCCACACCCGCTCATCGATCTGGCGATCGAGTTCGCCGCGAGTCGGCACGCCGTCGACGGTCAACAGGCCAGGATCGGCCCCCTTGATGGCCTGTTCGGCGACCGTATCTTCTCCCCGGGACGCGCTGCCTGTGGCCGCGGACGGACTCCCCGCAGTTTCGGGCGGGATAGCCGTACCGGCGTCTTCGGGCCGGATGGATCGCTCCGCGTCTTCGAGCGGGATAGTCGTACCGGCGGCTTCGGGCCGGATGGAAAGCGGCGTAGCAATCTTGCCCGGGTTCATCTGGTTGTGCGGATCGAACGCCGCCTTGAGGCGTTGCAGGGTGGGGTAGAGCTCGCCGAAGAACTTCGGCGCGTACTCCGAACGCACGCCCTTGCCATGCTCGCCCCATAACAGACCATGATATTTGTGAGTCAGTGCGGCGACTTCATCGGAAAGCTCGCGTATCAGCGTCGCCTGGGCCGGGTCCTTCATGTCGATCGCCGGGCGCACGTGCAGCACCCCGGCGTCGACGTGGCCGAACATGCCGTAGCTGAGCCCGCGCTCGTCCAGCAGGGCGCGGAACTCGGCGATGTAATCGGCCAGATGCTCGGGCGGCACCGCGGTATCCTCGACGAACGGGATCGGGCGCTTCTCGCCCTTGGCGTTGCCGAGCAGGCCCACGGCGCGCTTGCGCATGGCGTAGACGCGGCCGATCTGCTCGCGACCCTCGGCCCGCGTGTAGCCCAGCCGTTCGACACTGGCGTCGGCGGCCAGGTGATCGGTGAAGGCGGCGACGCGCGCCTCCAGTTTTGCCGGGTCGTCGTCGTTGAACTCGACCAGGTTGATGCCGCGAATCGTCACTTGCTCGCCGCGGCGCGTGGCCGGGGCGATGGCGACTTCGACGCCCTCGCTGAGCGGCTCGGGACGGTCGTTGTCCGGCGCGGGAAAGAACTCGGCGACACTGTCCCAGACGAAATCCTCCATCGCCAGGGCCAGCACGCTATCGTCGATGGTCTCGATCGAGGTCGGCTTGGCATGGCTCGCCATTAGTGCCTTGGCGTCGCGCAGCGCATCCATGAAGCCGCTGTAGCGGATATTGACCAGCGTCGAGTGGCGAGGGATGGGCAGCACGTTGAGTGTCGCCTCGGCGACGAAGCCCAGCGAGCCTTCCGAGCCGCACAGCACGCTATTGAGATCGAAAAGTCCGTCGGGGGTGCGCAGATGCGCCAGATCGTAACCGGTCAGGCAGCGGTTGAGCGGCGGAAACACGGCCTCGATCCGTTCGCGTTGACTGTCGATGATATCGCTCGCAACACGGTGGGTCTCGCCGACGATATCGTCGCGTGCGCAGAGCGTGGCAAGTTCTTCGTCGCCCACCGGCCGGCTCTCGAAGCGCTCGCCGCCGAGCATGACTGTGTCCAGCGCCAATACATGATCGCGGGTCTTGCCGTATTCGCGGCTGCCCTGACCGCTGGCGTCGGTGGAGATCATGCCGCCGATGGTCGCGCGGTTGGAGGTCGACAGCTCCGGGGCGAAAAACAGCCCGTGAGGCTTGAGCGCGGCGTTGAGCTGGTCCTTGACCACCCCGGCCTGGACCCGCACGCGGCGATTTTCGACGTCGACCTCGAGGATCCGGTTCATATAGCGCGAGACATCGACCATCAGGCCGTCGGTCAGCGACTGGCCGTTGGTGCCGGTGCCGCCGCCGCGCGGGGCGAGCACGCTATCGCGATATTCGCTGTCCCCGGCCAGACGCGCAATGCGTTGCAGGTCTTCGGCGTCACGTGGATAGATCACCGCCTGGGGCAGGCGCTGATAGATCGAGTTGTCGGTGGCCAGTACCGTACGGTTGGCGTAGTCGGGCGCGATATCGCCGCGAAAGCCGGCGTGGCGCAGGGCCTCGATAAATCGCTGATAAGCCGTCTGTACAGCCGCCCCGTCTTCCAGCCGCGCGATCATGGCTACAGCGTCTCCAGCGCCTGTTCGATACAGTTCAGGCCCTCGTTGAGAATGTCGGGTTCTGTTGTCAGCGGCGGTAGCAGGCGTAATACATTGCGCCGACGGCCACTTGGCATCAACAATACACCGGCGTCACGAGCAGCAGACAACAGCGCCATGAGATGCTCACTGCCAGTGGCTGTGGCGGTATCCTCAAAGACGATACCGCGCATGGCGCCAATGCCGGTCAACTTGCCCACCATTGGAAAGCGCCTCGAGGCCTGCCAGCGGCGATGGGCATCAGCAATTAGGGATTCCTGGCGATCGCCCCACTCGCGCAGGTTGCTTTCACTCATAACATCCATGACTACCCGGGCTGCAGCACAGGCCACCGCGTTGCCGGAGTAGGTACCACCCAGCCCACCCTTAACAATGGCATCCATAAGCTCTCGCCGGCCAGCCAACGCCGCCAATGGCAGCCCCGCGGCCATACTCTTGCCCATCAATGTAAGATCGGGCTCAACGCCCAAATGCGAGAACGCGAAGCGGCGACCGCTACGGCCGAAACCGGACTGGATCTCATCGAAGATTAGGACAATGCCATGCCGATCACACAAGCAACGCAGGCGTGCGGCGAAGTCGGCGCAGAGCAAACGGAAACCGCCTTCGCCTTGAACTGGCTCGACAATGATGCAAGCCACTTCGTCGATCGGGGTTTCGACCTCGAACAGGCGCTCAAGGGCCGCCATGGCCTGGTCGGCATCGATATCACTGTCGCGGCTGGGAAACGGCAGGTGATAAACCGGACCGGGCAAGGCACCCAGACCATTCTTATAGGGCTTGACCTTGCCATTGAGGTTGAGAGCCGCGAGGGTTCGGCCATGAAAGCCATCATCGAAGGCAATCACGCCCTGGCGCCCCGTCGCGGCACGTGCCACCTTGAGCGCATTCTCGGTCGCCTCAGCACCACTATTGGTTAGCATACAGGAGAGTGGATATGACACCGGGACGAACGCATCCAGTGCCTTGGCAACTTCCAGATACCCGCGATGCGGTATGGCATTGAAGGCTGAGTGCATCAGAGTCTCGACCTGTCGTTGCACGGCTTCGACCACGGCAGGGTGGCCATGCCCGAGATTAAGTACACCAATGCCGCCGACGAAGTCGATATAACGCCTGCCCTCTTCATCCCAAACTTCGGCATTCTTTCCCCGCTCGATGCATAGGGAGTGAACTATTCCCAGTGCACTACTGATGTGTGAAAGATCCATTATCCATGTACCTATCGATGCTTTTTATTGATCGAACAAGAAGCATCAGATCAGAGCCGGGAAGAGACCTACAAACGAAAAAAAGCGCGAAATTCATTCCAAAAAAGAATGCCTCAGAAAGTTTTCTGGCATGCTCATGGCGCTACGCCAGCAAAGCAACTCTCGCCAGTCAGTCTGAGTCACTATCGACCCTAGTCGGCGTATCGTGATGCTCTAGTATCCAGTCGATGAATCCCTTTACCTTACCGACCTCTCCCTTGTGTTCGGGATAGGCTAGGTAATAGGCATCGCGGCTTTTCAGACGGAAGTCCCAGGGGATCGTCAGCTGGCCCCTCGACAATTCCTCCTCAGCCAGGAAATGTGGCACGAGTGTTACACCACAACCCGCCCGTGCCGCTTGCAGAGCCATATAGAACGTATCGAAGCGTGGCCCATGGTAGCTGTGCGCGGTATAGGTTCCCTGCGCCTCGAACCAGTCGTGCCAGGCCTCGGGACGCGTCGCACTTTGCAACAGCACCAGACGTGTCAATGCCAGCGGCTCCGCAATACCGTCAGCTGGCACGACCGAGGGGGCACAGACTGGCACCATCTCTTCGTCAAGCAACTTAATACATTCCGCCCTGGGCCAGGCACCATGACCGAAGAAGAAAGCCACATCGACTCGGTCCTCCTCCAGGTCGAACGGCTCGACCCGGTTGCTGATGTTCAGATACACGTTGGGGTGGCGAAAGCGAAAGCCGTTGAGCCGGGGAATTAGCCAGCGCGCACCGAAGGTCGGCAACGTCGTGACGTTAAGCACCTCGCTCTGCCCCCCGTAGGACTGCATATAGCGCGTGGACATCTCTACCTGAGCGAGAATCTTTCGCACCTCAGTCAGGTAGAGCGAGCCCTCGGGGGTCACCTGCAGTCGCTTTCGCACACGACGAAAGAGCGGCTGCTCAAGGACCGACTCAAGTTGTGCAACCTGCTTGCTGACGGCACTTTGCGTCAGGCTCAGTTCATCGGCCGCCCGCGTGAAACTCAAGTGGCGGGCCGAGGCCTCGAAACACTGCATGGCAGTCAGGGTTGGTAGATGACTACGGCTCATGCTCAACCTTTAAGAAAAATAGGAATGAATTTCGTATAAAACGTCGTTTGAGCCAGGTCAATAGCGATGGTGATACTGCCTGTGTCCCGTTAGCCATAGCACAAGCAGTAGGAGATAGAATGATCGATACCGTCATGCAGCGACTTGGCGTCACCGAGTCCCAGTACCGTCAGGGCGACTTCATTGTTACCACGCCCACTGACGGCAGTGAAATCGGCCGTATCAAACTCGAAGGAGCCGATGCGGTGGATGCTCGCATCGCACGCGCCGAACAGGCCTTCAAGCAGTGGAGCCAAGTGCCGGCCCCACGCCGCGGCGAGCTGGTCCGTCTGTTCGGCGAACAGCTACGCCGCCATAAGCAGGACCTGGGAGCACTGGTCACCCTGGAGTGCGGCAAGATCCTTCAGGAGGGTCTCGGCGAAGTCCAAGAGATGATCGATATCTGCGACTTGGCCGTCGGCCAGTCGCGCCAGCTCTTTGGCCTGACCATCGCCTCGGAGCGCCCCGGTCATCATATGCGCGAGAGCTGGCATCCGCTGGGTCCTATCGGCCTGATCACTGCGTTCAATTTTCCGGTCGCGCCCTGGGCCTGGAACTCTGCACTGGCTTTGGTCTGCGGCAATAGCCTGCTGTGGAAACCCTCAGAGAAGACGCCTCTCTGCGCCCTGGCCTGCCAGGCCCTGCTGGAGCGCGCCATAGAGGAATTCGGCGACGAGGCCCCGCAAGATCTCAGCCAGGTCATCCTCGGCGACCACGAAGCAGGTGAGCGCCTGGTGGATGATCCGCGCGTTCCACTAATTAGTGCCACCGGTAGCACGCGCATGGGCCGTGAGGTGGCACCACGTGTAGCCACCCGCTTCGGCCGCAGCATCCTCGAGCTCGGGGGCAACAATGCCATGATCCTAGCCCCTAGTGCCGATTTGGACATGGCCGTGCGCGCCATTTTGTTCTCGGCGGCCGGCACCGCTGGCCAGCGCTGCACCTCACTGCGCCGCCTAATTGTGCACGAGTCTATCCGCGACGAAGTGGTCGAGCGGCTCAAGAAGGCCTACGCCAATATTCGCATCGGCGATCCCATGGAAGGCTACCTGGTCGGCCCGCTGATCGATGGTCAAGCCTACGAGCAGATGCAGTCCGCGCTGGAGCGCGCAAGCAAGCAGGGCGGCAGTGTCTTCGGTGGCGAGCGTCAGTTAGCCGACGCCTACCCCAACGGCTATTACGTCTCCCCGGCCATCGTCGAGGTCAAGGAACAGGATGACTTGGTCAGGCACGAGACCTTCGCACCGATCCTTTATGTCATGAGCTACAGCGACTTCGAAGACGCGCTGGCCATGAACAACGACGTACCCCAGGGCTTGTCCTCCTGCGTGTTCACGACCGACGTGCGGGAAGCCGAGACTTTCGTCTCTGACCAGGGCAGCGACTGCGGTATCGCCAACATTAACATCGGCCCGAGCGGTGCCGAGATCGGCGGTGCCTTCGGCGGAGAGAAAGAGACCGGTGGCGGTCGCGAGTCCGGTTCTGACGTATGGAAGAGCTACATGCGGCGTCAGACCAACACCGTGAACTACTCCCGCGAACTGCCGCTGGCACAGGGCATTAAGTTCGACTAATCACGACGGCCGCCATGGGCCGATAGTGCTGCACATGGCGGCGTTGTGAGCGAACCATAACAACGTGTCATGGAGTCATGAGATGACAACAACAATTTCCCGAGAACAGTGGGGCAGCCGCTTCGGCTATCTGATGGCCGTCATCGGCGCCATGGTCGGTGCCGGAAATATCTGGCGTATGCCCTATGTCACCGGCGAGAACGGTGGGGGCGCGTTCCTCATCGCTTATTTCACCCTCCTCTACCTAATCGCCGTTCCCGGTCTCATGGGCGAAACCAGCCTTGGCCGGTATACTCGCCAAGGCCTGCTCGGTACCTTCCGCAAGGTGTACGGCAACAACCGTATGGTCGGCCTGGGCCTGGTCATTCTGATCTTTAATGTCGTACTGATGTCGTATTACTCGTCAGTCGTCGGTTGGTCGGTTTACTACGCCTACCATGCGCTGATCGGGACCTTTACCCAAACCGATTTCGATACCGCTGCGTTGTGGCAGGCCTTCAGTGCTAACAAGCCACTCAACGTGGGCATGCACACACTCGCCATGTTGATGGTCACCGGTATTCTGCTGTTCGGGATCAAGGGTGGCATCGAGCGTTTGGCAAAGTGGATGATGCCGATCCTGACCATTGCCCTGATCGCCATCGCCATTCGTGGCCTGACGCTGCCCGGCGCTATCGCAGGGCTTGAGTTCGCCTTCTCGCCCAACTGGGATTATCTCGTACGTGGCGAAACCTGGTTAGCTGCGCTAGGCCAAGCACTCTTCTCCACCGGTCTCGGTTGGGGTATCGCGTTGACCTATGGCAGCTACCTGGGTCGCAACGACGATATCCCCCTCGGAGGCGGCATATTCACCGCGGTCGGAAACACCAGCTTCGGTCTTCTGGCTATCTTCGCTGTGTTTCCTATCGTATTCGCCTTTGGTATCTCGCCCTCGTCGGGGCCGGAACTGGCCTTCGTTGCCCTGGCAAATGCCTTTGGCAGCATGTCAGCAGGCTACATCTGGGCCCTATTATTCTTCATGGGCTTCTTCTTCGCTAACCTGACCACCGCCATTGCCATAACCGAAGTGGGGGTCACCACCTACAAGGAAGAACGCCAGCTTCCCCGCGGCAAGGCCGTGCTCACCATCTGCGGCATCATCTGGCTATTGGGTATCCCGAGCGCCCTGAACGCCAATATCCTCGGCTATCTGGACTTCGTACTCGGCAACTGGGGGCTACCGCTGGCCACCTTCCTTATCATGGTTACCATCGGCTGGAAGTTCGACGCCAAGCGCTTACGCATCATGAGCCTGAATCGGGGTGCCGATCTTTACGTATCCAGTATTTGGGAAGCCGTCGTGCGGTATCAAATCCCCGCCATCATGCTCGCGATCATGGCCTACTTTCTCTACAGCAATCTCAGCCAGACGCCTTGGAAGACAGTGAGTGGCCTGATAGTGCTGACGCTGATGATTCCGCTGTGCATGTGGTTCATGAGTCGCCGCCACGACACCGACTCTACCAATACTTTTGTTGAAGGACGCCGTTCATGAGCTTTTCAGCAGTTATCGTCATGATTGTCTCGATCGCCGCCCTCTGGGGAGTAGCCACCATTACGCTGGTTCATTCGATGCGGCAGGAGGGCCGCAAGCTATCCCTGCTCCAGGAGCAGGGTAACTTCGAGCCCTTCTCCCCTGCTGCTCAACACGATATCGAGGAATGGCTAGCCCGCAATCCGGAAGGGGAAAAAGCCCGAGAAATGCGTGAGCTGCTCGAACTTCAAAACCAGGCACGGCGCAACAATTCCCGACATTTCTACCATTGGGCAAATTCGTAATCACCGCCGCCATCGATAGGCGTGAGAGAATCAATACTAGCAATAGTAGTGGCCTATCGGTGGCTTGGAACCAACAATCCAACAAGACAGGAGGTGTCATGAAGGAACAGTGTTTATGGCACTACACCTCAAAGGAGCCAGCCCTGGAGCTGGCCCCTCTCCGAGGTGAGCACACCGCTGACGTCGCTGTGATCGGTGGAGGCATTACCGGACTCAGTACTGCACTGCATCTCGCCGAAGCGGGCGTTAACGTAAGGCTGATCGAGGCAGGAGATATTCCCAGTGGTGGCTCAGGCCGTAATGTCGGGCTAGTGAATGCCGGATTATGGATCCCACCAGACGATATTTCGGAAGCCTTGGGTGAGAAGGATGGCGAGCAAGTCAATACAATCCTCGGCCAAGCGCCCGCCGAGGTGTTTTCGCTGATCGAACGTCATGGTATTGAGTGTCAGGCTACCCGAACCGGCACCTTGCACATGGCTCATAACGGTAAGGGCGAACAGGAGTTGGCACGGCGCGCAGAGCAGCTTCAACGCCGTGGCTCCCCGGTGGAATTATTGGAAGAAGAAGCCTGCCAGCAGTATGTAGGTACTCGCCGTGTCCGGCGCGCCCTGCTTGACCGGCGTGCTGGCACGCTCAACCCCAACGCCTATACCCGAGGTCTGGCTCGTGCTGCCATCGCCGCAGGAGCACATGTGCATACTCATAGCCCCGCCGAGGCGGTGGCTCGCCAAGGCGATGACTGGCAGGTCATCACGGCAGAGGGCAGTGTGCGCGCACCTCGCCTGGTAATAGCCACCAACGCCTATACACAGGACCACTGGAACGAGGTTCGCCATCACTTTTTCCTTGGCCATTTCTTCCAGGTGGCTTCGCCCCCTCTATCCGATGACGTTGCAGGCGACATTCTTCCCGAGCGCCAGGGCGCGTGGGATACCCGCACTGTGCTAAGCAGTTTGCGCCGCGACGCTGATGGTCGATTGATCTTAGGCAGCTTAGGTTGCGGCGAGAGCAAGCCCGCCGCCTTCATACGCTGCTGGGCCGACCGCATTCAGCAGCATTACTTTCCCCAGCTTGGCCGTGTCGATTGGGAATGCACCTGGACCGGACGCGTCGCATTCACACCGGATCATACTCTGCGGCTATTCGAGCCAGCGCCCGATATTCTCGCAGTCACTGGCTACAACGGACGCGGAGTGACGACAGGCACGGTCGTCGGCAAGGGGTTTGCGCACTACATCCTCCATGGAGATAACTCCCTTCTGCCCCTACCGATACGTCCCGCCAAGCCGATCTCGGCGGCTCCGCTGTGGCGCTCAGCCTATGAGAGCGGCTTCACGCTGTATCATGCCGGCCAGTGCTTGCGACTCATCGCCTGAGTTTTTGTGGAAGGGAGGCTAGAATGTCCTCCCTCGTAGCTAAAATGATCGTGACAGGGAGGATTTAGCAGTCTGCCAGGGTGCAAATACTGCCTAGCTGTGTGGTCCCTGGAGTGATGGTCTACCTTACGAGCCACTCTCGGCGGATGATCCATGGCTCAGATTCTTCAGAAGCGCGCCAAGACCACACACGCCATCCGAGCAGAAATACAGCGATCGACAGCTTCGGTCGCGGCGTTGAGTCGCCAATACGGCATCAACCCCAAGACCGTACGCAAGGGGCGCCATCGTGACACCTCGAAGATACCCAAATGGACCCTACGCTTTGTCTGA
>NZ_PZJU01000073.1 GCF_003206715.1 Salinicola peritrichatus | reverse complement strand
GTCGAACTCGGGGGCACCGTTCAGGATCAGGATCTTGCTGACAGATAACGGGAAGACCTTTACCGATCGCTTCGCCGCGGGCGGTGAGCGTCAGCCCAGCGGCAGGCACCGGGTGGATCGGTTCTGTCACCGGCATGGCATCGAACATCGCCTGATCCCGCCTTACCGGCCGCAGACCAACGGCATGGTGGAGCGTTTCAATGGCCGCGTGAGTGACGTACTGAATACGCATCGGTTCGACTCGCGGGAGGATCTGGAGACCACTCTCAAGCGCTACAACTGGCTTTATAACCACCACATCAATCAAAAGGCCTTGCATCATCAGACGCCGATCGGTGCAATGAAACAGTGGCAGAAGGACCGGCCTGAATTATTTGGGAAACGCGTAATCAATCACCCGGGCCCCGACACCTAGGCATGAAGAAGGCGCTTGGCGGATCGATTCGAATATCGGCATGCGCAAGATAATACAGGCCTTGGGATCGCGCTGCTCACAGGTGGCAAGCGGAGTATCGACGAATACCTCGACGAAGTCGTCTGCCGCCATGCGTTCCCGCATCGCATCGCGGTCGGCCCGGAAAGGAGAGATGAATGCCGCCAGCGTGATCATGCCGGCATCGATGAACAACCATGATATCCCTGATGAGACGGATATTCTCGATCCTGTCCCGGCCAGAAAACCCGAGACCCCGATTCAAGCCATGACGCACGTTATCGCCATCAAGCAGATAGGTGCGCTTGTCCATCGCATGCAGCTTTTCTTCTACCAGTACCAGGCCAGCGATGGTGGACTTGCCCGAACCGCTCAGTCCAGTGAACCAGAGCAAGCATGCCCTGTGACCATTGAGGCGCTCACGGTGTGAACGGTGGGTTTTGTGATTACGCCATATTTTTGTCATTATTTTTTTTCGCCATTAATTGCCTTACTTTTTCCTCGATGAGCTGGGCTATATGTCTGCGAAGGTCTTCTGAAGCCAAGATGTGATGGTCAAGATTTTTTGGTATGTACTTTTCGTCAACCTCATTTTTGCCTTTCTTGGATATGTAGCCATTAATGTCGAAGTATTCGCATTGGGTATCTTTTGCAAGATCTTTTATTTTCTTATTTAACTCCAATGCGAAAGCTGCTCTGTTTTCGTGAGAATCGTACTTCGACCTTAGTTCTCCTAGTAATGAGTGTTTTGTGGTATCGCAGTTTATGTTTTCGGTTATTATTCTAGACACATAGCGGACGGCCACGTCATGTTCCTTTAGTACTGGGAGGTTGATGCCCTTTATAATAACTCCTGCGCAGTTGTTTTTTACTTCAAGTATAAATTTCCTGTAGTTTTCCATGAGGAGATGGAGGAAGTCGCCAAGAGCAATGTCTTCTTTTTTTATTATTTTACGGTAATAGAATCCAAGCTCCAAGTCTACTTGCCCAAAACCAAGGATAACGAAGTCGTTAGGGTTTAGAGATTTCTTTATCTCTTTGCTTGCGTTCAGTGTGGACTTTCTCCTCCCCAGTCCCAGAATGGTTGCGCCATGAATAACACTTATGAGGAGCGAGTCTTCATTGTTTTTTTTATGGGTATTTTTTAATGATTGTATATGGGAATCGCCAAAAACCTTGATCTTTCTTTTTGCTGGGATGCTTTCTTCCGTAAATTCTAGGTTTTTCTCTAGGTTTTTACATTTTGCATCTACTATAGCAGCCTCTTTTTTACTCAGTCCTTTCTTCCACACGCCACGATTATCATGAATAGGTTGTGTCATCTGCCATGATCGTAACGAAATATGGTTGTGTTCACCTCGGCCATCCGTTTCTTTTGCATCTTCAACACCGAACCATTTGTAGTCTTTTTTGTGGAAGTCAAACACCTCATCTGTGTAAGGTAAGCCCAGGAATGTGAGTATTTCATGTACAGCTGACTCTTTCTTCGTGACAAGGTCTTCATATTTTACTAACTTTATCCAACTTTCGTTCTTGAATTCTAGGAGTGCTTTGTTGTCGCTTATCCAACGCTGTACGCTGTGCTCGAAATTTCCAGAGCGTTTTTTCAAAGATGATACGACATCTTTGCTGTCACGAATCATGGCAATTATTTTAGCGTTCGGAAATTTTTCTTTTATTTCTCTTATTTTATAGACGTGCCTTGGTGTCTTTTCGCAGACAATGCTTTTTCCTTCCCTTTGAGAATCACGCTTTTCTTGATAATACTCATTATTTAGGTTCGGGTTGTTTAAGAACCAGTACGTTTCTCTTGGTATTGTGTGGACCTCAGGGTGAGCTCCAAGTAAAGAAGCCATCAGAGTAGTTCCGCTATGACCGCACCCTACAACAAAAATGGTTTTGTCCAGTATCTGGTTTTTATCTTCGGGTTTCTGGTTTTCTTTTATGTTATATTTTTCGTTTTTTTCTTCTGTTGCCGGGGAGAGATTTTTTACCCCTTCCGCATGCAGGTAGAGGAGGCTTTTCTGATCTTTTGAATTCTCCAGTAGGTTATATGTAATGTCTTTAATCCCAAATATTGTATGCAACAAAAACGCGAGCCGGGTACGCTGGTTATCGGAGAGCGTTTCCATTCGAGCGTGGCTGGGTAGCAGCAGTGCATCGGCACTCACTAGCTCGGTAGCCTGACGCTGTGCCTCCGGTACGTCCTCAGGGAGGTGGCTGCGGTGTTGCGGTTCGTGTAGTCGGTAAAAACGGAAGCCATGGCGGCTGGCCCAGTGCTGAATTTCCGCCAGGTTGGGTTGCCGTTCGTGAGTGGGCTGAAACGCGACCTTCACCTGGAGCAGCAGGGTATCTTTCAGCGCCTGGGTGCCATTGTCGAGGATCGCGGCGGCGTCGTTGAGGTCATCCAGTACCAGCCAGTCGATGGTGGGGAGGCCTTTGATGCTATCCAGCGCGATGGTGTTGAGCGGTAGCCGGGTGAGTACCTGGCTGCCCTTGCGAATGGCCTCGGGCTGGTGCTCGTCGCCTAGCGGTGCCAGGCTCGCGCTCAACTTGGGGTCGAGACAGGCATACAGTTGGCCTGGCTGACCGTCTCCCAGCGTCGCATTGGGGTAGTAATGCACGCCCTTGTGCTGCTTGAGCGAGGTGTCCAGCGCTTGGCTACTGGGATCGAAGGCTATCAGCTCGAGTGCTTCTTTCTGCAGCAGCTGGCGAACGACGTCGCTTTCAAGCAGTTGCCCGCCGTTGTCCACGGCGATGATCTTGCCCTCGAATTGCCACTGAAACTCCGAGTCGTCCTCGGGGACCTCGGCGTAATGGATTTCTACCGGTGCATCTTCGTCCTCGAATCGGGCTTCGCCTTCCTTGTTGAAGGTGAGGGCGGCGGGGGCCTTGGAATCGCAGTAACGTTGCCAGATGGCGCGCATGGCATCGGTGAAATGTCTGGCGAATCGCGGGCCGTCGCACACGGGAGATTGCAACAGTACGTCGCGCAGATGCTGGCGGATGGTGCCCAGGCTCTCCAGGTCGCTGGCAAGCTCGATCACGCGGGCGCGATATTCCTCCCAGCTATTGACCACCAGCTCTGGCATGCCGGCGTTCACCAGGTGTGTCGCGCTGTGGCGGCCAGCGAAGGTCGGGCCGGGAAGTGTGACTACCGGCACCCCCATGATGAAGGATTCGCAGGTCGTCAAACCGCCCGAATAGGGCCAAGGATCGAGGGCGATATCTGCGCGATTGTAAGCGTCTAGCATCTCATGATTGGTGCCCGGCCCTTCGATGATCAAACGCTCGCGAGCGACGCCTGCGTTTTCCAGCGTGGTGTATAGGCGCTCGCAGAAGCTCTCGCTGGTGTAGGGGCGCCCCTTGAGCAGCAAACGGGAATCAGGCAGCTCGTGCATGATGCTCGCCCACTGCTGGAGCGTGACATCATTGAGTTTGGTGGGGTTGTTGAAGCACGCCAGGGTGATGTAGCCGTTTCGCTTGGCCGGCAGTTCGCTCAAGGCGGGCAAGTTCTCGGGCGGATCGAAGACGATGTAGTCGTCCGGCAAGCGGATCAGTTTCTCGGTGTAGTACTCGTCTTCGCCTTCAGGCGTCTCGACATGGTCGCTGATCAGGTAGTCGATGGCTTGTACGCCCGTGGTATTGATTAGTCCACCGACCCATTTGACGAGCAATGGCGCCGGCTGCATAGCGATCGCTCGCATTCGAGAACCAGCATTGTGGCCTGAAAGGTCGATGAGGATATCGATCTCGTCATCACGGACTTGCTGAGTGAATTCCTCGTCGCTTAGGTGACGTATCGGCTGCCAGTGTTTCGCACATTTCTGAATGCGCTTGGTTACCACATCCACCACGTCGGTACTGGTATAGCAATACAGTTCGAACTGCCCCTTGG
Organism: Salinicola peritrichatus; assembly: GCF_003206715.1. Taxonomy (GTDB): domain Bacteria; phylum Pseudomonadota; class Gammaproteobacteria; order Pseudomonadales; family Halomonadaceae; genus Salinicola; species Salinicola peritrichatus. Next base: position 29,165 of record NZ_PZJU01000073.1, on the reverse strand, counting down.
GAAGGTGCTCCAAGCATTGGGTGATCATCTTGCCGACGGGGTGTTTGCGGAGGCCATCGGACACTAAGCCAAGGCGCAGGGATTGATCTTTTCTTGAGCCATGGCGACTGGGACGTGAAGCAATCAGGCTGCCATTTGGTGCGAAACGTGCTTCCCAGGATTTGGCAAATGCAGTTATTTCCTCGCGGCTAACAGCGGGGTCGTAATGAAGGGCCGTTAAATAGTTGGAGTAAGCCACAGGGTGGTGGCGGCCTAGCTCGCTGGCTTTTCCATAATATGGATAAGCTTCACTTAGGCGCCCCAAGTCACGAAGCATATTTCCTATGTTATTCCAGACGGAAAAGTTATTCGGTACCACTGGTTTAAGTTGAATGTATAGTTCTAGTGCTTCTTCGTAGCGGTAAAGGTTGCTAAGAGCACTTGCTAGTGCATCAATGGCCTGAATGTCGTTAGGATTTTCCGCATGCGCACGTTGAGCATGTTCCAGCGCCTTCTCAAAAGCACCGTGGTCAATATAGAGCCTTGCCAGCGCGACCCAGGCAGCCACCATGGTAGGGTCTTGAGATAACGCATTATTCAAACATTCAATCGCTTCATGAGTGCGATTCTGTTTGTAGGCGATATGCCCTAGCCATGTGAGTTGGTCGGCGTTTTCCGGGCGCAAGCTTTGTGCTCGTTCGAGAGCGTCCCTGGCGCTTTGCCACTCCTTCTGCTCGGCAAGCAGGCGACCCAGTGCCAACCAGGCATCGGGGTTCGAAGGAAAGCGTTGGGTTTGCCTGCGCGCCTGCGGCAAGGTGAGCTTATCGTTAGCGCTGGCGTGGCGTTGATTGCGTTTCTTGGACATAAGGGTCGCATGATGACGGTGGTCGATACCACCACTATAAAGCGATGCCATCATGCCAAAGAGAGGAAAAGCCACTTGAAGGGGAAGCTTTTGCGTCTTTTATGGAGAGTACGAGAATATCGCTAAAAAAGCGGGCCCGAATGGACCCGCTTCATTAGTACGACAAGGAGGATTACCTTGGGGCAATTACTGCAGCAGAGAAAGAACAGTTTGCGGCGTCTGGTTGGCCTGGGCCAGAACAGAGGTGCCGGCTTGCTGCAGGATCTGAGCGCGAGTCATGTTGGAGACTTCCGTTGCATAGTCAGCATCTTCGATGCGCGAGCGAGCGGAAGAGAGGTTGGTGGTCGTGGTGCTCAGGTTGGTAATGGCGGAGTCGAAGCGGTTCTGCATGGCACCCAGCTCGGAGCGCAGGCTATCGACATCGCTAATGGCAGAGTCCAGTGCGGCGAGGGGGTCCTCTGAACGTTTTCCAGCCACGACACTCCCAGCGCTCACGGACAGGCCGGTCACCTCGCCAGCATCGTTTTTCTCGACGGAAACATTCGCTGAGACATAAGCGGTAGCACCGCTTTCATCTGTACCTTTGATGAAGAAGTTACCTGCTTCATCGACCTGCAATGCATTGGCACTTGTAGCTGTAAACCCTTCAGGCATCTCGATAGCGCTCGCACCTGTCAGTGCTACTTTGTCAACCGCAGAGGCAAAGTCAGCCACGCCACCATTGGCCGTGGAGAAGTCGTCACCGTCTAAGCCAAGCGCGCTAGCCATTGCGCCAGTGTTGCCTGTGCCAGAATCCAAGCTACCCTGGTAGCCGTTGACGTTGAAAGTATCCAGCTTCAGCGTCTCGGAGTTGATTTCCTTCAGGTTCAGGGTGATGGTCTGGCCATCCTTGGAACCGACCTGAATGGACATTTCCTGGTCGCTGGCCAGAACGTCGACGCCGTTGAAGCTGGTTTCCTTTGAGATGCGGTCGATCTCATCCAGACGCTGATTGATCTCATCCTGGATGGAGTTCAGATCTTCTTGGCTATTGGTGCCGTTGGCGGCCTGGACGGTCAGCTCACGGATACGCTGCAGGTTGTCGTTGACCTGGTCCAGCGCGCCTTCGGCGGTCTGAGCGACGGAGATACCATCGTTGGCGTTACGCTGAGCCTGGGACAGGCCAGTGATCTGGCTGCTCATGCGGTTGGCGATGGCCTGGCCGGCGGCATCGTCGGCGGCGCTGTTGATACGCAGGCCGGAAGAGAGACGCTCCATGGCGGTGGAGAGCTGGCTCTGGGACTTGTTCAGGTTCTGCTGACCGATCAGCGCGGTGATGTTGGTATTGATCACTGCCATTTTCGTATTCCTTTCTCACTTGAGAGGGCAATTTGGGCCGAATCCGCTGTGCTCATGACAGGTGGTGCCGGATCCTGCTGCAACGGCCCCGTGGCCGTTGTCCCTGTTATCGGCGGGGGCGATGTTCGCTTTAGGGGCAATTCACGATTTTTTGATGTAGGCGTTCATGATCTCGCTACGGCTACGGACGGAAGGGGGAAGAGGAAAGGGGGGGGAGATGGCATTCCGACGGTTGATTGCTGGTATCAGCCCTTTCGGGACGCTGCGAGTGATGGACGTCAGCATTGACGACGATCGCTTGGTAGTCGAGCTGATGGATGGCCGCTTGATTGGCGTGCCTCTGGCGTGGTATCCGCGCTTGGCCAATGCGACCCCTGAGCAGCGCAATCATTGGGAAGTGGCTGGGGCAGGCTATGGCATTCACTGGCCCGATATCGATGAAGACTTAAGCACCGAAGGTTTATTGCAAGGGCGCAAGGCTCCCAAGGCAATGTCATGGTCCCGAGCCTGCTTGGGAGGCTGTCGAGGTGTTCTTGACCGATCGAGCGGCCTTACCCCAAAACGCGGAAAGCAACCCGAAGGTTGCTTTCCGATTCCGTATTCCATGCCATGACGTCTGAAGCGCGGCGCCGACGATTGAGTCAATGCTTCAGTTCGGCCCGCAGTTCACGAACCTGTGCGATATCCAACCCAGCCAGATCGGCAATCATCCGGTCATCCATGGAAGTCCGCTCGACCATGTTGCGAGCCGTTTCCAGACGGCCTTCCTGGCGACCTTCCTGACGGCCTTCCTGGCGACCTTCCTCAAGCCCTTGCTGTTTCCACTGCTCGGGCCATTTCTTCGCACGTTCGGCTAGCATGTTGTGTACCTCGCTTAAGTCGTTGAGCGACTGCCACTCGATCCCTTCGTTCTCGGGCACCCAGCTCGGTAGCAGTACGCGCCGGATCCAGAGCACGAAGTGACGGCGTAGCTGGGTCTGCTCCGGCGCCTGTAGCCATTGTACCAGCAACCCAATGGTGTCGATGACGTCCTGATGGCTGTAGTGATGTTCCAGCCGGAAGATGGCCGATACCACGTTGCGGGTCTCCTCCGGCCATTCATCGCTGGCAACGATCGCCCCTTCGTCCAAGAGCAAATAGGGCAAGTCCGGCCGATACTGCTCCAGGCCACCCGGTACGGGTTGGACCAGTTCGGAGACGTTGAGTGCCGCGTTCCAGCGCCTTTCGCCATTATAGAGCACGATGGGCAGCACCGGCGGCAGCTTGCCTTGTCGGGTCAGCGTCTTTTGTTTGACCAGTTCCTGATATAGCAACCCGACATAGGTCATGATGCGTAACGCCATGAACCGGTCCACAGTACTCTGGAACTCGATCAACAGGTAAACATAGAGCCATTCGTCGCCGAAACGGACACGCCAGATCACGTCGCCCTCGCGGTCACGGAGATCGTCGGTGACGAAGGTGCTGCTGACCTTCTCGAGAGAGTCGAAATCCAGGCGCTCGACCCAATCCTCCCTGACGAAACCCGTCAGCAGATCGCGGACGGTTCTCGGCTCACTGAACAGAAGCTTGTAGCTGCTATCGTTTTTGTTCTTCATGGCAATTCTCTTGCATCTCGGGAAGCTGCTTACCATGACGGGCACGTACCTTGCCCAAGGTCCTGATGCGGGGAAGGGCGAAGGATCGACCCAAAGGAGGGGAAGGGGCGGCCATCAAGCCTTCGAGCTGATCCCTCCGAAACCCTTGTGCTGGGATTGGCCATTGGGGCCGTAGACGCTGCCGCCAACGGCGCGATTGAGGAAGTCGATGGCGCGCTGGTTGTATTCCAGACGCTGCGAAATGATGTGGCCGTTGAGAAGATTCTGATGGCGTACTTCGGCCGCCAATTCGCGAATGACGTACCACTGATCTTCGGCTCCGTGAGCCTTGGCCAGCCGCTCGGCGCCCTGGGCGCCGCTACCGAAGCCGTCGGCCTGCTGCCGTTCGCGACGTGCCTGCTCTATCGTCTCCATCTCTTCCAATGTGGCCTGTTTCGTTTCGGCGATGGCGGACATGCGGGCACCGTCGATCACGCCATCGCAAAGGCATTTGCGCTCTTCGTCGAGCGTGGCGAGGAAGCCCTCGAGTAGACGTTGTTGTTCTGTGAGCAGGGTGGCGAGCGTCATTGGTGTCATCTCGAATCGTTGTCTTGATCGTTATTTCGAATCGTTATCTCGGAAACAAGGGAAACCTGGGCTCAGGAGCGCTCGCCGAGCATATCGCGCACGCTCTGAATCAGGCCGTCGGCGATCTTGCCGGTATCCAGCTCGAGGCGGCCGTCGGCGATCGCCTGGCGGATCTCGTTGACGCGGGCGGTATCGATGTCGCTGCTGTCGTCCTGGCGATCGAGCTGGCTCAGCGTGGTGGTCGAGCCTGCCGAGGTTCCGGCACTGTCCGTCGCCGCCGGGGCTTTCTTCTGCTCGACGGACTCGTTGTGTGTCGGGCGAGTCAGCGGATGAGTCTGATCGATTTTCACGGTTGTGGCCTCTTGGCTGCTTGCACATTGATGTGCTTGCCGATGTTGTCGGTTATAGACCTTATCGGCAACGTCGACCGAAACTGAAAGACGATCGAGCAGACTTTTGTTAAGAAATTTATCTGTGGTCAGAAATCGACGGACAGCTGATCCGGCCCCGTCACCTTGCCCTGCAGTACCTGGTTGCTCTCCGCCTTGAGCCGAATGGTACTACCGAGGCCACCGTTTTCCAGTGCCTCGACGCTGCGGCTGATGCGAAATCCCTGGCCCGCTGCGGTCAGCGTCACCGTGTCGCCGCGTTTCACCAGCCAGGGTTGTCTGACCATGTTTTCCGTCAGGGTCGCACCGCTGGGGATTCGACGTGTCGCGACCATGCCGGCTGCCTGGGGCAGGGCGTCGAGATAGCCTCGGCGCAGCCGGGTGATGTCCGATTCCTGCCAGCCCAGCGCCGCGGCATCGATCCGCTCGCCAGGTTCGATCGTCTCGCGGGCGACGAGATGCCTTACCGTCGCCGAGACGGTCGCTTGAACGTAACGAGTACGACGAGCGCCATCGCCATCGCAGCGTACGCCCACCGTCACGCGGCCTTGCGGTACACCGGGGCGGGGCAGGAATGGCTGCGGGGATGCGCATGGACCAAGATCGGCCGGGCTCTCGCGCACCTCGACGCTGACCTGATCGCCCAGCGAGGTCGTCTGCTCCATCAAGAAGCGTTCGACACTGGCCTCGAGCGGATTGTCGCTCGCGCTGGTCGTGTCCGCCAGGGCGATCGAGGGCAGGGGCAGCAGCGATAGCGCGAACAGCAGACCCGTGAGCAGCGCCGCGCAGATCAGCAGAAAGCGCCGCAGCTGGGGGCGCCGCAGCAGTTTCAGGCTTTCGGTGTCGTGCGGCGGTTGCGCTGTCATGAGGCGTTTCTCGCTCACGGATGAGTGCTGGTGAAGAGATGTGTGCTGGCGACGAGAGGCGGTTCCTCCCATCTCGAAAGCGATTGTAGAGCGGCCCGGCGCCGACCATTGACGAAAATGGCGCGCAATTGCAGGCCTGTTTGTGCGTTTGGCGTGACCGTCCCGCCGCTATTCTCCACCGTGTCAATTTTCCGACGAAGGCCAGAGGAGTTCGGCATGTTCGATAAGTTGGGAGGGGCCGCGGCATGTTTGACAAGTTAGAAAGCGCGCTGCGCTTTCAGCAGGAGGCGATCAATCTGCGCGCCGAGCGCCAGCAGGTGCTGGCGAACAATATCGCCAATGCCGATACGCCCAACTTCAAGGCGCGGGACTTCGATTTCCGTTCCGAACTCGATCGAGTCATGCAGCAGGGCCGCGCCGAGGGGGAAGGCGGGCTTGCGTTGGCGCGAACCTCGGCTCGCCATATCCCGGGCCAGGCGGGTGTCTCCTCCGGTGTGGATGATCTGCTCTACCGGGTGCCGGACCAGCCGAGTCTGGACGGCAACACGGTCGACATGGACCGCGAACGCGCCGCCTTCGCCGATAATTCTCTCCGCTATCAGGCGGATGTCACTTTCGTCAGCCGCCGTATCCAGGGGCTGAAGAACGCGATGCAGTCGGAGTAAGCCGATGTCGATGTTCAGTGTTTTCGAGATTTCCGGTTCGGCGCTGACGGCAAATTCCCAGCGTATGAACGTGACCGCGAGCAATCTGGCCAACGCCGACAGCGTTGCCGGTCCGGACGGTCAGCCGTACCGCGCCAAGCAGGTGATGTTTCAGGCCCTCGGCCAGAATGGCGGCGGTCCGGGCGGGGTGCGGGTGGACCGGGTGGTGGAAGACACCACCACGCCGATGCGCATGGAGTACCGGCCCGAACATCCGCTGGCCGACGAGAACGGTTACGTGCAGATGCCCAACGTCGACCCGGTCAATGAAATGGTCGATATGATCGCCGCGTCGCGTTCCTACCAGGCCAACGTCGAGGTGATGAATACCGCCAAGACGCTGATGACCAAGACTCTGACCATCGGCGAAGGCTGATCGACAGCGTAGCGCGGAGCAAGGAGAGAGAAACATGGCCAGTCCGGTGATCGGCAGCAGCACGCTTGCCAATATCAATGGCACCGCTACCAGCAGTGCCACCACGGGGACCGATTCGAGCAGCGAGCTCAACGACCGCTTCATGACGCTGCTGGTCACGCAATTGCAGAATCAGGACCCGACCAGCCCGATGGACAATTCGGAGATGACGGCACAGTTGGCGCAGATCAACACCGTCAGCGGGATCGAGAAGCTCAACGACAGCCTGTCGGCGATCAACGATCAGATCGATGCCGGCCAGGCGCTGCAGGCGACCGCACTGATCGGCCAGGGCGTGATGGTGCCGGGTGACAGGATTCTCGTCGGTACGGCTGACGAAGATACCGGCGAGGTGGCCAGCACGCCGATTGGGGTCGATCTCGACAGCGCCGTTGATGACCTGCAGATTTCGATCAAGGGCGCCAATGGCGAGGTGATCGATACCTTCTCGACCGGGCCGCTCGATGCCGGTGTCCACAGCTTTACCTGGGACGGCAAGCTCGATGACGGCAGCAATGCTTCCACCGATACCACCTATAGCGTCGAAATGACGGCGGTTAATGGTGACAAGACCTCGATGCCGACCACCTTGAACTACGCCCTGGTCAACGGCGTGATTCAGGGCGAAGACGGGCCGCAACTGGATTTGGGATACGCTCAGGATCCCGTGACGCTCTCCGACGTGCGTCAAATTCTCTGAGTACGGCCGATTACGATACGCAGCAGTTTTTGACTCGCACAGACATCATAACGTAGGGAATGGATCATGGGCTTTTCACAGGCATTGAGTGGCGTCAACGCCGCTTCGCAGCAGCTCGACACCATCGGCAACAACATCTCCAACTCGCAGACCAAGGGCTTCAAGAGCTCCTCGGTGCAGTTCGCCGATGTCTATGCCGGTAGCCAGATCGGTCTGGGTACCCGGGTCTCGGGCGTTCTGCAGGATTTCACCAACGGCACCCTGGAAACCACCAACCGCGATCTCGACCTGGGCATCAGCGGCGATGGCTTCCTGCGCTTCGTGCAGGGCGACCAGGTCGGTTATTCGCGTAACGGGCAACTGACCATGACCGCCGACGGCTACCTGGCCAACGCCCAGGGCGCTTATCTCACCGGTTATAACGTCAGTAACTTCAACTCCACCGATACTACCGCCACGGTGCCAACCGGTGGCCTGCCTGAAATCATCCAGTTGCCCAGCGATTCGATGATCGCCAAGGCGACCCAGAATGCTTCGGCGGCGATCGATCTGGATTCGAGCGATGCGGTGCCGACCCGGGCTTTCGATCCCTCCAATTCCGCAACCTATAATTACGGTACGTCGTCCAGCGTGATCGACTCTCAGGGTAATGCCTACGACCTGCAGATGTTTTTCATCCGGGCCGATGAGGCTGCCGATGGTAGCGAGTTGAGCAATGCCTGGACGGTCGAGACTCGTGTCGCCCTGGGCGAAAACAACACCTTCCCCAAGACGATCGATTCTCTCGACGGTGTCACGGATCCGAACTTTGGCGGCGCCGATCCTGCGTCGGTCACTGGTGGCAACGGGGAGTATACCGTGACATCCGGCGGTGTGAATTACATCGCGACGGTGAGTGGTGCCACGCCGACCACCGATGCCGCTGGCAACGTTACCGGCTACACCGGCGGTAGTATCAGCTATAGCGCCGTGCTCGATTCGAAAATGCTGCAATTCGACAACAATGGTCAGTTGAGCGGTATTAGTACCGATGGCGGGCTGGAATTCGATAACACGACAACGGCCACGAGTTATGCCTTCGATCCGCAGAACGGCGCCGCGCCGCTGAGCTTCGATTTCGACTTCGCCGGTTCCTCCCAGACCGCCCAGGACTACGCCACCAACTCCCCCCAGCAGGATGGTTATACTTCGGGGCAGTTGGTCGGTGTCTCCATCGATGAGGACGGCACGATCATCGGCAGCTATTCCAACAATCAAAACATTGGGCTCGGCCGCGTAGTGCTGGCGGACTTCTCCAATCCGGAAGGGCTGGAGTCTCTCGGCGACAACCTGTGGGCGGAAACGTCGGCTTCCGGCCAGGCAGTGATGGGGACTGCCGGCTCCGGGCGCTATGGTTCGCTGCAGTCAGGCACCCTCGAGGCTTCCAACGTCGATCTGACCGAGGAACTGGTCAACCTGATCATTGCCCAGCGCAATTTCCAGGCCAATACCAACACCATCAAGACCCAGGACGAGGTCATGCAGACCGTGGTCAACCTGCGCTAAGGGAACACTGTATAAATGTCTGCACAGGCGAATCGCTGCGTTACGCGGTGCTGGAGNNAATCCTCACCTATACCCCATAGGCTCCGGTTCCTGCGCTCCGTGCGCCTTGCGCTTCATCCTGCTCGCCGATTTATTCAGCGTTTCCCTGATAGCGTTGTGTTAATGAGCCCCGCCGCGTGTCGATACACGCGGCGCCGATACTTGCACTGACGATTGCGCTGAGAGCATCAACATGGATCGCATTCTTTACACGGCCGGCGGCGGCGCCAGCCAGACGATGGCGCAGCAGGCGGTCAACAACCATAACCTGGCCAACGTCTCGACGCCTGGTTTTCGCGGTGAGCTGATGGCGCTGCGAGCCGTACCCGTCGAGGGCGAGGCGCGCCTGCCGACTCGAATTGCGTCGATGATGACCACGCCCGGCGCGGATTTTACGCCCGGGAACATCAATACCACGGGGCGCAGCCTCGACGTTGCTCTACAGGGCGATGCGTGGCTCGCGGTGCAGTCGCCGGAGGGTGGCGAGGCCTATACCCGGCGCGGCGACCTGCAGGTCGATTCAACGGGATTGCTGACTTCGCTGGGAAATCCGGTGCTGGATGACACTGGCCAGGCGATCGTGGTGCCGCTGGGTGGGGATGTCACGATCGCGCCGGATGGTTCCCTCAGCGTGCTCGAGCCGGGCCAGAACCCCGATGCCGTCGCGCCGCTGGCGCGCTTGAAGATGGTCGCGCCGGGTAACGACAACCTGGTCCGGGGCGAGGATGGGTTGTTTCGCCTGACCCCGCCGGACGGCCAGCAGGCGGCGGCGCCGCTACCGGCCGACGACACCCAGCGCCTGGTACCCGGTGCGCTCGAGGGCAGTAATGTCTCGGCAACCGAAGCGATGATTTCGATGATCGACAGTGCGCGTCGTTACGACATGCATATGAAGGTGATCGATAGCGTCGACGACAACGCGCAACGCGCCAACAACCTGTTGTCCATTACCAGTTGAGGTCGCGCCGTCTTGCATTGACGTCGCTAGCCGATCCTTCGATGAGGTTTCAATCATGATCAAATCACTGTGGACCGCCAAGACCGGCCTGGAATCGCAGCAGGTCAAGCTGGACGTGATCTCCAACAACCTGGCCAACGTTTCCACCAACGGCTTCAAGCGCTCGCGGGCGGTGTTCGAGGACCTGCTGTACCAGAACGAGCGCCAGCCCGGCGCGCAGTCTTCGGTCGTCGATACCTTGCCGTCCGGCATGCAGGTGGGCACCGGGGTGCGCCCGGTCGCCACCGAGCGCCTGCATACCCAGGGCGGATTGCAGAACACCGAGAACTCCCGCGACCTGGCGATCAACGGCAAGGGCTTCTTTGCCGTGCAGATGCCGGACGGCACCAGCGCCTTCACCCGCGACGGCAGCTTTCAAGTCAACGAGAACGGGCAGCTGGTCACCGCCGGCGGCTATCCCGTCGATCCGCCGATCGTGATCCCGCAGAACGCGCTGTCGATCACTGTCGCCCAGGACGGCACCGTCTCGGTGACGCAGCCGGGTACCTCCGAGAGCAACGAGGTGGGGCAGATCATGCTTTCCACCTTCATCAATCCGACCGGGCTGCAGAGCATCGGCCAGAACCTCTATCTGGAAACCGATGCCTCCGGGCCACGCAACGACCTGAATCCCGGACTGGACGGCGCGGGCACCCTCTACCAGGGCTATGTCGAGACCTCCAACGTCAACGTGGTGGAAGAGATGGTCAGCATGATCGAGACGCAGCGTGCCTACGAGATCAACAGCAAGGCCGTCGAAACCTCCGATGAGATGCTGGCGCGTCTCACGCAGTTGTAAGCGAGGCCCGTCTTCGATGAAGTGTGAGATGTCGCACGCCTGGCGTAGCGTTGAAGTGGCCGGCCCCCGGCTGATTCATGGGCTGGCACTCTGTCTGCTGCTGGTGCTGGGAGGATGCGCTCAGATTCCTCGGCATTCGGTGGTCGAGAACTCCGATCCGGTGGAAATTCCTTCGCAGCCGCCGGTTCAGGCCAATGGATCGATCTATCAGGCCAGGTTCGGTTTTCAGCCGCTGTTCGAGGATCGCCGGCCACGTCAGATCGGCGACATTCTCACCATCGTGCTCGACGAACAAGTGAGCGCCAGCAAGAGCTCGGCCGCCAACGCGACCCGCAATGGTTCGGTGGGGATGACGATGACCCAGGTACCGGACGTGCTCGATTTCCTCAATGACTACAACACCGATGTCGAAGGCGAGAATGTCTTCAATGGCTCGGGGGGCGCCAACGCCAACAATACGTTTACCGGCACCATCACGGTGACCGTTTACGATGTGCTGGCCAATGGCAACCTCAAGGTGCGGGGCGAGAAGCAGATCGCCATCAACCAGGGCACGGAGTACATCCGCTTCTCCGGCGTGGTCAGCCCGCGCGCGATCAGTGGCTCCAACACCGTACAGTCGACCCAGGTTGCCGATGCCCGCATCGAATACATCGGTGACGGCTATATCAACGAAGCGCAGACCATGGGCTGGCTGCAGCGCTTCTTCCTCAACATTTCGCCGTTCTGATCCCTATGTCACGCATACGCCGCTCTCTCATCGCGAATTGCCTGGTCCTGCTGGCGACGCTGCTGTTCAGCGTCGGCGCCGAGGCGCAGCGGATTCAGGATCTGGCCAGCTTCTCCGGTGTCCGCGACAACCCGCTCGTCGGTTATGGCCTGGTGGTCGGTCTCGACGGTACCGGCGACCAGACCACCCAGGCGCCGTTCACCGGCCAGAGCATCACCAACATGCTGTCGCAGTTGGGGGTGACGGTTCCGGCCGGCACCAACATGCAGTTGCGCAACGTCGCCGCGGTGATGGTGACGGCGCAGCTGCCGCCGTTCTCGCGCCAGGGGCAGGAGATCGACATCACCGTGTCCTCCATCGGCAACGCCAAGAGTCTGCGTGGCGGCACGCTGTTGATGGCGCCGCTGAAAGGCGCCGATGGACGCGTCTACGCGCTGGCCCAGGGCAACGTCTACGTGGGCGGCGCCGGGGCGCAGGCGGCTGGCAGCAGCGTGGCGATCAACCACCAGGCGGCCGGGCGAATTCCCAACGGCGGCATCGTCGAGCAGGAGGTGCCGGTGCGTCTCGGCGACGTCGACGGCACTTTGGACATGTTCCTCAAGCGCTCCGATTTCGAAAACGCCCGCCGGATCGTGGCGGCGGTCAACCAGGAGTTCGGCGCGCCGGTGGCGGCCGCGCTCGACGGCCGTACCGTGCGCCTCAAGCTGCCGGCCGACAGCAATTCCCAGGTCAATTTCCTGGCTCGCGTTCAAGGCATCGACGTGACCACGGAGCGCGGTCCGGCCAAGGTCATCGTCAATTCGCGTACCGGTTCGGTGGTGCTGTCGGATACGGTCACGCTGTCTCGGGCGGCAGTGGCCCATGGCAATCTGTCCATCGTGATCGACTCCAATCCGCAGGTCAGTCAGCCCAATGCGCTGGCGGGCGGCGACACGGTGGTGGTGCCCAATGCGGACATCACCGTGCAGCAGGAGGGCGGTGCACTGCAGATGCTGGAGACCAGTGCCGATCTGATGGACGTGGTCAACGCCTTGAACGCGCTGGGTGCGTCGCCGCAGGATCTGATGTCGATTCTGCAGGCGCTGAAGTCTTCCGGTTCGCTGAACGCGGAACTGGAGATCATCTGATGGCGCTGGACCGTTCTTCTCTCCCGACGACCGATCTGTCATCGCAGTTCGCGCTCGATGTCCAGAGCGTGCAGAAGCTCAGATACAGCGCGGCCAATTCACCGCAGGGGAGCCTCAAGGAAGCGGCGCGCCAGTTCGAGGCGGTGTTTCTGCAGATGATGTTGAAGAGCATGCGTGATGCGCTGCCCAAGTCCGGCCTGCTGGAAAGCCAGCAGATGGACATGCTGACGTCGATGCAGGACCAGCAGTGGGCCCAGCAGCTGGCGGGCCATGGTTTCGGTCTTGCCGACCAGCTGGTCAAGCAGCTCGAGGGCAGCGGCCTGCCGGGTACCCAGGGCGTCGACGCCAGCGCTGTCGATTTCAACGGCAAGGGGGAGGATCTCTCGACGCTGATCGCCGGCATTCCTCGCGGTACGCCGCGGCTGCTGCACGGTGGCCTGCGCACGCCGGCGGATGCGACTGATGCCCCGTCGAATGTTTCCCGGAGCAGCGGAATCGGCGCCATGGCAGCCGATTTCAGCGATCGGGCCGCCCACGTGGCCGAGTTTCTCGGCAAGCTGGCCGAACCGGCCAAACATGCCGAGCAGGCATCCGGTGTGCCCGCCGAGTTGATCCTGGCCCAGGCGGCGCTGGAAACCGGCTGGGGCAAGCGCGAGATTCCCACCGCAAGCGGCGGCAACAGTCACAACCTGTTCGGTATCAAGGCCGGCAGCGCGTGGCAGGGCGATACGACCGCCATAACCACGACGGAGTACGTCGATGGCCGGCCGATCCAGATGGTCGACCGATTCCGCGTCTACGACTCCTACGCCGATGCCTTCGCGGATTACGCCAAGCTGATCGGCGACAATCCGCGTTACCGGGGCGTGGTCGAGGCATCGTCTCCAGGTCAGGCGGCGATGGCGTTGCAGCAGGGCGGTTACGCGACCGACCCGCGCTATGCCGAGAAGCTCAACGCGATCATCGCGCAGTTGGGCTCGCTCGAGTCGGTGGAAGGTGCCGGTCTGCTGGCTGATGCCTCGGGCGGCACCGATCCCTTTGGCCCCGGCCGGGTGCCATCGTCCATTTTCTGATCGCAATACGGTTTTGAGCGAGATAGTGGTGGGCCGGTTAACAAATCGTTGCGAAATCGATGCATCACACACTCAAGAACGCCCGGTTTCCGCCGATAAGAATCACAACTTTGCACGGATATCGTCATGCCCGGCGTGACGTCTGACAGGAACCCGATATGAGCCTGTTTTCGATTGGCCTCAGCGGTTTGAGCGCAGCCCAGAATGCGCTGTCGACGACCAGCAACAATATCACCAACGTCTATACCGATGGCTACAACCGCCAACTGATCCTATTGGGGGAAAATAGTAGCGGTGGCGCCATGGGTACGGGTGTCACGGTGGATGGCGTCCAGCGTCAGTACAACAGCTACATCTCGACCCAGCTCAACCAGGCCAGTAGCCGCCAGAATGCGCTGGAGACCTATCAGAAACAGATTTCCCAGATCGACGATCTGCTGGCGGATGGGGATTCGGGACTGACCACGCTGATGCAGGATTTCTTCTCCAGCCTGGAGGATCTGACCGGATCGCCTTCCGATGCCGCCGCGCGCGAAGGTGTGCTCGGCACGTCCCAAAGCATGGTCGCCCAGTTCCGCGCCTACGACACCTATCTCAGCGACATGCGCGATGGCGTCAACGGCCAGATCGGCGACGTGGTTTCCCAGGTCAACGATTTGAGCGGACAAATCGCCGACCTCAACAAGCAGATCACGCTGGCGCGTGCCAAGACCGGCGAAGATCCCAATGCGCTGCTGGACCAGCGCGACAAGCTGGTCAGCGATCTCAATGGGCTGGTCGACGTCGATGTCACGGTTCAGGACGGCTCCAGCTACCAGGTCTCGATCTCCAACGGCTTGCCGCTGGTCTCGGGCAACAAGTCCTACGCATTGGAGGCGGTCACCTCCAGTGAGGATCCAAGCAACGTCACCGTGGCCTATCGCAATGCCAGCGGCTCGCAGGTCGATCTCGACGAATCGACCTTCGAGGGTGGCGAACTCGGCGGGCTGCTGAGTTTCCGCAGCGAGACATTGGATAGTGTCCAGAATCAGCTCGGACTGTTGGCGGTCAGTCTCGGCGGCGGTTTCAACGAGCAGCACGAAGCGGGTGTCGACCTCAATGGCGATGACGGCGAGGCCTACTTCGACCTGGGGAACCCCGCCGTCTACAGCAATGACGGCAACAACAGCGGCGTCTCCATGGATGCCGAATACAGCGATTACTCGGCGTTGACCGCCGACGACTATCGTCTCACCTACCAGGGCGACGATAGTTATCTGCTGGAAAACCTGACCAGTGGCGAGCGCTCCGAGATTTCCCCGGAAGAGGGTAAGCTCAGCTTCGCCGGCGTCACGCTGACGCCGAGCGGAACACCGAGCGTCAACGACAGCTTCCTCGTTCAGCCGACGCGCAACGCCGCCGCCGGCTTCGATGTCGCGCTCACGGATACCAGCAAGATCGCTGCCGCCGGCGCCGCAGAAAACGGCACCGGCGATAACACCAATGCCCTGGCGCTGCTCGACCTGCAGAATCAGAAGCTGGTGAGCGGCAAGGCGACCTTCAGCGGCGCCTACGCGTCGCTGGTCAGCAACGTCGGCAACCAGGCCGCGATCACCCAGGCCAATCTGACCACGCAAGAGGGCCTGACCGAGCAACTTTATACATACCAGCAGGCGGATTCCGGCGTGAACCTGGACGAGGAGTACGCCAACCTGATGCGTTACCAGCAGTACTACTCGGCCAACGCCAAGGTGATCGAGGCCGCGACTTCTACATTGGATACGATCTTGGGCATGCGTTCGTAACGCGGCGTATCGTCACTGAGGAATGATGGCGCTCGCCAGAGCCGGGCGTCGGTCAGGAGAGAAATCATGCGTGTCAGCACGGTCATCATGTTCGAGCGCAGTGTCAGCTCGATGAATCGTCAGCAGAGCGAGTTCATGCAGATCGGTGAACAGATCGCCTCGGGCAAGCGGGTGGTGCGTCCGTCGGACGATCCTCAGGCGGCCTCGCGCGCCGTCGGCGTTTCTCAATCTCTGGCCACCAATAGTCAGCAGAGCGATAGCCGGGTGACGGTGCGTAACTCACTGAGTCAGGAAGAGAGCGTTCTCGATAGCGTCACCGATTCCCTGACCCGAGCCAAGGAGCTACTGGTGCAGGCGGGCAACGGCACCTTGAGCGATGCCGATCGCGAATCGATGGCCGCCGATCTGCGCGGCGTCTACGAAGCGATGCTCGGCCAGGCCAACTCCACCGACGGCAACGGCAGCTATCTCTTCGGTGGCTACAAGGATGGCGCCGAGCCTTTCGTCAAGGATGGTGGAGCGGTAAGTTATGTTGGCTCCGACAGTGTGCGCCAACAGAAAGTCGATTCCTCGCGCCTGATGGAGGTCGGCGATACCGGCAGCGATGTTTTCCAGAGCGTGGCGGCGGGCGCGGGTTACGTGGCGAAGGCGGGCGATACCAACAGCGGGACGCTGACCTTTACCGGCCCCCAGATAACCGATACGACCGTCGAGGGCTATGGCGATAGCTACGAGATCAGCTTCAGCGATAACGGCGATGGCACCTACGATTACACTGTGACGGGTGTTGCCGGTGGCGACGTCACTGGCACCTATGATGGTGATAGTGCAACGCTGGAGTTCGGCGGTATCCGACTGACGCTGGAAGGCACTCCCGAGGATGGCGACACCATCGCCATGGGCCAGGCCCAGAACATGGAGCCGGATATCTTCAAGACGCTGGAAAATATGCTCTCGGCGCTGGAGAATCCGCTGGATTCCGACGCCGACAAGGCGGCCTTCGCCAATACACTGTCGACTTCCAGCCGAGAGGTGGACAACGCGCTCGACAACGTACTCACCGTGCGGGCTTCCGTCGGGGCGCGGCTCAACGAGCTGGATACGCTCGATACCGTGGGCGGCGATCGCAAGATCAGTTATACCCAGACCCAGAGCGATCTGATCGACCTGGATTACACCACTGCCATTTCGGACTACGTTCTGCGTCAGGTGGGGCTGCAGGCCGCGCAGAAGGCCTTCGTCAATCTGCAGGGAACGTCGCTGTTCGAGCTGATGTGACGCGGTCTTGAAGCTAGTGAGATAAAAAAACGATGCCCGGGCCCAAAGCCCGGGCATTTGCATCTATCCCCCCGCGCCGGCCATCTGCTCGATCATCCCTTGCATGAAGCGCAGCTGCTGGTCGAACAGGCCGCTCAGGAAACCGCCGAGATCCGGCATCAGCGTCGTCATCAGCACTAGACCAGCGGTCAGCGTCATCGGAAAGCCGACCGAAAAGACCGACAACTGGGGGGAGGCGCGGTTGAGAATGCCGAGCGAGAGGTTGATCAGCAGCAGGGCGGTGACGATGGGCACGGCCAGCAGCAGGCCGGAAGTGAAGATGGTGCCGCCCCAGCGCGCCAGGGTCTCGGCGAAGCTGGCATCGATCGAGGTGGCGCCGATCGGCAGCACTTCGAAAGTCCAGGCGAGGATTTCGATGCAGATCAGATGCCCGTTGAGGGCAAGAAACATCAGTAGCGTGAGCATCTCGAACAGGCGCGACAACACCATGGTGTTGGTACCGGAGTCCGGTGTGTAGAAGCTGGCGAATCCCAGCCCCATCTGCATGCTGATGAATTCGCCGGCTGTCTGCACCACCGCGATCATGATCCGTAGCACCATGCCCATGGCCACGCCGATCAGCAACTGCTGCAGCATGATGCCGACGCTGGCGAGGGAAAACAGCGGCACGTTCGGCATCGGCGGCAATGCCGGGGCGATGGCGAAGGCCAGCCCCACGCCGAACAGCACCTTGAACTGGCGCGGCACGCTCGGCATGCCCCACAACGGCGAAGCCATGACGAAAGCGAGAATACGTACCGTCGGCCAGAAGAAGAGCTGCAGCCAGGCCTGCCATTGGGCGCTAGTGATGTCGATCATCGACCGGCGGCTTAGCCGACCATTTGCGGAATATTGGTGAGCAGTTCGGTGGTGAAATTGCTGAGCATCTGTATCAGCCAGGAGCCAGAAAGCGTCAGCGCCGCGAACACGCCCAGGATCTTGGGGATGAACGACAGCGTCATCTCGTTGATCTGCGTCGCCGCCTGGAACAGGCTCACCAGCAGACCAATCAGCAGCGCGGTCAACAGCAGCGGGGCGGCCATCATCAGTGTCAGCTTCATGCCCTGGTAGGCCAGGCTCATTACCATTTCGGGAGTCATCGGGCACCTCCAGCGAGCCGTCGGACGACTGACGCCGTCAAACGGTTCATGTCATGTAAAAACTCTGGGTCAGCGAGCCGATCAGCAGTTGCCAGCCGTCGACCAGCACGAACAGCATCAGCTTGAACGGCAACGAAATCGTCGCTGGCGGTACCATCATCATCCCCAGCGCCATCAGCACGCTGGCGACCACCAGATCGATGATCAGAAATGGAATGAAGATAGTGAAGCCGATCTGGAAGGCGGTCTTCAGCTCGCTGGTGGCGTAGGCCGGCACCAGAATCCGCATCGGGACGTCTTCCGGTCCCTGCATTTCACCGACATCGGCAATCCGCGCGAACATTGCCAGGTCCGCCTTGCGGGTCTGGGCGAACATGAATTCCCGAAACGGCTGACTGCCCCGTTCCAGGGCTTCTTCCAGCGAGATCTGCTCGGCCGAAAATGGCTGCCACGCTTCTTCGTAGACACGATCGAGCACCGGCGACATGACGAAGAAGGTCAGGAACAGCGCCAGTCCGAGCAGTACCTGCGTCGGCGGTGCGGAGGGGGTGCTCATGGCGGTACGCAGCAGCCCCAGCACGATGATGATGCGGGTGAAGCAGGTCATCAGCAGCAGCATTGCCGGCAGGAAGGCCAGCGACGACAGGAACAGCAGGGTCTGCAGGCTCAACGACCAGCGCTGGCCGCCGTCCGGCATGGGTTCGCTGACGATGCCGGGCAGGGCCTGGGCCAGGGCCAGATCGCTGGTTCCCAGCGCGACGACTGCCAGCAGTCCCACTGTTGGTCGAGACAGTATCAGCCTGCGTAACGGGAGACGGTATCGAATCCACGCGATCACGGTTTATTCCCGTCGCGACGTCGACCCAGCTGGCGGGCGTTGTGCTGCATCGCCTGGCGCAGGCGGCCGGAGAAACTACCCGACAACGGCGCGGAGGCAGGCGTTTCCGTCTCGGGCGGCGGCTCCAGCGTGTCGAGCTTGGTGACCTGGCCGCCGCCGACACCGAGCACCAGCCAGCGATTCTCGACTTCGACGATGACCACGCGCTCACGCTGGCCCACCGGGGTAGTGGCGACCACGCGCAGATGCTGGGTGCCGGCACGTCGGTTGGGGCCGATGCGTTTCAGCAGCCACGCGCAAAGCAGAATGATGGCGATCACCACCAACAGCGAGACCGCCGTCTTGCCGAGCATCAACAGGCCCAGGCCGTCGCCGGTGTCGCCGACGGCCTGGCCGACTCGCTGCGCACTGTCTCCGTTCATGGGGTGCCGTTCATCGGTTGAGCTTCTGCACGCGTTCGGAGGGCGTGATGATTTCGGTGATACGAATTCCGTACTTATCCTCCACCACGACCACTTCGCCCTGGGCGATCAGATAGCCGTTGATCAGGATATCCATCGGCTCGCCGGCGAGGCCATCGAGTTCGACCACCGAGCCTTGAGCGAGCTCGAGCAGCTGCTTGATGGTGATGCGGGTGCGCCCCAGCTCGACCGACAGCTTGACCGGAATGTCCATGATCACGCCGAGGTCGCGGGACTGACGTGACTCGCTGCCCGCGTCGAAAGACTGGAACAGTTCGGATTCGGCTGCCGGTTCCGCTGCCGGGGCGGGGGCTTCCGCTTCGGGCTCGATGCCCTGTTCGGCCATCGCCGCGGCCCAAGGGTCGTCGGTTTCAGGTTCGACGCCCTGTTCCGCCATGGCCTCCGCCCAAAGGTCGTCGGCATCCTGGTCGTTGTCGCTGGCCGTATCGTAGGATCCCTTCTGGGGGCCCGGCTTCTGATCGTCACTCATTGTCGAAATCCTTCATGGCGGAGTACGTACCATGGTCGATGAGATGCTTGACGCGCAGAGCCCGCTGGCCCTGGCGCGTGCCGTATTCGCAGGCCATGACCGGCACGCCGTCGACGCGAACGCCGATCGTCTGGGGCAGGTCGATGGGCAGGATGTCGCCGACCTGCAGCGACATGACGTCACCGATGGTCGAGTCGATCTCGGCGAAATCGGCGATCAGTTCGACCTGGGTCTGCTTGATCTCGCCGGCCATGCGGGACTCCCACTGGGCGTCGTCGCTGCCGTATACACCGATCGGGCTCGACAGCACGTCGCGGATCGGTTCGATCATGGAAAACGGAATACAGATGTTGAAGTCGCTGGCCAGGTTGCCCACCTCGAGGTGGAAGGTGCTGTTGACCACGATCTCGTTGGGGGAATTGGTGATGTTGGCGAAGCGCACCTGCATCTCGGAGCGCATGTAGTCGACCTCCAGCGGGTAGACCGACTTCCAGGCATCGCCGTAGCCGTCCAGCGCCAGCGACAGCAGGCGCTGAATGATGCGCTGTTCCGTCGCCGTGAACTCGCGACCGTCCGATTTGGTCAGAAAGCGGCCATCGCCGCCGAACAGGTTGTCGACCACCATGAACACCAGGCTTGGCGGAAACACCAGCAGTGCCGTGCCTTTCAGCGGCTTGAGGCTGATCAGGTTGAGATTGGTCGGCACCGGCAGGTTGCGGGCAAATTGGCTGTAGCTCTGATAGCGCACACCGGAAACGGTGATATCGGCGCTGCGGCGGATCAGGTTGAACAGAGCAACGCGAAACAGGCGTGCAAAGCGCTCGTTGATGATATCCAGCGCATGCAGACGCTCGCGGATGATTCGGTGCTGATTGGCTGGATCGAAAGGGCGCGTGCGCCGTGCATCCGACGGTTCTTCGGCTTGCTTGTCGTCGTCGCCGCTGACGCCGTTGAGCAGCGCGTCAATCTCTTCCTGCGACAGCAAATCGTCTTGGGACATGGGTTGCCTGAACGCCGCTTACTGCACGATGAAATCGGAAAACAGCACGTCATCGATCGACAACGTAGGCTGCGGTGTGGTGATCGGCTCGTCGAACAGACCGAGAATTTCCCGCTTCAGCTCGATCTTGCCCGCGGGTTTGATCAGTTCCGCGGCGCTCTTGCCCGACAGCAGCATCAATAGCCGGCTGCGTACCTCGGGCATGTGCTGGGACAGGAAATCGCTGGTCGCCTGATCGTTGACCCGCAGAGAAAGGCCGACATAGAGCAGCCGATCCCCGTAGTCGCTCTGCAGATTGACCGTGAACGGTGCGATGGGCACGAAAATCGGTACCGGCGGCTCGGCCGCCGGTTCGTCGGCGGTTGTGGGTTCGGCGTTGGCGCCGCGGGAGTCAAGGTAAAAGTAGACGGCTGCGGAGCTGACGACCGACAGTAGGACAATCAACAATCCGATCAGGAACAGCGAGCGCCTTTTGTACGGAGCGGTTTGAGTTGCGGCCATTGCTTCTGCCATAGCGGGGAATTCCAGGAAGTTGCAGGGATTATGCGGTGTCGGTCCGTTTGGTGATTGCCGGAATAGACCACTTCCGGTTTGCCAACTTCACCTTTCGCGATTGTCGTGCGAGTTCGGTCTGCCGAACCCCATCGGCAACGACTTCACGACAACAGGGACCGCATAGCGTGATAGCGACGACGTATGGAGTCCAATGTTCGTCCGCATCCTGTGTTATCGGCAGCGGCCGCTAGGCATAAAGGTTGATATTGCCGTTGATGGCGGAGGAGGCCTGACGCAAGGCGATCTCGCCGGGCTCCTCAGCGAGAGGCGAGAGCGCCGACTCGGCTCCCGACATGGCCAGACGCGACGGATTGCCTCGTTCTTCCTGGCCCTGCTGGAACTGACCCTGGTCGCCCACCATGGCTTCGCCGAGGGCGATACCGCTGTCGGCCAGGGCTTCGCGCAACTGAGGAATCGCCGCTTCGACTGCGGCGCGCACCGGCGCGTGGGCAGACAGTATATGCAGCTGTGCCTGCTGGTCGTTGACCGTCAAGGTCAGGCTCAACGGCCCCAGTTCCTGCGGATGCAGGCGCAGTTCCATCTGGTGATCGCCTCGCTGATGCATCTGGAGGACCTGTTGACCCAGGGATGCCGGCCATTGCGGCGAATTGACCGCTACCGGAATCGTCGCGCCGGCTGGCGCGGTGGAGGTCGGCGTGGTCGATGTCATGCTGGCGCCGCTGGTTGCCTGACTACTGGCAAGATTGCCGAGCCCGCCCGTTGCCTGATCTCCCGCCCGGCCCGGCAACTGCTCGATATCCGGCTGACCACCGTCACCGGCACGTTGAATCTGCGCCACGGCATTGGCGTCGGCAAGCTTGAAAACGGGCTCAGTCGGTCGCGCCTTCACGCTGTCATCCGCGATAGTGGCCACCTTGTCATGTCCGTCCCGGTTCTGAATCGTCGCCTGTCGCACGAGTGACGTCTCGTCAGCGTCATCCGTCGCGAGCGTATGCCGAGGCTCCGTGCTCGGCTGATCGCCAGTCGACGTGCTGTCACCCTTGGCTGCACCGTCACCGGCCATCGCCGCCTGAACGGCTGCCAGTAGAGTGCTGGATGGCGTGGAGCCCGTAGCCGGAGCCGCTTGGGCGCCGAGACTTTCGGTCGTTGCGCTCTGCGTCAGCGGTTGCAGTGCAGGGAGGCTGGCGAATAGGGCGGCGATGGCGTCGACATCGGTATCCGCGTCGGTCGTATCGCCCGCGCTTGTCGCCGCGTTGCCCTCCGGGTTGCCGAGCATGGCCGCCAGGTCGGCGCTGGACGCTTGAAACTGACCGGCGATTGCCGCGAGCTTGACGCTGTCTTCGGTTTGCGCCGGGGAGGCGTGCATCGAGTCGTCCGTCGCGGTGTCCTGACGCTGCGACCCGAGCTCTGGCGATCGTGGGTTCGCAGTCTCGGTGGACTCGGTGGAGGGCGTATTGGCTTTCCTGGCCTGTGTCATGGCATCGGCGAAGGGAGTCGGCGTAGCGGTATCGGCATCATTTGCGTTGCGCCCGGTCGACGTCGATTTGCCCGATGATGTGGCGGCTGCCGTAAGCTGAGTGATCTGGGAAACGTCCATGCGCGATGCTATTGCTGTGAATTTTATTCGGTCGCAGCGTTAGTACTGAAGACCGTTATCCTGCTGACGACGGCGCAGTTGCGCTGCCATTTCGTCACTATGTCGCTGTTCGTTGCGCGCCTGGCGATAGGCCTGCTCGCGTTCGCCGCGGGCATGCAGCGTGTCGTAGGCGTTGAGCTTGCGAAGCTCGCCCTGCCAGCGATGCACACCGTGCTCGACCCGGGTCTGCTGCTCGCCGAGCAGACGCCGCTGCTGATCGATGGCGTTGTCCAGGGAGCCGAGAAACTGTTGGTAATCGCGCCATTGGCTTGATGAAACGCCCTTGGCCAGACTGTCGTGCAGTTTGCGCTGGTATTCGTCGCGGTACTGTTGCAGCTGTTCCAGTCGCTCTTCCGCATTCTGCTGCTGGCGGCGCAGGCGACCGAGATCCTCGACGGCCTTGTCACTGCTCCGCTGGGCGAGATCGCGCAGCATTTGCATGGCTTGCATATTGGCCAAGATGTTACCTCCCACTCATGGCTTCGAGAAGAACAGGGAAATGTCATCGCTTGGCATTGTCGCGCGGTGGCGTCGAATCAAAGGATCGATTAGCGCTTCAGAAAGGGGGCTATTCCCGAGGCGATGCTCACTCGATATCAGGAAGAAGCCGCTCGAGATCGCGCAGGGTATGCGACATGTCCGAGACCTCGTCCATGCGCTGCTGGAGGAAGGCCTCGAGTCTTGAATACAGTGCCACGGCGCGGTCGAGCTGGGGGTCCTGGCCGCTGACGTAGGCGCCGACGTTGATCAGGTCGCGATTGCGCTGATAACGCGAGATCATCTGCTTGAACCGCTGAGCCTGGCGCAAGCGCTTGCCGTCCACCACGGCGGGCATGGCACGGCTGATCGAGGCTTCGATATCGATGGCGGGATAGTGGCCACTCTCGGCCAGTTGGCGCGACAGCACGATGTGGCCATCGAGAATGGCGCGCGCGGCGTCGGCGATCGGGTCCTGCTGGTCGTCACCCTCGGTCAGTACGGTATAGAAGGCGGTGATCGAGCCGCCGCCGCGCTTGCCGTTGCCGGCGCGCTCGACCAGTGCGGGTAGCTTGGCGAAGACCGACGGTGGATAGCCCTTGGTGGCCGGCGGCTCGCCGATCGCCAGGGCGATCTCGCGGGCGGCCATGGCGTAACGCGTCAGCGAGTCCATGATCAGCAGTACGTTGCGCCCCTGATCGCGAAAATCCTCCGCCAGACGCGTGGCGTAGGCCGCGCCCTGCATGCGCTGCAGCGGAGAGGTGTCGGCGGGGGCGGCGACCACCACCGCCCGGGCAAGGCCGTCGTCGCCCAGAATGTTCTCGATGAAGTCCTGGACTTCGCGCCCGCGCTCGCCGATCAGGCCGACGACGATGACATCGGCGTCGGTGAAGCGTGCCATCATGCCGAGCAACACGCTCTTGCCCACCCCCGAACCGGCGAACAGGCCCATGCGCTGACCGCGACCGACGGTCAGCAGGCCGTTGATCGCGCGAATGCCGACATCGATGGCGGTATCGATCGGCGCGCGGGCCAGGGGGTTGATTGGGGGCGTTTCCAGGGGGGCGTGAGGGCTCTGTTCGAGCGGCCCGTGGGCATCCAATGGACGTCCGTTGCCGTCGACCACACGGCCCAGCAGGCCATCGCCGAGGGGAAAGCGCCGGGCGCTGGCAACGTCCAGCCGGTTGCCGCTGAGCGCCAGCACGCGAGCCCCGGGCAACAAGCCGCTGGTATCGGCCAGCGGCATCAAAAACAGTTTCTCGCCGGAAAAACCGACCACTTCCGCTTCGGCGAAACGTTCGTCGCCCTGGGGCGATAGACCGGGGGATAGAGGCGATAGCCCGGGAGATAACGGTGACGGTCCGGGCGACAGCTCGATCAGGCAGGCGCTGCCCAGCGGCAGGCGAATGCCGACGGCCTCCAGCACCAGCCCGGTGGCACGCGTGATGCGGCCTTCGAAACGGTAGCGGGATAGCGCCTCGACTCGGTGGGTGACCTTGGTCAGCGCCTGGCGCCAGCGCTGGCTATGTTCGCCAGTGCCGCTGTCCGGCGGCGGTGCGACAGGCTCAGTCATCGCCGGCGTCGCTCGCGGGTTCGTCGCTGGACGGGCCTCGACGCCGCCGCTGATCGAGAATCGCTTTCCACTGTGTGCTCAGGCTGGCATCGAGGCCGCCACTGGCGCTGGTCGCACGGCACCCGCCGCGTTCGAGAGTGGCGTCGGGGTGACATTCCCAGCCGGCAGCAGCGAGTTCGTCACCGATCGTCGACGTTACCAGCGCCAGATCCTCGGGATGCAGCCACAGCTTGGCTTTGCCGCTGAGGTTGGCGTCGGCGTCGAGCAGCTCGCGTACCACGTTGAGAATATGGTCCGGTTTCGCGGCCAACGATTCGCCCGCGAGCTGGCGGCCGGCGATCAGCGCCAGCTCGACCAGTTGGTCGGCGACTTCGTCGTCGAGAGAGGCGAGGGCGCAGCGGAAGTTCGCCGCCATGTCCGCGATCGGCGTCAGGCTCAGATCCAGGCGTTTGCGGAATTCCAGCTCGGCAACCGCGTTCGCCGCCGCCAGGCCTTCTGCGTACCCGGCCTGATAGCCTTTTTCGTGCCCCTCGGCATGCCCCGCCTCGAAGCCGTTGCGTCTGGCTTCCTCGGCCGCGGCACGCCGCGCCCGCTCGTCGGCTTGTTGCTGGCGACGCCGACGCTCGGGCTCGGGATCGGACTGCGGGCGGGTGGTGGGCACGTCCCGTTCCAGGTCTCCCATCTGCCAGCGATGCCAGTGGCTGGCCGTCTCCATCGAACGCCCGGGCGAGTGTCGACGTTCAGACATAACCGTCGTCGCCCCCACTCAAGGCAATCTCGCCGGAATCCGCCAGACGTCGTACCACGCCGAGGATCGCTTTCTGCTCGTTCTCGACTTGGGATAGACGGATCGGGCCGCGGTTTTCCATGTCCTCGCGCATGAGCTGGGCCGCACGCTGGGACATGTTGCGCATGAATTTCTCGACCAGCGCCTCCTCGGCGCCGCGCAGGGCGATGACCAGCGAGTTGGTCTCGATCTCGCGCAGGATCAACTGGATGCCGCGATCGTCGATATCCAGCAGGTTCTCGAACAGGAACATCTCGTCGATGATGCGCTGGGCCAGGTCCTCGCTGTGCGAGCGGACCACTTCGATGACCTGCTCCTCCTGGGCGGAGTTCATCAGGTTGAGAATCTCGGCGGCCGTCCTCACGCCGCCCATCTTGCTGCGCTTGAGGTTGGTGCCGTCGAGCATCGAGGTCAGCACCTCGGTCAGCTCCTGCAGCGCCGCCGGCTGTACGCCGCTGAACGTGGCAATGCGCAGCATGACGTCGTTGCGCTGCTTTTCGTCGAACAGTTCGAGAATGTCGGCGGCCTGGGATCGCTCCAGATGAACCAGGATGGTGGCGATGATCTGAGGATGCTCGTCGCGAATCATCTCCGCCACCATCGACGCTTCCATCAGGTTGAGCGAGTCGATGCCGGAGGCGGTGTTGCTGGTTTCGAGAATATCCTCGATCAGGCTGCTCGCGCGTTCGCTGCCCAGTGCCTTGGTCAGTACAGCACGGATATGCTCGTTGGTATGCAGATTGATCGCGGTGAACTGCTCGGAGTCATCGTGGAAATCGCGCAGCACGGCCGCCATTTCCTCATGGGAAACCTGGCCGAGCTTGGCCATCTCCTGGCTGACTTCCTGTACCTCGCGGCTGGAGAGGTACTTGAACACCTCGGCGGCGCTATCCTCGTCCAGGGACAGCAGCAGAATCGCGCCACGGCGGGCGCCGCTCATTTGCATCGTCATGACTTTTCCATCCAGGTTCTGACCACCATGGCGACCAGGCGGGGGTCTTCCTGGGCGATCTCGCGGGCATCCTTGAGATCCTGCTCATAGCTCGATGAGCGCCGGCGGCTGCGTTGCCGTGTACTGGCGGCGCCGTCGGTGGATGTCGTCTCGCCGACCTCCTGATAGCTGGCGGTGCCGGCGGCAGCTGCCGCGGCGGATGCCGGCGCCGGTGCGGGCGTCTGGGCAATACGGCTCTCGCGGGTCTGTCGAATCAAGGGCTTCACTACCTTGAACCACAGGAACAGCGCGACCAGGGCGACGATCAGGTATTTCAGCGCGCTCTTGCCCAGGCTCCAGACTTCCGGTGTCTGCCACCACGGCACGCTCTCGAAAGTCTGCTCGCTGACGCGGAACGGACTGTTGACGACCGCCAGGGCATCGCCTCGTGCCTCCGAGAAGCCCATGGCCTGGCGTACCAGGCCGCGTATCTGCGCCATTTCGGCATCGCTCAGCGCGACCTGGGTCGGTTCGCCGTCATCGTCGACGCCGTCGTGATAGTTGACCACCACGGCTACCGACAGGCGTTCGATGGCACCGCTTTGCTGCTTGACGTGTTCGACGGTACGGTCGACTTCGTAATTGATGGTGCTGTCGCGGCGTGTCTGGCCCACGTTGGCGGCGTCGGCATCGTCTTGCGTGGTTTGCGCGGTATCCGCCTGCGCGCCGTTCTGGTCGGTGTCGTTGGCGTCGTCGCCATTGTCGGCTTGAGTCTCCGGGGCGTTGATCGGCGAGGCGGCGGTACCCGGGGGTTGATTGCTGAGCGCGCCGGGAACGCCCATGGCCAGGTCGGCATTGCTCTGGAACGATGCGCTGCTTTGCTGGCTGCGCACCGCGGCTTCGTTGGGTGCCTGGTTGGGGCCGTAGCGCTCCGAGGTCTGTTCCCGCTGGGCGAAATCGACATCCGCAGTCACCTGGGCCTTGACGTTCTTGGCGCCGACGATGGGCGCCAGTATCGATTCGATGCGCTTGGCATAGGCGTTTTCCAGATTGCGCACGTAATCGAGCTGGCTACCGTCGAGTCGCGTGCCGTCGCCGTCGGTCTGCGTGAGCAGGTCGCCGTTCTGGTCGATGACGGTGACGTCTTCGGTGGCCAGCTGGGGCACGCTGCTGGATACCATATGCACGATCGCATTGACCTGGCCTGGGCCGAGAACCCGGCCGGGCTGCAGATCCAGGACCACCGACGCACTCGCCGGTTGGCTCTCGCGCACGAAGACGGAAGGCTTGGCCATGGCCAGGTGCACGCGGGCGCGTTCCACGCTGCCCAGCGTGGCGATGGTGCGCGCCAGCTCGCCTTCCAGCGCGCGCTGGTAGTTGACCTGTTCGGCGAACTGGCTGATGCCGAACGCCTGGTCGTCCATCAACTCGAAGCCGACGCCGCTGGCCTGCGGCAGGCCCTGTTCGGCCAGCTTGAGGCGCAGCGGTCGTACCTGATCGGCGGGGACCAGCAGCGCTTGGCCGCTTTCGCTGAAGCGGTAGGGGACGCCCATGGTGTCGAGCTGGGTGATGATGCGGCCGCCGTCGGCGTCGGTCAGGGTCGAATAGAGCACGCGATACTCAGGACTCCGCGCCCACAACAGCAGCGCGATGACCACCGCGATCGCGGCCGCGCCAGCGATGATCAGCGGCAGGCGGGGGTTGCTCTGCAATTTGTTCAGCCACTCGCGGCCACCGGCCGCGTCCTGCTGGGCGCCACCTCGTGAGGCTTGCGCACCCTGGTTCTGAGTTTCGTTGGGCGACGTGGCCGTGCTCATGGCGTGCTCCGCTTGGCGCACGCGATCTGACTCGACAACATAGCGGTGTTCCGCTCCCTGCAACGCGTCTGCTCATCCGTACCGCCGCGCGTCCGGGTTTCCTTACCGGGACGGCCTTGGCCGGGGCGTATGTGTGATGGCAGCCATTATGTGTTCGTCTGTTAACCGTGAAGGTGGGAAAAGCCGGTGTTTTCGCACGCATTTACTCCGATGGTGGAGAGCGACGGCTTGATAGGCTGCGACCGTCGAGTTAAACCCACGGCGTTCGTTCGCCGTCCTACAAGGACAACACAATGAGTGCTCCAGCCATCCAGGCGGCGCTGCAACAGATGCAGGCGCTGTCGGCCCAGGCCAGCGGCCAGAATGCCGGTTCCTCCTCGCCATCGGATCAGGCGCCGGGCAGTTTCGCCGGTGAACTCCAGGCATCGCTTGGCCGGATCAATCAGATGCAGCAATCAGCCAACCAGCAAGCGATGTCGTTCCAGGCCGGCGACCCGGACGTGGCGCTCAACGACGTCATGATCGACATGCAGAAGGCGAGCGTGGCATTCGAGATGGGCGTTCAGGTGCGCAATCGCCTGGTGACGGCATATAAGGACGTGATGGGCATGCAGATTTAGAGGGAAACACTGCATAAATGGCTGCGCAGGCGAATCGACTTCGTTGCGCGGTGCTGGAGCGCCAGCCCGGTCGAATCCTCACCTATA
>NZ_PZJU01000072.1 GCF_003206715.1 Salinicola peritrichatus | reverse complement strand
GAGCGAGTGGATGCCCGCGATCGGCTATCTGTCAGCACAAGAGGCTTTACGAGATATCAGCTTCTATCTGATGGAGCGCTACAACCGACAGCGACCCCATCAGTACAACGGCGGCATGTCGCCCGCACGAGCGGAAGCAACACTCAATTCACTGTCCGGAATTAGTTGACCACTACAGAGCCCGTGGCGCGGGAGCTCTACCAAGAAGCCACAGGTCTGCCCCGATTGGAACAAGTCGGCATCATTCTCAACCACGGGGCGGGCTACTCTCCCGACTGCTTGGTGGACAGCAACGGTTTAGTGGAGATCAAAACCAAGCTGCCTAAGTACCAGGTCGAGCTACTGCTAGCCAACAAGTGTCATCGCCAATGTAAAGCTGACCCCCTGACGCCGAGGTAAATTTGACCCCTCTGGGCGAAGATGGTGGCTTTTGAGCCGCCGAGATGTTGACCCAGGAGCAGTCAGTGGAGATCAAAGTGTTGGCCCGTCAGGGGCATGGCATCAAGGCGATCGCCCGGGAGCTGGGGCTCTCGCGCAATACCGTCCGCAAGTACCTGCGGGGCGAGAAGGACTTGCCACGCTATAAGGCGCGAGCGCCGCGACCCGGCAAGCTCGACGCCTTCAAGCCCTATCTTCAGGGACGTATCGCAGCGGCCCGCCCGCACTGGATTCCGGCGACCGTGCTGATGCGTGAGATTCAGGCGCAAGGCTACGCCGGCGGCATCAGCCAGCTAAAGGCTTATCTGGCGCCCTTCAAGGGCCGACCGGAGGACCCGGTCGTGCGCTTCAAGACGCCGCCGGGCAAGCAGTTGCAGGTCGACTTCACCACGATCCGTCGCGGTCGCGAGCCGCTCAAGGCCTTCGTTGCGACACTCGGCTACAGCCGAGCGACCTTCGTGCGCTTCTCGACACGCGAGGACAGCGAGGCGTGGTTGACTGGCCTGCGTGAGAGGCGTTTGTCTATTTTGGCGGCGTCCCCGAAGAGGCGCTGTTCGATAACGCCGGCACCATCATTACCGAGCGCGACGCCTACGGTGACGGCCGGCATCGCTGGCATCCGGCCCTGGCGGCGCTGGCCGAGGAGTACGGCTTTCGCCCTCGGGTCTGTCGCCCCTACCGGGCCAAGACCAAGGGCAAGGTCGAGCGCTTCAACGGCTACCTCAAGGGCAGCTTCATCACGCCGTTGGCCGCCACGCTCAAGAGCGCCGGATTGATCCTGGACGTGCCGACGGCCAATGCCCACATCGGCCGCTGGCTCGATGAGATCGCCCATCAGCGGGTGCATGGCACCACCGGCGTGCCGCCGGCGATGCGACTGGCCGAGGAGCGCGGGGTCCTGTTA
This sequence comes from Salinicola peritrichatus, assembly GCF_003206715.1. Classification (GTDB taxonomy): domain Bacteria; phylum Pseudomonadota; class Gammaproteobacteria; order Pseudomonadales; family Halomonadaceae; genus Salinicola; species Salinicola peritrichatus. Next base: position 17,198 of record NZ_PZJU01000072.1, on the reverse strand, counting down.
CCGCTGCCGGCGCCGGCCACCAGCATCGTTCCGGTCCCGGCGTTGCGGTCAGGGCGCGCGCTACCGCATGAGAGCCTACAGCATCCCTTGTCGGTGTATGACCAGCTGTTGGAGGCCAGCCCATGAACTTGCAGCACGACCGCATCAGCGAGCTGTGCCAGGGCCTCAAGCTCGAACGCATCGGCAGCGATTGGTCGCACCTCGCGCAGCGGGCGGCCAACGGCGAGGCGAGCTTTGCCGACTTTCTCGAGACGTTGCTGAGCGCCGAAGCCGATGCCCGTGCCGAACGCTCGCGCCAGACGCTGTTGAAGATGGCCGCCTTCCCGGCGGTGAAGACCCTGGAGCAATACGACTTCGCCTTCGCTTCGGGAGCGCCGCGTGCGCAGCTTCAGGAACTGGCGGCACTCAGCTTCATCGAGCGCGCGGAGAACATCGTCCTGCTCGGCCCCAGCGGCGTGGGCAAGAGCCACCTGGCGATTGCGTTGGCCTACCGCGCCGTCATGGCGGGGATCAAGACGCGCTTCGTCAGCGCGGCCGACCTGATGCTGCAGCTCACGGCGGCACACCGCCAGGAGCGGCTCAGGGAGTACTTCAACCGCGTGGTGATGGGGCCGCGCCTGTTGGTGATCGATGAGATCGGCTACCTGCCCTTCGGGCGCGACGAGGCGAACCTGTTCTTCAACGTCGTTGCCAAGCGCTACGAGCGTGGCAGCATGATTCTGACCAGCAACCTGCCGTTCACGCAATGGGCCGGGACCTTTGCCGACGACCAGACACTGACGGCCGCGATGCTGGATCGGCTCTTGCACCACGCCCACATCGTGCAGATCACCGGCGAGAGCTACCGACTCAAGGACAAGCGCAGAGCCGGCACCACTCCTTCGGCAACGATAGCCGAATAACCGAGGGCCCAGGGGGGGCAATATTACTTCGGCGATTCAGAGCCAAAGGGGGGCACTTTTCAGTCGGCGTTGACAAACAAGCTACCCCAGGAGCATATCGCCCAATGCCAGGGTGGCCTGTGGGTCAGTGAGCGCGAGTGGATCGATTTCGTCAGCTTCTGGCCCGGCATGCCGCTGTTTATCAAGCGGGCCTACCGGGACGAGGTGATGATTCGCATCATCGCCGAGCGTGTCGAGGCGTTCTACGAAGAAATGGAGCGTCGCATGGCCATGGTCATGGCGGCTTGAGGAGTCAAATCATGAATCATCGCAAACTGACTGCCGGCGAGACCGCCGGCACCTATCGCATCACGGCGCTTGTCACCGAAGCGGAGCTCTTGAGCATTGCCAAAGCCTTTGCCCGCCGGCGGCTGGCCCGGGGCCGCAAGATCACACAGCCAGCGCTGGCATTCGAGTATCTGTAGATATTGCTGCAGGGCTACGAGCACGAAGTCTTCAGTGCCGTCTGCCTCGACAGTCAGCATCACGCGATTTGTTTTGAAGAGCTGTTCCGCGGCACCATTGACTCCGCCAGCGTCTATCCCCGCGAGGTGGTCAAGCAGGCCTTGGCCCATAACGCCGCCACAGTGATTCTGGTTCACAACCATCCTAGCGGCGATCCAGAGCCCAGCGACGCCGACCGGCAGATTACTCGTCCATGTCATGCCTCCTGTCGTCGTGGAGGCTCTATCGTGGCTCAACCACACCCAACGACGAAGTGCCAAAAAGAAGCACAGCACCAGCAGAGGTGCGCCTGCTTGGGGCGTTGTGGCTCTACGATGGTGCAAACAGTTGCGAAGGTGAGCCAAGCTCACCCAGCCATTCGCAAAAAAGTTAACAAAAACATGGGCATGAAATTATGGCACGCTTTTTGCTTAAACATGCTGTCTATAAAGCTAAGTGAATCATGGGGTGAATTTATGCAGCTGGTGAATTTAAGGTTCTTTATTTCCGACATTTCCGACTATCTTTATGTCATTAGAAAGAGGGGGGATGTCTAATGGCCCATGCTTCACCGCCTCTTTCCTTGTCTGCAACTAGTGAAGAGCCCGATGAAGGCAAATTAAAAGTTGCCTGCATACAATTCGAGCCAGAATTTGGTAATGTCGCCCTTAACATTCAGCGTAGTCTCGAGCTGATTGAGAAAGCAGCAGATGCCGGTAGCCGCATTGTTGTCTTACCTGAATTGTGTAATACCGGGTACGTATTTCAGTCACGAGCTGAGGTATTTGCTCTTGGGGAGCCGATTCCTGATGGCACCACAACCCAAGCATGGAGCGAGATCGCTGCACGCTTAGACATAATCCTTGTTGCAGGAATTGCAGAACGCGATGGTGATCGGCTTTATAACAGTGCAGTGATTATCGATCATACAGGTGTTTTGGGTGTATATCGTAAACTTCATTTATGGAGCGATGAAAATCTATATTTTGAACCTGGCAATCTTGGGGTGCCAGTTTTTAGTACACTTTACGGACGAATTAGTGTAGCGATCTGCTATGACGGTTGGTTTCCTGAGACGTTCCGTATAGCTGTAACTCAGGGCGCAGACATAGTCTGTGTCCCCACCAATTGGGTCCCTCTCCCTGAATCACAACCAGGTGACCAACCGATGGCTAATATCCTGCATATGGCTGCAGCTCACAGTAATTCCATTGTAATCGCATGTGCAGATAGGATTGGAGTTGAGCGTGGACAAGCTTTCTTGGGTCATAGCCTGATTATTAATCACACCGGCTGGGCGGTGGCTGGTCCAGCCAGTAGTGATAATGAGGAAATCTTAATTGGGGAGGTGGATCTTTCTGCGGCGCGGCGCGACCGAAGCCTAAATAAATTCAATCACCTGCTGCGAGATCGAAGAATGGATGTTTATGCCGAATTTCCTGGCCTAGATATCAATAGCTAGCCATAAAAGTTAATAAACTGAGGTGCCAGATGAACCTAATAAATCTTCTTTTTGGAATTGGGGTTGGGGTTAGCTTAGGAGCTTCAGCTTATGCTGCAGACCCTATCAAAATTGGAATCCCTGTGGGGCTTAGTGGTGCTAATAGTGTTGTTGCTCCTTCTGTCGTTCAGGCGTCTGAATTGGCGGTCGAAGAAATAAATTCTAAAGGAGGGGTGTTGGGGCGCTCATTACAGCTTGAAATCGCCGATGATGGATCGGGGGCTCAAGGCGCACAGCGAGCCTATGATAGCTTGGTCTTCCAAAAGGAAGTTGATGGTATAGTTGCGATGGAGACCACTGCTGCCAGAAACGCAGGCCTACCAATTGTCAATCGTGGAAGGGTTCCTCTCATTTACACATCGTTCTATGAAGGTCGTTCGTGTTCGCCGTGGATGTATATAAATGCTTGGGTTCCAGAGCAACAGGTTGCCCCGATTGTCGACCAGTTTATGTCCGAGTATGATGCTAAAAAGTTTTTCCTTATAGGTAGCGACTATGCTTTTGGTCGTGGTATGTTGAATTTTACTCGCGAGTATGTTGAAAGTAAGGGTGGGACCGTTGTGGGCGAGTCGTACTTGCCAATAGATGGTTCAGATTGGACAGCGATTATTTCACAGTTGCGCTCGGCCAATCCTGATGCATTGATCACTTCGACATCTGGTGGGGCACCTAACGTAACCCTTACTAGGCAACTTCGTGCAGCTGGAGTGACGATTCCTTATGGTAACTACGCTGTTGATGAAGGCACAGCGAAGAGCATGGGAGAAGATGCTGAAGGGATTTATATTGCTGCATCTTACATATCGAGCATTGACACACCAGAAAATAAGAAATTCCTTGAGGCAGTAGAGAAAAAATTCGGGGATGATGCTAAGACCCCGAATGAGTTATCTGTGCCTCAGTATGAAGCTATCTATGCATATGCTGCTGCTGTCGAAAAGGCCGGATCGACGAATCCAGTTGATGTCATTGATGCTCTAGGGGAGGTTACAGTTGATGGCCCTCGAGGTGCTATAACAATGGACAAACAGCATCATGCCGCCCTGACGATGTACTTGGGACGCGTTACTGGTGATGGTTCCGTAGAGGTCGTTAGGTCATTTGAAAATGTAGATCCGGGCGAACAGTGCCCTCAATTCGCTAACTGAAGGGCTTATGGCGCGGAACCTAAAAGATCCGCGCCAGTTGCTAGCAAGAGGTTTAATGTGGGTAGTGTAACCTTTGATGTCTTAACGACAGCGGCAATTCTTTTCGTAGTTTCGACTGGCCTTATGGTCATCCTTGGGGTAATGAAACTTTTAAACTTCGCCCATGGAGCTTTTCTCACTACAGGAGGGTATGTAGCTTACATGGCAGGGCTTGCTGGTGTTAGCCCTTGGTTGTCTATCCCTTTAGCAAGCATTTTGGGATTTTTATTTGGTTTAGTGGTCGAGAGAATAGTAATTAGGCCACTCTATCAAAGACCGCTAGACGCGATCTTGGCAACTTGGGGGCTGGGAATCGTGATTAGTCAGGTTTTTGCATTGACCTTCGGCCGAGGTGTTCAATTCGCACCATCGCCGCTTTCCGGCACTGTTGATTTTCTTGGAGTTGAGTATTCTGCGTATCGTTTAGCCATAGCGGCTATTGCCATACTGCTGGCGTTTGCTCTCATAGGATTGCTCAGTTTGACCCGATTTGGCCTTAATGCTCGCGCAGTAATCGTCAATGAGGATTTGGCTCGAGGTTTGGGCATTGATAGCACTAAAGTGCGATCTCTCACCTTTGGCCTTGGAGCAGGACTAGCGTGTGCGGCTGGGGCGCTAATCACCCCATTGCTCTCCGTCGATCCAAATATGGGGCTCCCCTGGCTAGTGAATAGCTTCATGCTGGTATTGGTTTCCGGTGTCTCATTTCCCAGCTTGCTGTTTGCTTCGCTAGTTCTTGGGGGAACTCAAGTCCTCGTTAGCACTTATGTTAGCCCAATCCTCGGAGGGATGACCATCGTGGTTCTTGCTGCCTTGATTCTTCGTTTAAATCCGAAGGGGTTTAGTCGTGCCTGACACCAACATTACAGTATCTCGCACCCATCGTGCTGCACTTATTGGTTGCCTAATTGGGCTGTGCGTGGTCGCAGTGGCACCTTTCACATTAGATATTTATTTGACTAATATCCTCATTCGCACTCTGCTTCTTGCAGCTGTGGTGATGACGGTCGATATACTTTGGGGGTATACAGGCATCCTGACGTTTGGCCAGTCTGCTTTCTTTGGTATCGGCGCTTACGCCTGTGGCCTAGTGTTTACCCATTATGGGTTTGGACCTGGCTGGGCATTTGCAGCGCTCGCTATTGCTTTAGGTGTGGCTGCTATCGTAGCAGCAGCAACTGGATGGTTAGCGTTCTTTCATGGTTCATCCCCTATTTACGCTTCCATAATCACATTAGCATTACCCATTGTGTTGACTCAGGTGATTTATTCGGGTGGTAGCTTTACCGGTTCGTCTAGTGGGCTTTCTGGCTTTCCAACTTACTTTTGGGATTTAAAAGTATGGTTTTGGATTGCTGGAGGTTTCCTCGTATTAACTACCACTGCAGGTTGGTTGCTGGTTCGCAGTGATTTTGGGCGGGTGCTCATAGCTATACGTGAGAATGAAGATCGCAGCGCCTACCTAGGTATACCGGTATCTCGCATTAAAACTATCTTGATGGTTTTTGCTGCAATGGTAGCATCTGCTGCGGGTTTTGCATACGCAGCCTTTTCAAACGTCGTTGCCCCGGAGTTGGTAGGGTTTCAACTTGGCACGGAACTATTGATTTGGACAGCATTGGGTGGGAGGGCTACTCTGCTCGGCCCTGTCTTTGCTGCTATCGGCATAGATACTATGTCTTCTTGGCTATCAGGGGCTATGCCGTTTCTTTGGAAACTACTAACAGGAGTCGGCTTTGTTGTAGTAATTGTGGCACTTCCTCGGGGACTGGCACCTCTACTGACTGCGCTCTGGCACCGATTTTGGCCTAAAAGTAACTCGATGTTTACTGAGGTTAAAATAACTCAGGCACCAGCATCGAGAATGTTGCGTGCATCTTTTGGCGATACGCCTCCTTTGCGCATAGAGCACTTATCACGTCGTTATGGAAGTTTGAAAGTTTTAAGTGACGTGAATCTTGTGGGGCATGGTACTGAGTTGCTGGGCGTTATTGGTCCTAATGGAGCCGGGAAGACCACTTTGATGCGTTGTATTAGCGATGGAAAAGAACGCACTGATGGCAGTATTCATATCAACAATGTTGAGATCGGTCGCTGCTCCCCGCAGCGAGTAGTAGGTCTAGGAGTTGGGCGTAGTTTTCAGAATACCAGCCTGTTCGATACGCTGACGGTGGCTGAATGTTTAAAATTAGCTCGCTATCGGCTAGACGGTGCTAAGTTATTTGATCGAGTTGATACAGTGGCACTGCCACAACCTGCTCTTGATATTCTGAAGGCAACAGGCCTGGACCAGAAACTGTCTAACGAAACTAGAAACCTTTCTCACGGTATGAAGCGTGGCTTGGAACTCGCTATGGTGTTAGCAACGGAACCTTCGGTACTGCTGCTGGATGAACCTACTGCAGGCTTGACTCGGCCAGAGCGAATGGCTATCGGAGAGGTCCTTACCCGACTGACTCGAGATTTTGGTCTGTGTATTATACTCATCGAGCATGATCTCGACTTCGTGCGCGCGATTAGTAATCGTGTGGTCGTACTGCACCAAGGTGCCATCTTGATGGAAGGAACGGTAGAGGAGGTCGTTGCATCAGATTTGGTTAAGGCTGTGTATGCCGGCCATCATGAAGAGGAGGTAGCATGAATGATGCGATTTTGAGTGTCCGCGACCTTAACAGTGGGTACGGTTCAGCCTCTGTACTACGGAATATTTCCTTGGATATAAAAAAGGGCGAGATTCTTACGATCCTAGGGAAGAATGGCATGGGTAAATCGACTTTACTCAATACCCTTATGGGGTTCGTGAGCCCTTTCAGCGGGAAGGTCATGCTGAATGACAAAGATGTTACAGATATTAAGCCTCACCTAATGGCGCGCAGTGGCGTAGCTCATACGCCGCAGGAGAATACACTGTTCCCCGATTTAACTGTCGAGGATAACTTGCGCCTCGGTGTTACTTCAGACCGGCTTTTTCAACAGCGCATATCTACTATTGAAACGATCTTTCCCCGCATTATCGAGCGCTTGAAACAAAGAGCAGGCACCCTGTCTGGAGGTGAGCAGAAAATGCTGCTGATGTCACGTGGCTTGGTCGCGCAACCACAGTTGATGTTTATAGATGAAGTTTCTGAAGGCCTTCAACCAGCAATGGTAGATCGTATGGCCGAAGTATTGATTCGGGCTCGTGATGAACTAGGTATTTCCGTTCTGTTGGTGGAGCAAAACCTCGATTTCGCATTGTCGGTCGCGAATCGCTTCATGATCTTAAAACTCGGCGAGTTTATTGAGCAGGGAGTGGTCGACGATCGCACCTCAGCCGAACATCTATCAGCCCACCTAGCAATCTGAGGAAATTTAACTGCTCTCCCCATAGTTGTCATAGGCTTAAGGAACAGTACTGGTGAATTCAAGCACGTTTAAAAGGTAGGGTAATGCGACTATTTCCGCGTGAAGCTGATCGACTTCTATTGTATCAGGCGGCAGAGCTGGCTCGAGCCCGCCACAGACGTGGCCTTTCCCTGAGCGAGCCTGAGGCTCGAGCTATCATTGCTGATGCTATATGCGAAGGTGCACGTGAGGGGGGAACTGTTTCTGATATGGTCTGCTTGGGATCAAGCTTATTAACTGAAGATGATGTGATGCCTGGAGTTGCTGAACGTCTTGACGTGCTTATGGTTGAGGCATTCTTTCCAGACGGTCAAAAGTTAATCTGTGTGCATGATCCCATTGGACCGGGAAAATCGACCGTCACCGAGCCTCCTAGGCCTCGCTGGCAGTTTGGCGATCGCCCCGTAGAGGTTAATGTAGAGCGTCCCACGCAAAGCTTGCTAGTTGAAAGTACCGCTGACCGGCCTATTCAGATCGGCTCGCATTACCACTTTTTTGAAGTGAACCCTACATTACATTTTGATCGTAAGGCAGCGTATGGTTTCCGTCTCGACATTCCTGCAGGAACTACCTTGCGCTTCGAGCCAGGTGACACACGTGTAGTTGATCTTGTGGCTATAGGTGGATGTCGGGCCGTCTACGGATTAGCAGGGCTGGTTAACGGGTCCTTGGATGACCCAGATATACGTACGGCCGCAATGTCTCGACTTGAAGCTTTTTTGCAGGAGTAATTCATGGCTAAAACAATTAATCGTTCAAGGTATGCCCAGCTGTATGGTCCAACTGTGGGGGATTGTGTCCGGCTGGGCGATACTGATCTTTGGGCAAAAGTAGAGCGTGATTACTGCGTTGGTGGTGATGAGTTAGTGTTTGGTGCTGGTAAAACAATGAGGGCTGGAACTGGCTGTGATGGTGCTTTGACTGCTGCTGATGGAGTGTTGGATCTGGTCATTACCAATGCACTGATAATAGACGCTGTTGTTGGTGTCATCAAGGCGGATATCGGCATTAAAAATGGCCGGATTGTAGGTGTCGGTAAAGCAGGTGATCCAAACATAATGGATGGTGTAACGGAAGGGCTTACTGTTGGCGTGAACACGGATGTGCGTGCTGCCGAGGGCTTAATTGTTACAGCAGGGGGGATTGATTGTCATGTTCATTTCATTGATCCTGGGCAAGTAGAGGAGGCCCTTTCTGCTGGGTTTACTACGTTGATGGGGGGGGGGCTTGGACCGACCACTGTTCCTATAGCTTCAACCGGTACCACTAACCTAGGGTATATGCTCCAAGCTGCTGAAGCTTTCCCAGTTAATTTTGGATTCATTGCAAAAGCAGCATCTCATACCGTCGAGCCTCTTCTTGAGCAGCTTGCAGCCGGCGCAGCTGGGCTTAAGATTCATGAAGATTGGGGGGCGGCCCCCACAGTCATTGATTCAGCGCTGAGAGCTGCTGAAATCGGTGGCGGCCAAATCCAGTTGCACACTGATACGCTGAACGAATCCGGATTTGTTGAGCATACGTTACGGGCCATTGCTGATCGGGGTATTCACGCATACCACGTAGAGGGTGCTGGTGGCGGGCATTCCCCCGATATCATCCGGATGTGCGGTAAGACAAATGTATTGCCTTCTTCGACCAATCCTACGAATCCTTTCACTATTAATACTTTTGACGAGCATTTTGATATGGCAATGACGAGTCATCATCTCAATCCTCGTCTGCCAGAAGATGTTGCGTTCGCGGAAAGCCGGATCCGCAAAGAGACCATCGGTGCGGAGGATGTGCTACACGATATCGGTGCTATTAGTGCAATAGGTTCGGATAGCCAAGGAATGGGGCGTGTTGGTGAAACTATTGCTCGATGCTGGCAGCTTGCCGACCACATGCGTGATCTAAGAGGCACTCTGGCTGAAGATCATGGAAGTCACGCAGATAATTTTCGTATTTGTCGATACATTGCAAAATACACTACGAATCCTGCCCGCATGTTTGGTATTGACGCTGATGTAGGCTCGATTGAGCCGGGCAAGCTAGCCGATCTTGTTTTCTGGAAGCCGGACAGTTTCGGCGCCAAACCTGAACTAGTAATGAAGTCAGGTTTTCCTGTATGGGCTCCTTTGGGGGAGGCGAATGCGTCCTTAATGAACTGCGAGCCGCTTCGCTACCGACCTATGTGGGGTTATTTTGGACGTGCTCCTCAGTCATTGGGTGTACGTTTTGTGGCCCCAGTTGCGATTACAGCGGGTATAGCCCAACGACTAGATCTAAAGTCGGTTCTGGTTCCCGTGGCCGATACACGCGGGGTGACTAAAAAAGATATGTTGCTGAACAACACCGTGCCTGCTATTACGATCGACCCAGAGACCTTTCGTGTCTTTATCAACGATCAACTCATCGACAGCACTCCGATAGCACGAGTAGCGCTGGGCCAGTCATATATGCTGAAGTGAGGAACTTATTTTATGCCCGCAGTACGTTTGGGTTTTGGAGGTCCAGTCGGCAGTGGGAAAACACGCTTGGTCGAGCGTTTACTCCCTTTTTTTTCGTCGCATGGAATATCTGTTGCAGTCATTACAAACGATCTTGTTACCCATGAAGATGCGGAGCGCGTCAAACGCTCAGGTTTAATTGATCCCGAGCGAGTATTAGGGGTTGAGAGTGGAGCCTGCCCACACACTGCCATTCGTGAGGATCCTTCTGTGAATATTGAAGCCACAAAATGGCTTGAGCAGCGCTTCCAGCCTGATGTAATTATCATTGAGAGCGGTGGCGACAATCTTGCCGCTACCTTTTCAAGTGAGCTCATTGATTGGTGGGCTTTTGTCATCGATGTTGCTGGCGGAGATGATATTCCCCGTAAAAGAGGATTAGGTGTCCTGCGTGCAGACTTATTAGTGGTTAATAAAGTAGATCTGGCACCGCACGTGGATGCTGACCTAGAACGTATCAGTGCAGACGTAGCAGCAGCGCGCCCTGAACGAGCCTCTCTTTATACAGACCTTCGTAGTGGACAAGGTGTGAAGGCCGTATTTGATGAGATTGTTCATAGTGCACTTTTTGGGCGTTTTCCCGGATGAACAACGGACTGTTATCGTTACGTTTTTCTCTCGATAGGCATGGGCGTACGAGAATGGTGGAACGTAAGCAACGTTATCCTTTGACGACCACCGCAGTATTACCGATGGAGTCTGAGCTTGGTGCTCTGGTCTACACGCACAACGCAGCGGGATCAGTTTTTGGGGGCGATCGGCTTCACACGAACCTGCACCTCGGGAATGATGCAGCTATGTGTTTATCCACGCCATCGGCGACACGGTTGCAAGGGGAGGGGTTATCTGTACAAACGACAAATATTGAATTGAGTTCAGGAGCCTATTTCGAATCTATTCCAGATATGCTTATCCCACATCCAAAAGCCGAATACCGACAGCAAACAAGCATTAACCTGTCTGATGGGGCGGAAGCAATCCTTGCGGAAAGTTTAGCTCCTGGAAGAGTCGCCAGGGGGGAGAAGAATATCTACAACACTGTTTCGACGCGGCTAGAGGCTAGTTTTAGAGGTCAAACAATTCTGGTTGATGCCTCCACTTTCCGACCCCAGGAAGCTAGCCCAACATTAGAGGGAGCGTTGGCATCGGGTGGCTATGTCGGGACACTAATAATTTTGACTCAAAATGGCGACCAAGAAAAGCTAGCTGCAGAGGTTAGCGCTCGTTTGGAAAAACTTCCGGGAGTGTATGGAGGAGCAGCGGTTCTTGCATCAGGTTATGGTGCCATATCACGTTTCTTGGCTGAAAACGCGCCTGCCTTGCGAATCGCAACGCAGGTCGCGTGGAATGCTGCGCGATATCACATTCGGGGGCGTCCCGCGCCACAATTAAGGAAATAAAGGCGAGCTATGCTTTTAGTACATAAAATTTCAGGTCATTGCGAGGATAAGGCTTTCGCCGGGCGTTACCAAGATCGATTATGGATATCTGCTGCAGACGCAGGACGCCGTCGGTTGCGCATTACCAGTGAGGGGGGGGAGACAGTAGGTATCGATCTACCGCACCCAAATTGGTTATGTGAAGGTGCCGTCCTGCATGACGATGGTAGAAGAATTATCGTTGTGGCACGCCGTCCTGAGCTAGTGATGGTTATAGCGTTAGGAACGATAAACCCTGAGATGGCTTTCCGTATCGGTCACGCTTTAGGAAATCGACATAGTCCTGCTGAATTGCGTAATAATGAAATCTTGGTTCCTGTAACTGACTCCCCCGATCTTACTGCACGGCCAGTTTTAACCCTTGGTATTCCTGATATCACGCTTCGTTTTGAAGAAAGGGCTTTTGCTGCTGGTGAGCCACCAAATGGTGTTGCGGCCGTACATGAGCACCACCATGACTGAATATTCCTTCGCTGATCGTGCTGGCCCGTTGCTGGCACTAATGCAGCTTTCTGATTCGGCTTTACCTATTGGGAGACATGCACACGCCTTTGGATTAGAACGATTATTTCGAGATGGGCGCGTGGATACCCCTTGTGCGCTCCACAGCATGATTGTATCGGCCTTAATTCAAGGTACCGCTAGAGCGGACGGCGCAGCCACTGCATTGGCTCACGATGCCCTTACGGCTAATGACCTCCAGAAATTGGCCACTGTTGATGCCCGACTTGACCTTCTAAAGTTGACAGGACCGGCTCAAGCGGCATCGCGCCGTTGTGGAAGTAGGCTGGCGGCATTAGCCCCATCAGTCCATTCCAATCCCATACTTGCAGGTTACGTTGCTGAAGTAGCAAGCAAGGTTACCCCTGGTCATCTGGCTGTTGTGTCTGGAACAATTGCCTCGGCGGCCGGCATCAGCCGGGAAGATGCTGTGTTACTAGAATTAAGAGGTGTTGCCACGATGATACTGTCTGCGGCCGTGCGGCTGGATGTCATTCCCGCTACAGCTGCTCAGGCAATGTTGGTGGAAATTTCACCAGAGGTTATCAAAGCTGCTGATATAGCTCTCAGTACTAAACTTGATGAAATGGAATGCAGTGCAGCAGCAGGGCTTGAAATCGCAGCAATGCGCCATGCTCGAGATCATGGCCGTCTATTTGCTACATAAAACAAGATAATTACGGGGTTATATGTATGAATGAAAACCGGATTCTGCGCGTTGCTCTTGATTGGTCCGTGGATGAGATTGATCCACCGCGGTCTTTTGGAGGGTGGAATACAGGAAGGGTGGTTCAGCAAACCCATGAAAGCTTGTTTGAAGATGATTTTAATGAAATACCTGATAGTTTCGGTGCGCCTACAAAAATCATACCTAGGCTTGCATCTAGTTGTGAGGTGACGAACGATTATAGTCGGTACATTTTTCGTATTAGGGATGGGGTGAAATTTCATGACGGGACGCCGCTCAATGCAGAGGCCGTAGTTATCAACTATGAACGTATGTGTTGCCCTGGCTCTCCTTTTTATTCGCACGCCGTTGCTGACTTCAATCGCGCTGGAGTTGGGCTGGTCAAAGAGGTAAGAGCAGTAGATGAGATGACTGTTGAGTTCAACCTATCCGAACCGAACCCGGAATTTTTACGGTACATGACACAAGAAGACGCACCTGGTGCTCAGTCATTAATCAGTCCGGAAGCTATTCGGAGGTTTGGTCCCGATGGTTGTGCCGACCAGGCTCCAGGTACCGGCGCGTTTCAATTCCACCGTCGTTTTGAGACTGAAGGTGGCTCTGCCGTGGAGTTGAGGCGTAACGATGAATATTGGTTTGGCCCTCCGCAGATTGAAGGCATTCAATATTTGCCTTTCCCTGATCTTGAGGCGCGCGTACAAGCCTTAGTTGATGGTAGAGTAGACTTTGCTTATAGTCTTGAAGGGGCGGATCTTGAAGACTTGGCTGCGCGGGGGTTCAGTGTGCCCGAGTTTTCGCCTCCCTACCTTTGGTATTTGGTATTCAATCAGCGTGACCCTCGCATATCAGATCTACGCATACGTCACGCTATCGCGTACGCTATAGATCGGGAAGCTTTGTGCGAAGAATTGTTTCCAGGCGCTGCTGTTCCCGCTTGTAGTGCGATCCCCCCTGGAGCCCCATCCCATGACAAAAATGCATTAGAAAGATATCCCTATGATCCCGAACTAGCTAGGAAACTCTTGGCAGATGCTGGAATCGAGAATGGTTGCGTTCTTCAGGTAGAAGCCGCTCAGGCAGGTTCTGCTCAACTTAACCCGGGGGCCATTTACGATAGAATTTCTCAAGATCTGGCAAGAGTTGGTATTCAGTTAGATATAAAACTCCATCCAGATTGGGTCACATACTGTAATCAATGGCGTGAGGGGGCCCCAGCTGATATTTCTTTCAGTGAAATGAGTTGGGGGATGTCATGTGACCTATGGCTATTGCAAGTGTTGCATGGATCAAATAAATCTCCTTATGGTTTCAATGCTGGGTATAATAATGATTCGGAGCTCGATGAGTTGTTAGATCGTGCGCGTAAGGAGTGTGTATCGTCTGAAAGAACCACGTTGTATCGAGAAGCTGATGCTTTAATAATGGAGCGGCTTCCTATCCTTCCCCTCTTTACATCACGGCGCGGCATGATTGCCTACTCTCAAAGGTTACAGGGGCTTACGGTTATCAATCAGTGTTGGCAAGACTTTCGCCACGTCCGCTTAAAATAGTGTACTATCTTCGGGTCCCGGGTTATTAATTGCCCGCTTAGTAAATAGCCCAAGTTGTTTGGTCTGCCATTCTTTCATCGCTGCACCGTCAACACCCATTGCAGCGATGAAAGATTAACAAGCTAAGAATCTATCCGTAAATAATCTTTACCGTAAGAGGAACCTTCCTAAAAGCGATAATGGCGGCAGCCAACTGGTTAAGGGCGCGAAAGCTGCGTTCCAGTTTTTCGTAACGAACCAGGACCTTGCGAAACCGGTTGAACCAACGTAAACGATCCACGAACCCCACCTGTACCGATCTGACTCAGGCTGGCAGAGTCTCTTTCCACTGCCAGGGCAGCAGCGCGTCAAGCTCGTCATCTTCACCGAGCGTCGGCAGGGTCTCGAACACGAACTGCAGGTAGTCGTAGGGCGAGAGGCCGTTGGCCTTGGCCGTCTCGATCAGGCTGTAGATCGCCGCACTGGCGTGAGCACCGCTCGGCGTATGACTGAACAGCCAGTTCTTGCGGCCCACCACGAAGGGCCGGATGGCGTTCTCGGCCGGGTTGTTGTCCAGCGGGATCAGGCCGTCGTCGAGGAAGCGCGTCAGGCGTTCCCACTGACCGTGCAGATAGTGCAACGCCTTGCCCAAGGCACTCTTTGGCAGCACCTGATTGACCGACTTATCGAGCCAGGTGCGCAGTTGAGTAATCAACGGACGGCTCTTCTGGTCCCGCAGCGCCTGGCGCGCCTCCGACGCCAGTGCCTTGGCCTGCTTTTCCACGGCGTAGAGCTTGCGGATCTGGTTGAGCGCCCAGTCGGCCTTACCGGTCTTGCCCTTGGGCTGCACCGTCTGCGCTTCGACGAACTTGCGCCGCGCATGCGCCCAGCAGCCGGCATGGGTGATGCCGTTGCGGCGTACTACTTCGGCGTAACCTTCGTAGCCATCGGTGACCAGGCGACCGGTATAGTCACCCAGCAGGCGCACGGGGACGCGACCGGATCGGCTGACGTCGTAGTCGAACAGTACGATCTGTTGGCCCGGTGGGCCGCCGCGCTGCAGCCACATGTAGGATGGCGAACTCGCCGCTCGGTCGGCTTCCTGATTGACCTGTAGCGTGGTCTCGTCCATATGGATCAGTGGCGCTTGAAGCAGGTGCCGGCGTAGCGCCTCGATCAACGGCGTGACTCGCTGACCCGCCTGGACCATCCAGCGGGCCAGGGTATTACGCGGGATCTCGGCACCGTGCCGAGCAAAGATCTGGCTCTGCCGATAGAGCGGCAAGGCATCCTGATACTTGGCGGTGGCCACATAGGCCAGCAGCGTGGCACTGGCGTTACTCTTGGGCAGCAACTTGGCCGGTGCCGGAGCGATCTGCACGCCTTCCTCGCAGGCCGGGCAAGCGTACTGGCGACGCACATGACGAATGACTTCGATCCGTGCCGGTACGACGTGCAGCTCTTCGCAGACCTCCTCGCCGATGACCTTGAGTTCGCTACCGTCCTCGTCGCAGTGGCGAGAGGCCTCGGGCAGTTCATGGACGACCTCGACACGCGGCAGCTCGGGCGGCAAGGCAACACGACCGCCGCGAGTGCGGCGTTGGGTCGGTGCCGGTTCGCCAGCCAGCGACGCGTCAGTCGACGTGGTGTCGTCTTCGTCAGCAGCCTCTTCCTCATCATCCACGGCCACTTCGGCTTCGTTGATGAGCAGATCGCCTTGCTCGACACGGTACTTCTCGGTGGAGGGACCGAACTGACGCTCGATGGCCAGCCGGAACTGTTCGAAGAGCGATTGCTTGGCGGCTTCCCACTGGGCTTCCTTCTTCGCCATCAGGCGATGAAGCTGGGCGATCTCCTCTTGCTGGGACTGCACTTGGCGCTGCAGCCGAGAGACCGTATCGGGTGACGAGGAAACCGAGGATGTCATGCGGTCATTTTACCAAAACCGCCAGGAATCGGCAGCAAAATGTCAGCCAACCGATTGAAAATCAAGCGCCTTGTGCGGCTGCATGGCATTGATGTCGTAGCCATCGAGCAGCCAGTTCAATGCCTGCCCGAGAGGGTGACGGTGTCACCTTCCAGGCGATCTGGCCACTTGAAGCGCTCGCGCTCCAGGCGCTTGTACCAGACCACGAAGCCGTTGCGTTCCCAGAACAAGAGCTTGATCTTGTCGCGCTGACGGTTGCCGAACACGAACACCGCCGCCTCGAAAGGGTTGAGTGCCATGGCCTCCTGGACCAGCAGTGCCAGGCCATCGATCTGCTTGCGCATATCGACCGGCTCGCGGCAGAGATAGACCCGCAGGTCGGTAGCCGGCCGGATCATGGCGCCACCTTCACGGCAACAAAGCGCATCGGCCGATGCCTCGGCGGCACAGCAATCGCCTGAACCCGCAGCCGTTGTTCCCAGGCCAGCAGTTCTGTCAACGCCAGCCGTTGCTCTTTGGCATACTCACCCAGCGCCAGTTGACGAGACGAAGCATGGAATAGATGGCCCAGCCAGAAGGCCTGGGTCGAGGTCAGCTCGTTCATGATGTCCTCTGTCAGTGAAAGACATCAGTCTGCGGATGATACGTCGGACCGAGAAGATGGGGTTTATGGAGCGCTTACGCTCCGACCGAGGCCGATATCAAGGCCTGGAAGCAGGAGCGCACCCAGGTGCGTAAGCAGCACAAAGCCAAGGTCGCCAACTTCGAGACCCGCCTGAACGATGCCGTGGATGCGCTCGACGAACCCGCCGCTGCCGAGCTGGTCGGCACCATTCTGCACAATGATCTGAAGGGGATTCTCGAACGCTATATCCGCCAGCAGCGCCAGCAAGTGATCGCCGCCTTCGAGACGTGGTGGGACAAATATCGCGTGACACTGGCCGATATCGAAGCCGAGCGGGATGCCGCCGCCCAAGAGCTGCAGCAGTATCTGGAGGGGCTGGGGTATGTCTGAGTGGGCTTACACGCGCATCAGAGACCTGCTGGAGACCAGCTATGCTGGCGACTGGGGGACAACTCCTTTACCGGGAAATGCTCGTATCTTACGGGCGACGGATATTGACTCCGACGGACGGATAAATGGGCAAGGGGCGGCGGTCTCAAGTTC
>NZ_PZJU01000071.1 GCF_003206715.1 Salinicola peritrichatus | reverse complement strand
ATCAAGGCTGACGCCTTCCAGCGTGCCCAAGCGCGCACGTTCGGTGTCGATGACCACTGCCAGATAAGCCCAGCGTGCCCCTGTCCAAATATAGGTAATGTCGCCGGTCCATACCTGATTGGGCTTCTTTACATCGAACTCCCGATCAAGAACATTCGGTATATCCAGGTGTGGCTGATCAGCCTTCTTGTAGGCGTGCCTCGGCGGCTGCGAACTCATCAGCCCCAGCTGCTTCATCCGCCTGCTGGCCCGATAACGACTCAACTGTATTCCTGCCTGCGTGACCATTTTTGCAATGCTGCGAGCGCCGGCAGAGCCGTTACTGACGGTATGCGCCTCGACAACCTGATCCAGCAGCTTCTGCTCAGTCTCACAAGGTCTTCTATCCCGACTACGCCAAGCCCGGTAGCTACTGCGATGCACCCCAAACACCTGACACAAGTGCTGCACCGCGTAGCTCTCTTCAAGTCGCTCGATTATCGAGAATTGCTCAGGGAGTCCGACATCAAGAGAGCGGTAGCCTTTTTTAATATTGCCTTCTCTACTTCCACTCGCCGCAGCTTGCGCTTCAGTTCCTGGATCTCACGCTGTTCCGGCGTCAGAGCCTCACCTTTCAGCGGCGCCTTGCCTGCCCGCTCAGCGCGAAGCCTGCGAACCCAATACTCCATGGTGGATTTGCCAACCCCCATGGCCTCACACGCCGCCTTCAGCGTGTAGCCCTGGTCGACCACGAGCTGGGCCGCTTCCAAGCGAAATTCCGGGCTAAACGTTCTCTTCTTCGTCATCATCTGCACCTGATTGTCTCTGTGAGCCATCATACACTCAAAGTCAGGTGGCCAGATTCACTGTGCCACTACA
>NZ_PZJU01000070.1 GCF_003206715.1 Salinicola peritrichatus | reverse complement strand
CGGAAGACGGAAGAATAATGAGCGCCACTCGCCAAGGTGGCAAATAGCGCTCTCTTCCTTCTTATCTCTTCCTTCTTCCAGGCGCGCAGTGCCGCTCTTCTTATAATTTCCGGCGCAGCCGGGTCAGGTCGTCTCGCGATCGATCAGCATGAATCCAATGTCCTGGCTTTCGCCGGCGCGCTCGAAGCGGGGCTGGGCCATGCGCTTGAGCAGGTGCTCGGCGGCCAGGCGACCGATCGCGGCACCGTCGATGCGTACCGAGCTCAAGGCCGGAAAGGTGGCAGCGGCATAGCTGCTGTCGCCGAAGCCCATGATCGCGAGGTCATCCGGAATCGCCAGTCCCCGGCTCTGGGCTTCGGCCAGCGCCCCCATGGCGAGGATGTCGGAACTGCAGACGATGGCGTCCAGACCGTGTCGGTCGAGCAGTTCGGCGCTCTTCTCCCGTCCCCAGGGCATGCTGGAAGGCGTGCCGACCTCGCGCAACTGGTAATCGCCCTCTCCCGCCGCCTCCAGCCCCGCGATGAAGCCGGCGACACGCTGGCCGGCCCGGGCATCGTCGGCGGTGATGATGCCGAAACGCCGGTAACCGCGAGCCAGCAGATGCTCGGCCACCGCACGCCCCACGGCGGTATGGCAAAAGCCCACCAGCATGTCCAGAGGGTCGTCGGTCATGTCCCAGATCTCGACCAGCGGCACCTTGGCCGCGATCAAGCGTTGGCGAGTGAGCTCGGAATGGCGGCAGCCGGTCAGCACGATGCCGTCCGGACGACGGCTGAGCACGGTCTCGAGAATCGTCTCTTCCTGCGCCGGGGTATAGCCGGCCAGCCCCAGCAGCACCTGGTACCCCTGCGGTGCGAGTACACCCGTGACCGCCTGGACGACTTCTGCGAACAGCGCGTGGGCCACCGTCGGCACCAGCAGCGCCACCAGACGACTGCGGCTGGAGGCCAGGGCGCCGGCGACGCGGTTGGGCACGTAGCCGGTCTCGAGCACCGCTTGTTGCACCCGCAGGCGGGTGCTCTCGCTGACCAGTTCGGGACGATTGAGCGCCCGCGACACGGTCATCGGCGCGACCCCGGCAACCCGCGCCACATCCGTCAGCCGTGCGCTGCCGGTCGCCCGCGCCGAGCGCGGCCTGGTATCGTCGGCGTCACTCGCTTGCGTCATTCATCACTCATCCATGCGGTGGCGCTACGAAGGCTTGCAGGCTGGCACAGCCCGCTGCCCAGACTTCGGCTTCGAGCAGCGCGATACCGGCGGTGGGAAATGCCAGCCCGACGCCTGGCGCGCCGTCCACCAGCCGTCCGGCCAGGGTGCCGACCAGTGGCATGTGGCTGACGATGATCAGCGGACGCGGATCGTCGAAGAGCGTGAGCCGCTCGATCAGCGCGAGCACGTCATCGTCCGGGGTGATGCCGTCAACGGTTTCCGCCGTGCCGCTCATTGCCTGGGCGATCACGTCCGCCGTTTGCTGGGCACGCCGCAACGGGCTGGTCCAGATTCGCGCCCCGGTGAACGTCTCCCGCCCCGCAAGCCAGCGTCCGGCACTGTGCGCTTCCCGCTCGCCTCGCGACGTCAGGCGACGTTCGGCGTCGGGCGTGCCGGGTGCGGCTTCGCCGTGCCTGACGATCGCGAGCCAGGCCATCATTCGGTATCCGGAGCAAGCTGGTGGGCGCGGGACACCGACTCCCGCGAGAGCATGAACTCCACGTCGCTGCTCTGCTCGCTTTCCATCAGCGACTTGGCCATGTCCCGCGCCGGAACGCCACCGAACATGACCTGATACAGCCCCTGAGCCAGCGGCATGTAGATATCCTCGTCGCGCGCCTTGCCGCATACCAGCTTGACGGTATTGACCCCTTCGGCGACCTGGCCCAGCGCTTCGATCGCTTCATCGAGACTGCGACCCTCGCCCAAGGCATAGCCGATACGGTAGTTGCGCGACAGTTTCGACGAACAGGTGACGATCAAATCGCCGACCCCCGAAAGCCCGAGAAAGGTCATCGGATTGGCCCCGAGCGCCACCGCGAAGCGGCTCATCTCCGCCAGCGCCCGGGTCATCAACATGGCGCGGGTGTTCTCGCCCATGCCCAGCGCCGCGGCCATGCCGGCGGCGATGGCGTAGATGTTCTTGAGCGAGCCGCCGAGTTCGGCGCCATAGCGGTCGTTGCCGGCGTAGACACGGAAATAGCTGCACCCCAGCGCGGCCTGCACGTAGGCGCGGGTGACCGGGTCATCGCTGGCGATCACCGTGGCGGTGAGTTGCTTCTGGGCGATTTCCGCAGCCAGGTTCGGACCGGAGAGTACGCCGATATGCGGCGACCCGGTCTCTTCCTCGATCAGCTGGCTCATCAGCTTGAAGCCTTCCGCCTGGATGCCCTTGGTGGTGGTGACCAGAATCTGCTCAGGACGCAGGTGCGGGCGCACCTGGCGCAGCACATCGCGGAAGGCTTTCGAGGGAATGGCGATGAACACCAGCGCGGCGTCCGCCACCGTGGCGGCGAGATCGGTGGACGCCACCACCGCCGGATTGATGGGGTAATCGGGCAGGTAGCGGGCGTTGCGATGCTCGCGATTGATCTGTGCCACCAGCGCTTCGTCGCGCAGCCATTGGCGGACCACGCCACCATTGTCGGCGGCAATGCTGGCGATGGCGGTACCGAAACTGCCGCCGCCGAGCACGGCGACCTGCATGCCTTCTTCTGAGCGTGCGTCTGACATTGTCGATCCATTGACGATGAGCGATATCGACAGTGTAACGAAAAACGCCCCGGAACTGGCGGCAATGACGCGACCTGAGATCACGCGCATGCCCTCCGTTCCGGGGCGTACATTCAACGGCGCTCCGAACGCGCTGCAGACCTGAAATGAGTCGGCCAGCGATCAGTCGATCAGCGGCACCAACGCATCGATACTCGCCCGCGCATCGCCATAGAGCATGCGTGTATTCTCCTTGAAGAACAGCGGGTTCTCGATGCCGGAGTAGCCGGTGCCCTGCCCGCGCTTGCACACGAATACCTGCTTGGCCTCCCACACCTTGAGCACCGGCATGCCGGCGATCGGGCTCGCGGGGTCTTCCTGCGCCGCCGGATTGACGATGTCGTTGGAGCCGATGACGATGACCACGTCGGTGTCGGCGAAGTCGTCGTTGATCTCGTCCATCTCCAGCACGATATCGTAGGGCACCCTGGCCTCGGCCAGCAGCACGTTCATGTGCCCCGGCAGGCGGCCGGCCACGGGGTGAATGCCGAAGCGCACGTTCTTGCCTGCCGCACGCAGCTTGCGCACCAGATCGCTGACCGCGTTCTGCGCCTGGGCCACCGCCATACCGTAGCCGGGCACGATGATCACGCTGTCGGCGTCATTGAGCGCGCCCGCCACCCCATTGGTGTCGATCGAGACTTGCTCGCCCTCGATCTCGGCCGCCGGCCCTTGCGTGGCGCCGAAGCCACCCAGAATCACGCTGACGAAGTTGCGGTTCATCGCCTTGCACATGATGTAGGAGAGAATCGCCCCGGAGGAGCCGACCAGCGCCCCGGTCACGATCAGCAGATCGTTGGACAGCGTGAAACCGATCGCCGCCGCCGCCCAGCCGGAGTAGCTGTTGAGCATCGACACCACCACCGGCATGTCGGCGCCGCCGATACCCATGATCAGGTGCCAGCCGATGAAGAATGCCAGCGCTGCCAGAATCAACAGCGTCCAGAAGCCGGCACCGTTCAGGTAGAGGATCGCCAACAACAGCGATAGCGCCGCCGCGCCGGCATTCAACGCATGCCCACCGGGCAGCTTGTGCGGCTTGCCGCCGATCTTGCCGGCCAGCTTGCCGAAGGCGACCACCGAGCCGGTGAAGGTCACCGCACCGATGAAGACTCCGAGCACCACTTCGACCTGCAGGAAGGTCAACTCCGCCGGCGTCTTGCTCGCCAGCGTCGTCGCGAAGGCGGACAGCCCATCCAGGGCGATACCGGACTGCTGCATCGCCAGCACGCGGGTACGCTCCATGTCGGCGTTCCAGCCGATGAACACCGCCGCCAGGCCGACGAAGCTATGCAGCGCCGCCACTAGTTGCGGCATCTCGGTCATTTCGACCTTGCGCGCCAGCCAGGCGCCGATCGCGGCGCCGATCAGCATCATCGGAATCAGCCAGCCGAAGCCGCCGATATTCGGCCCCAGCGCCGTGAACGCCACGGCGACCGCCATGCCGACGATGCCGTACCACACCGCACGCTTGGCCTTTTCCTGGTTGCTCAATCCACCCAACGACAGGATGAACAGCACACTCGCCGCGATCGCCGCGGCGGAAACGAACTCGTGTTGCAACATCATTTCTCTCCGCGGATCAGGATTTCTGGAACATGGCGAGCATGCGACGGGTCACCAGGAAGCCGCCGACGATATTGATCGAGGCAATCAATACCGAAATGCCGGCCAGCAGCCCGACCAGCCAACTGCCCGAGCCGATCTGCAGAATCGCGCCGAGAATCACGATTCCCGAGATCGCGTTGGTTACCGCCATCAGCGGTGTGTGCAGCGAATGGCTGACGTTCCAGATCACCTGGAAACCGACGAAGCAGGCCAGCGCGAAGACGATGAAGTGCTGCATGAACGAAGCCGGCGCGACCAGCCCGAGCAGCCACATCAATACCCCCCCGGCCGCCAATAGCCCCACCTGGCGCTTGGTCTGGGCGACGAACGCGGCGTGTTCGGCGGCACGCTTCTCTTCCGGCGTCGGCTCCCTGGGTTTCTCCTTCGGCTTGGACGCCCCGATCGCCTTGACCTTGGGCGGCGGCGGCGGGAAGGTGATCTCGCCGGCATGGGTCACCGTGGCGCCGCGGATGACGTCGTCCTCCATGTCGTGGACGATCACGCCATCCTTCTGCGGCGTCAGATCGGTGAGCATATGGCGGATATTGGTGGCATAGAGAAGCGAAGCCTGGGTCGCCATGCGCGACGGAAAATCGGTGTAGCCGACCACGATCACGCCGTTGGCGGTGGCGATGCGCTCGTCGGCCACGGTGAGGTCGCAGTTGCCGCCTTTCTCCGCCGCCAGGTCGACGATCACCGAGCCGGGCTTCATCGCCGCGACCATGTCCTCGAGCCACAGCTTGGGCGCCGGCTTGCCGGGAATCAGCGCGGTGGTGATGACGATGTCGATATCCGGCGCCTGTTCGCGGAACAGCGCCAGCTGCTTTTCGCGGAACTCGGGGCTCGACGGCGCCGCGTAGCCGCCGCTGGCCGAGCCGTCCTGGCTATCCTCGAAGTCCAGGAACAGGAACTCCGCGCCCATCGACTCGATCTGCTCGGCGACTTCCGGGCGCACGTCGAAGGCGCGCACCACGGCGCCGAGGCTGGTCGCGGTACCGATCGCCGCCAGCCCGGCGACACCGGCACCGATCACCAGCACCTTGGCCGGCGGCACCTTGCCGGCGGCAGTCACCTGACCGGTGAAGAAGCGCCCGAACTGGTTGCCGGCCTCGATCACCGCGCGATAGCCGGCAATGTTGGCGGTACTGGATAGCGCATCCATCTTCTGCGCCCGGGAGATGCGCGGCACCATGTCCATGGCGACCACGGTCGCGCCCTTGGCCTTGCAACGCTCAAGCATCTCTTCGTTCTGGGCCGGCCAGAAGAAGGAAATCAGGGTCTGGCCCTCGTGCAGGCGCTCGGCCTCCTCTTCGTCGGGCTCGCGCACCTTGATCACCACGTCGGCCGTCTGCCAGAGCGCGTCGGCGCTCTCGACGACCTCGACGCCCGCCTCGCTGTAGACGGCATCATCGAAGCCCGCGGCGACGCCTGCGCCGCTCTCGATCAGGCATTCATGCCCCAACTTCTGAATCTGCTGCGCACTCTCGGGTGTCAACGCGACACGCGCTTCTCCCTTGGCGATCTCCTTGGGTGCACCGATCTTCATTCGGCAACCTCCTGTTCCTCAGCGATACGGGACACGACCATCGCAACCATGTTTCATGGCTCCTCTATCCAGCATGATCTCGAATACGCCATCCCTGGCCATGGAAAGGGTCCATGGTCGATATGGCGTAGATTGTGTGTGCGCAAAACTTGCGGCGGGATGGAACAATCTTTCGGAAAGAAGGCAGACGAATCAAGCGATTGTGAGAAAAACCAACCTTATCAATATCTTATGGCACGCATAACCAAATCATTATACGTAAAATCGCCGACAAGTCGTTGTTTTTAATATCAAAAAACGGACCCGAATTTTGGCTTATCCATGCCATAAGGCATGGCTTATTCCAGAGAAACGAGCACGTCCCAACAAAAGAACGCCGGTTTCAGCCAAACCGACGTTCGCCCTTTCACGAAGAACAGGAAAGACACACGGGCGGCGCATTACGCGGAGGCGCCTCGCTCCAGGCCTGCATGCCGGGCCTCGCTTCGAACGGCGAGGAGAGCAGCTCGCGGAAGGTGACCAACGGCTCGGCATCGCCTTCCTGTGCCGCCTCGATCACATGCTGCGCCAGGTGCGTACGCAGTACGTAGAGCGGATTGACGCGACGCATGGCAGCCAGACGCTCGGTATCGCTGCGTGACTCGACGCTCACGCGCTCCCGGTAGCGCTCGAGCCAGCCTTCGAGCCCGGCATCCTGGATCTCGTCGCCCAGCGATAGCCCGCCGATCACGTCCTGGTCGCTGAGCGCGCGGAAGCTGCGATGGAAATCCGCCCGCGAGCGTTCGAGCAGCGTCAACCAGTCCTCGATCAACTGCGCGTCTTCCTCGCGCTCGGTTTCCAGCCCCAATCTGGCCCGCATCAGGATGGCATAAGCCGCTTGCAGCGTCGGCTCGTAGCTGTCGAGAATCTCGCGCAAGCGCTCCACCGCGACCAGCGGCGTCAGCGATTGCCCGAGCACGGTCAGGTTCCATAACGCCACGCCCGGCTGCTGGTCGAAGGCGTAACGTCCGGTGGCGTCGGTATGATTGGGCGTGAGGTTCGATTCGAAGCGATCCATGAACGCATAGGGCCCGTAATCCAGCGTCAGCCCCAGGATCGACATGTTGTCGGTGTTCATCACCGCATGCACGAAGCCATAAGCCTGCCAGCGGGCGATCAATTCGGCGGTGCGCGTCACCACGTCCTGAAACATCGCCTCGATCGGTGCCTCGCTTTGCGCCAGGTCGGGGCGATGGCGATCGATGACGTGGCGCACCAGGCGCTCGAGGTCCTCGACCCGCCGCTGCTGATAGAGCCATTCGAAATGCCCGAAGCGCACGTGGCTCTCGGCCAGCCGCAATAGCGTCGCGCCGGGTTCGACCCGCTCGCGCATGACCTTCTCGCCATTGACCGCGACCGCCAGCGCCAGCGTCGTCGGAATCTTCAGCCCCGCCATGGCTTCGCCGGCCAGATACTCCCGGATCGACGAGCGCAATACCGCGCGGCCGTCACCGAAGCGCGAGTACGGCGTCTGTCCCGCGCCCTTGAGATGCAGGTCGACCGGCCCCCACGGCGTGACGGCCTCGCCCAGCAACAGGCCGCGTCCGTCGCCAAGCGACGGATTGTAGGTACCGAACTGATGGCCGGTATATTTCTGCGCCAGCGGGTCCATGCCGGGTAGCAGGCGCTCGCCGCTCATCAATTCGGTCAGCCGCCCGCGATCGATGGTCTCGGCCTCCAGGCCGAGGCGCATGGCCGCGGTCGGGCTGACGTCGAGCAGTCGCGTATCGCGCCATACCGTCGGCGTGACGCGAGTGAAGAAGTCGTCGGGGAATCTCGACCAGACATTGTCGAAAGTCAGGGACTCGAGGGATGTCTTGCCAGTCATGGTGGATCTCCTCGGTCGGGCATGAGTGACGCCTAGTCTAGCTCACCCACGGGAGAGAGACGAAAAGGTTGGCGACACGGGGATTGGGAACGAACGAGTCGGGATAAGGGCATGTCGGCTCGATGCCGTGGACCATGCCGCGTGTCAGGCCGGCGTGCCGGCCAGTTGCAGGCTGTCGTTGCCGTGGCGGCGGATCAATTCGCCATTGGTGCGCAAAAGCGACAGCAGTTGCTGCTGATAACCCGGAGACGTGGAGTAGTTGTGCAGCGTGTCGATCAACGCCTCGGCAGAGATCTTCTTGCCCTTGGCCGCCAGCACGGCTCGCTGCTGACGCAGTTGAGCATAGGCGCCATGGGTGTTCAGATTGTGCAGATAGGCGCGTACGCCGTCACGCACGCTGTCGAAGACCTGGAAGCGTCGCGAGGTACCCTGCTGGCCGATGCCGCAGCCGGCACTGAAACAGCGCATGCCGAACAGGTTGTTGCCCTCGCGAGCGATGCGCGAGGTGCCCCAGCCAGACTCCTCGACGGCCTGGATGACCACCATCTCCAGCGGCACGGTATTCACGCGCGCCAGCAGCTCACTGCTGACCTTGCCGGGCTGGCAGGTTAGGCCGTAGTCGGCGCACAACTGGGCCAGACGCTGCTTCTCGTCCTCGCGCAGCGGGTTGATGCGGCTCTTGATACCCGTCAGCCAATTGCGCTCGGCCTGAATGCGCGCGTTCTCCGCCTGCACCAAGGGCACCAGCAATTCGAGAAACGCGGCCTTGCGCGAAGGGCCCGCTTCCACATCACGTAGATCGGGCAGTTCGCTGACCGGATCCAGGGCCGGCTGGGTTACCGAACCTTGCAGGGTAGGCGCGGCGTCGGATAACGATTCGGCGTGAGCCGGCATCGAAAACGGTGCATGACCCACCGTCAGTACGAGCGCCAGAGCCACGGCAGCAATGCCCGATCGTGAAAAGGGCCGGCTGCCCCATCGCCGACAGACCGACCCGGTCGTCTGCAAAAGGGTCGTCGAAAGAAAGGATCGCGACATTCTCGCTCCCCTGTCGTGAAAATCGGTTGCAAAAGCAAGCCATGAAAGAAAGCGGCAGGTTAACAGCAATTAGCGGCCAGGTTGAGTAAAAATCTTGCAAGAAGCCGGTCGTGTAACGATACCGGCCGACCCAAGAGGGTCGGCCGGCACGCACTCGGTTGACGACTTTTCTTTTGCGCTCAAGCACTCAACAGCGCGTTGAGTCGCTTGACGTAGGCGGCGGGGTCGTCGAGATGACCGCCTTCGGCGATCACGGCCTGGTCGAGCAGGATCCTTGCCAGATCCTCGAAATTCCCCCCTTCGGTGGCTTCGAGGCGAGATACCAGCGCGTGCTCCGGATTCAGTTCGAGAATCGGCTTAACCTCCGGCAGGGTCTGCCCGGCGGCCTCCATCAGACGACGCATCTGGAAGCCCATTTCATGCTCGGGCAACACCACGCAGGCCGGCGAGTCGGTCAGGCGATGCGTGATGCGAACTTCCTGAACGTCTTCACCCAGCGCTTCCTTGACCCGCTTGACCAGATCCTCCTTGGCCTTGGCGGTCTCCTCCTGGGCCTGCTTTTCGGCTTCGTCGGCCACGTCGCCCAGGTCGAGGTCGCCCTTGGCCACGTCGACGAAGGACTTGCCGTCGAATTCGGTGAGATGGCTCATCAACCACTCGTCGATACGATCGCTCAGCAGCAGCACCTCGATGCCCTTCTTGCGGAAGATCTCCAGGTGCGGGCTGTGGCGCGCAGCGTTGAAGCTGTCGGCGACGATGTAATAGATCTTCTGCTGACCTTCCTTCATGCGCTCGACGTAATCGGCCAGCGACTGATCCTGGGTCGCGCTATCGGTATGCGTGGTGGAGAAACGCAACAGAGCGGCGATCTTGTCACGGTTGGCGTAATCCTCCGCCGGGCCCTCCTTGAGCACGCTGCCGAAGGTATTCCAGAAGGTCTGGTAGGCCTCCTTGTCCTTGGCCAGCTTCTTGAGCATGTCGAGCGCGCGCTTGGTCAGCGCCGTCTTCATCGAATCGACCTGCGGCGACTTCTGCAACAGCTCGCGGGACACGTTCAGCGGCAGATCCTTGGAGTCCAGCACGCCTTTGACGAAGCGCAGATAGAGCGGCAGGAACGCCTCGGCATCGTCCATGATGAATACGCGCTGGACGTAGAGCTTGAGTCCGCGCACGCCATCGCGCTGGTAGAGATCGAACGGCGCGCGTTCCGGCACGTAGAGCAGACTGGTGTATTCGAGCTTGCCCTCGACCTTGTTGTGGCTCCAGATCAGCGGATCGGTGAAGTCATGCGCGATGTGCTTGTAGAACGCCTTGTACTCGTCGTCGCTGATCTCGGCTTTCGGCCGCACCCACAATGCGGTCGCTTCGTTGACGGTCTCCCAGCTGACGGTTTCGCTACCCTCGATCTCGTTGCCCTCCTCGTCGCGGGCCTTCTCGATCTTGGGCATGCGCACCGGCACATCGATATGATCGGAGTACTTGCGCACCAGATTCTTGAGCCGGAAGTCGTCGGCGAACTCCTTGGCATCCGGCTTCAGGTGCAGCACGATCTCGGTGCCGCGCTGCGGGCGCTCGATATCGGCGATGGTGAATTCGCCCTCGCCCTTGGAGCGCCACTCCACGCCCTGGTCGCTGTCGGCACGGCGGGTGCGCACGACCATCTCGTCGGCGACGATGAAACCGGAGTAGAAGCCGACCCCGAACTGACCGATCAGCTTGGCGTCCTTCTGCTTCTCGCCGGAGAGTTGCTTGAGGAATTCCGCGGTACCGGAGCGGGCGATGGTGCCGAGATTCTTGATCACTTCATCGCGGCTCATGCCGATGCCGGTGTCGCGCACGGTCACGGTGCCGGCGTCGGCATCATGCTCGATCTCCACGCGCAGTTCGGCGTCACCGGCATAGAGGGCATCGTTTTCCAGGGCTTCGTAGCGCAGCTTGTCGCACGCATCGGCCGCGTTGGATATCAGTTCACGCAGGAAGATCTCCCGATTGGAGTACAGCGAATGAATCATCAAGTGCAGTAGCTGCTTGACCTCGGTCTGGAAGCCGAGCGTTTCTTCTTGAGTGGCAGTGGTCATTGACGAGCCTCTTGACACGGTTACGAACGAAATTGAAGACGCTCAGCGATATGGGGTTCGGTCACCCCATTTCAAGCGATGACATCATTCGGCGACGGCATCGTCGTCGTCGATTCCCTTCCAGCGTCGATAGTCGCCGAGGGCGCGATCGACCCGGGTCAACAGCCAGCCGACGATGAAGACGTCGTCGACGAGACCGATGACCATCAGAAAGTCGGGGATCAGATCCAGCGGAGACACCAGATAGATGAGTGCCACGGCCATCCAACCGAAGGCGGCCCAGGGGATCGGCCTGTAGCGCCCACGCAGGACATCCACGCTCATCGGACCGAAGACACGAAAAGCGCGTCCGATACGGGCGAGCGCCCCGCCACGCTGCCTCAGACGCGACAGTTGGGTGAACAGACGCCAGGGATTCATCGAGAGCACCTATCGCTAATGGACCGGGTGTCGGCGACTAACGCGCCGCCGACATAATCCATAGATGGTTGCGATTTCGGGCAGATTCAATATCGTCTGCAAAATACGACACTACTCAAGCCAGCCACCATCGGCGACGATGGGCGCCAACGAATGAAAGCGCTTCGATGAAGCGTTACCAGAGAGAAGGCTCTACCTGAGCGAAAGATTTTTTAGAGAAAGGTTTTTTAGAGAGAGTGCCAATGCCCGCATTCCCCACCCGCAGATGTTGGTTGAGCTGGTGCCTGGTCGGCGCCATGGGCTTGAGTGCCATGGGCTTGAACACCATTGCCCAGGCGGCTGCCCCCTCATCGGTGATGACCGGCGACGACCGCGCCATGAAACAGGCGCTCGATGCCGCACGCGACCACCGCTGGACCGCCATCGACGACACCGCCATCCAGGACCATGTGCTTGCCGGTTACGTGGAATATCATCGGCTCAAGTCGCGTCTATCGACGGCATCGGCGGCCGAAGTCAACGACTTCATCACCCGTTACGGGGATTCCCCCCTGGCCGACTGGATGCGCGGCACGGCGCAAACCCGTTTCGGTCGGATGGGCCGATTCGACGACCTGCTGGCGATCAGCGACGGCGAGCCCGACGGTACCATTCGCCAGTGCTATTACTACACTGCCCTGCTCGACCGGGACCCCGCCAAGGCGGCCGAGGGCGGCGAGGCGCTGTGGCATGTCGGGGCCTCCCAGCCCGATGCCTGCGACACGCTGTTCGAGACGCTCCAGAGCCGTGGGGTGCTGACCGACGAGGACACCTGGGAGCGCATGATGCTGGCCTGGGAAAATGGCCAGAGCGGCCTGGTCAACTATCTCGAACGCGGCCTCGACGATACCTGGCAGCCGGCCATCGATAGCTTCGAACGCGTGCGCGGCAATTACGCCGCGGTAACCCAGGTGCCGCTCGATCTCGGCCCCGAAGGCCGGGCCAGCAGCGCGCTGATCACCGCTGCCATGCATGCCTTTACCCGGGCCGATACCGAAGCCGCGCTGGAAGCGTGGCGCAAGATCGCCGCGCACGTCGAGCTGACTCAGGATCAACGCGATCAGGTGGAGCAGGACCTGGCGTTCTATTCGATGGTGCGCGACGTCGACAACAATCAGGGCTGGGTCGACGCCACCTTGCCGCGACTGGCGGATGCCGACCTGATCGAACTGCGCATTCGTAACGCGGTGACCGAAGGCAACTGGGCCGAGGTCGCGCGCTGGACCGAGACGCTGCCCCCCGAAGTTCGCCAGGAAGCGCATTGGCAGTATTGGCTCGGGCGGGCCAGCGAAGCACTCGGAGACGACGAGACCGCCGAACAGGCCTACCAACTGGCCGCGCAGGAGCGCAGTTTCTTCGGTTTTGCCGCCGCCGATCATCTCGGCCAGCCCTATCGGCTGCAGATGACGGATACGCATGTGACGACGCTGCAGCAGGAACTGACCGGGATGTTGCCGGTGGTGCAGCGTACCGAAGCCTTGATGCGCATCGGTGAAGACGGACTCGCTCGCAGCGAATGGTACACCGCCGCCGCCCGGGGGACTCCGGATCAGGCCGCGGCCCTGGCCGACTATGCCATTCGCCAGGGCTGGTACGGCATGGCGATCCAGACCACCATCGCCGCCAAGCAGTGGGATGCCCTACCCTGGCGCTTTCCGGCGGCCTACCGCGAGTCGTTCCTGAAGTGGGGCGAAGTCAATCAGGTGGACCCCTATCTGCTGATGGGCATCGCCCGGCGTGAGAGCGCCTTCAATCCGCAAGCGATGTCACCGGTAGGCGCTCGCGGCCTGATGCAGCTGATGCCGGGGACCGCGGCTCACGTCGCCCGTAATCTGGGCATCAGCGCGCCAAGCACCTCGGCGCTGTTCGAACCGCAGACCAATATCCAGCTCGGTAGCGCCTACATCCAGTCGATGCTGGAGCGTTATCGCGGCAACCGCATCGCCGCGACGGCGGCCTACAACGCCGGCCCCCAGCGTGTCGACCGCTGGCTGGCCAGCGCACCGAGCGAATTCGATCGCTTCGTCGAGAGCATTCCGTTTCGGGAGACCCGCGATTACGTCCAGGCCGTGCTGGCCTACCGGGTGATCTTCGAGAGCCTGGCCAAGCAAGGCGACACCGAGGGCGTCGCCATGCTCTCCCAGGCCGAGCGCCAGGGACGCTACGACCCGACGCTGATCGCCAGCAGCCAGTGATCGCCTTTCAAGCGTAAAGCGCCACGGCAGGATGCTGCCGTGGCGTTGGCTAGGGATCGGTTGAAGTAGCGGTGTCTACCGTTCACAGCGTCCAGGCCGCGACACCGACACCGCCGCCCAAGATGACCACCAGCCCGATCAGCATCATCAGGCCGTCCCCTGCGGTCAGGCCCAGCGCCATCACCACGATCGCCAGCGCGGGCAAGGCCGCGGCGAACGGCAACAATTCCAGTGGAATCATCACCAGGCCCAGACACACCATCAACAGCGCCAGCAAGCGCTGGGCGATCCGGCCCGTCAGCCACTGCAGGCGCGGTTTCAATAGATAATCGATGCGTTGCGTCCAGGGCCGCACACGCTGGATGAGGCGATGCCAACGATCGTGCTCGATACCGCGCTCGCGCAATCGTCGAGGCAGCCATGGGCTTTTTCGTCCCATGACCAGCTGGATCGCTATCAGTGCGATGAAGATGCCGCACAGGCTGGGCACTCCCGGCACCGCACCGGTGGGCAGTAACGCGATCAGCCCGGGCAGCGCCACGACAGGGCCGAAGCCGCGGGAATTGAAGGTATCGACGATGTCCTGCAGCGAAATGGTGTCACCGTCGACTTGCCGATCGAGCGTTTCGATAATATCGGTGAGCTTGAGCTGCTCCGGCATGCGTCACCTCCCTGTGACGTGGAAAAGCCCCCGGATCCACGCGGCGGCGTCATGAGATGTGCGCTCAGAGACCTCGCCGCGCATGTTTCATCGAGATCTGGTCGTTGAGCGTCCAGAAATCGTAGAGCACCCCGATCAGGAACAGGCCGCCGGTCAGCAGATAGATCAGCCCCGTGATCCATTTCCCCATGTACATTCGGTGAATGCCGAAGATCCCGAGGAACGTCAGTAGCACCCAGGCCAGAGTGTAGCTGATCGGCCCGGCGCGAAAGCGCATGTCCGCTTGGCGATCCATGCTCGGAATCAGAAACAGATCGATCAACCAGCCGATCCCCAACAAGCCGAGTGTCAAAAACCAGATGGTGCCGGTAACGGGTTTGCCGTAGTAGAAACGGTGAGAACCGGTGAATCCGAAGATCCACAGCAGGTAGCCAATGATCTTGCTGTGAGTGTCGTTGAGCACGACTTCGCGTTGCACCACGCAATGACTCCTAACGTCATGATGAATAACCACGGGCAGGCGACGTCGACTGCCCATGCCAACGGCTCTTTTCCATCCGAGCGACAGCCTATCCGAGCCGAATGCCGACGCGCATGCTGTGCAGCCATTCCCGGACGGGAACAATCACTGCCAAGTCTGCCAAATTCGGAGAAAAGGCATGCCCGGCTCCGGACTGTCAGAGTCCTATTCGAGAGGGATGGTTTCAATCTTCTTAAAAAGGGTTAAGAAAACCATACCGAATGTCGCGATCAGCCAGGAAAAAAGGCGCTGGCAGATTGTAGACGCGCATGGAAATTCCATCTATGGTGCTTAAGCGGAGCATGGCAGCGGGTCGACCAAAGCCAATCTGGCTGAGCTTGACGAGGTTTGGCGCCCCATGCATCATCCGCTGCGTAGGTTTGCAGGTAGAATGTCGTCAGTTGTTAGTCGATCCCGTCGAACTCCTCTTGCGCATTCCCCCCTAGTCTTACCACGCATTTCGGGCTTCCCCCCCGGGATGGCTCGGCTACATCACTATGCAAGTTAAGGAAATCGACAATGGCAACTGGCACTGTCAAATGGTTCAACGATACTAAAGGCTACGGTTTCATCTCTCCCGACGACGGCGGCGATGACCTGTTCGCACACTTCTCCGAAATTCAGGCAGAAGGCTTCAAAACTCTGCAGGACGGCCAGAAGGTCACCTTCGACGTCACTCAGGGCAAAAAAGGCCTTCAGGCCGCAAACATCAAGGTCACTGGCTAAGCGTTAGCGGACACGGGTGCAGAATCCGAGGAGCCGATCCGAAGATCTCACCGCCTTGAGCAAAGCCCACCCTTGAAGGTGGGCTTTTTAGTGCCTGGCCCGCAGAGGGTTCCTATCCTAACCCGCTGAAGGCTATTCAATATTTCAACCCGCTGAGGGCTATTCAACCCTAACCCGCTGAGGGCTCTCCGATATCCTCGTTCCAGACATCGGGATAGGCGGCGATGAATTGCGCCATGAGGTCCCGGCAGACCGGATCGTCGAGCACTTCGATTTCCACGCCACG
Organism: Salinicola peritrichatus; assembly: GCF_003206715.1. Classification (GTDB taxonomy): domain Bacteria; phylum Pseudomonadota; class Gammaproteobacteria; order Pseudomonadales; family Halomonadaceae; genus Salinicola; species Salinicola peritrichatus. Next base: position 15,651 of record NZ_PZJU01000070.1, on the reverse strand, counting down.
GGAACGCAGGTGAGCCTCTTCCCCCATGAAGGTACGGTTCTCGCCGATGATGACCTTGGGGATGCCGTAGAGCAGAATCGCCCCGCTGCACATCGAACAAGGTGACAGCGTGGTGTAGAGCACCGACTCCCGATAGACCTCGGCCGGCAACCGCCCGGCGTTTTCCAGCGCATCCATTTCCCCGTGCAGTATGGCGCTGCCGCGCTGCTGCCGCTGGTTGTGGCCACGCCCGATGATCTTGCCATGGTGAACCAACACCGAACCGATCGGCACACCGCCGTTGTCGAGGCTCAAGCGCGCCTCCCCGATTGCCGCTTGCATGAATGAATCCACGTTAGAACATCTCCCAATCGATGGCTGGTCAGGGATCAATGCTTGCCGAGCAGCGGGCAGTTGGCCGGCACCACCAGCGGCATCGCCTCCTGATCCAACGATGCCCGGAAATGATGGTAGCGCCTTGGCTCGCCGTCGAGGTTCAAGGGAAAGGCGCCGTCGCTGTCGAACTCGACCCAGGGGACCCGGAGATAACGCACGAACCGGCCATCGTGTGGCAGGTTCTCCAACTCGTCGATGATCCGTTTCAATTCCCCGAGAGAATTGAAATGACGCACGAACAGCAACTCGAGCAGGCCGTCATCGAGCTTGGCCGAAGGCGCCAGGCGTTGACCGCCGCCGGCCTGGCAACCATTGCCGATCGCCAGCATGAAAAGCGGCACCCGCGCCTCGCCGTCGGGCCAGCGCAGATGCCCTTCGAAGGGCTGGTAATTCCACGCCTTGAGCATACCCATCAACGAATAGGCGCCGCCACCGAGGAGACGCTTCAATCCGACCGGTGTCGAAGTCGTGATCTCGGCGCCGAACCCGCCGGAAGCCACGTTGATGAACGCTTCTTCGTCCAGCATGCCGACGTCGACCTTGCGCACCTCGCCGGTCAGCGCCAACTCCAGCGCGGCATAAGGCGTCATCGGCAGCGTCAGGCCATGAGCGAAATCATTGGCGCTTCCCAATGGCAGGATACCGAGCGCCGGACGCCGCTCGGCGGGCTCGCGCATCAGACCGGCGACGATCTCGTTGATCGAGCCATCGCCACCACCGGCAACGATCCGCGATGCTCCGGCGGCAGCCGCCTCGCCGACCAGGCGCAGGCCATCGCCCCCCTCCCAGGTGACGCGGATGTGTAGCTCGTGTCCTTGGCGGCGCAAGGTATCGACAGCGCTGCGAACCTCGGGTTGTTGTGCGGATTTACCATTGAGTATCAACCATGTGCTGCCCTTGCCCTGACTGGCCATACCAACCGATTCCTTTCCTTGAGCCGACGCGATGGTCGTGCCGTTGTTCCCGTTACATCACTGCGCCCAACGCAGGCGACGACTGACCTGCCGCCCGCGCTTGCCCATCGGATGAGTTTAAGCTCTGTCTGAAAAATCGACGAGCGATGGCCAGACAAGGCAAAAATCGGCGAAAAAGCGGAGTTTACGAAGGTGTAAATGAGCATTTTATTCGCTTCGCTCACCCTTCGGGCCGCCCTGCGGGCGTTCTGACCAGAGGTCAGTGAGCCGATTTTTAACGCTGTATGGACGAGCGCAGGCATTTTTCAGACAAAGCGTAGCGCAGTTGCGATGGAGCTATGACAACGCCAGCACCGGATCACTCCCAACTCTCGCTCTTGGGCGGCACGACAATACAGCGTGCCAGCCCCCACATCAGCAAGCCGACGCCGCTACAGATCAACGTCAACGACAGTTGCGGCGCCAACGGCGTCATCAGCAGTAGCGTGGCAAGTGTGGCGCCACCGCCGAGCTGTATCGCCCCCAATAGAGCCGCTGCCGTGCCGGCACGCTCGGGAAACGGCTCCAGAGCCAGACTGGCCGCCGCGCCCAGGACCATCGAAAAGCCGATCGACAGCAAGGCCACCGGCCCCATGAACGTCAGCACCGATAGCGGCAACGCCCAGTACAACCCAGCGATCAGCGCGCCTCCCACCGCGACCACCACGAGGCCACGCTGCACCGTCGCCTCGCGACCCCAGCGATACATCAGCTTCGGCACCAGGAAAAACGCCACCGTGCTCACCATGGCGTTGGCGCCGAACCAAAGGCTGAACACCCATTCCGGATGCCCCAACCGATCCATCACCACCACTGGTGCCGCCGAAACATAGACCAGGATGGCCGCCATCATTGCACTGACCAGCGCGGCATAGTAGAGAAAGTGCCCATTGAACAGAATCGGACGATAGCGAGTCCAGCGATACAGACGTCGCTCCACCGGCGTATCATCTGGCCGTGTCTCGCCGAAGCAGCGATAGGCACCGAACCAGAGCAGCATCGCGAATGCCGCCATGAAGGCAAAGTTGCTGCGCCAGCCAAGCGCCACCGTCAGCGCCCCACCCAGGACCGGCGCCAGCGACGGCACCAACGTCAACGAACCGTTGAGATAGCTGTAGAGCCGCGCTCCGACCTGGGGTGTATAACTGTCGCGGACCGCCGCGAACGCGACCGTTACCGATGCACAGGCACCGAGCCCCTGAAGGACGCGAGCCGCGTAGAGCAACTCGAGCGTGGCCGCCGTCATGCCGATGAGGGCGGCCACCAGGTAGAGCGCGACACCGCCGAGCAGCACCGGCCGGCGACCGAAACGATCGGCCAGCGGGCCGACCAGCAACTGACCGGCGCCCACGCTCATCAAGAACAGCGTAATGGTCAGCTGCAGTGCGGCGAACGGATGCCCGAACGCCCGCGCCATCGCTGTCAGCGCAGGCAGATAGATATCGATCGCCAGTGGCGACAACATCACCGCGCCCATCAGCACCCAGAATGGTGGGCGCTCCTTGCCTGCGTGCATCGCGACCTCGTCATCCCTGTAAGAGCGCCCACTCTAGCGATTGTCGTGGAGATGACAAGCCGTCTCGTTTCAGTCGCCGGTCGGCGACAGTTGAAATTCCAGCAACCGTTCGTTGACTCGCAGGTCGGCCGCCAGCGGCGCGATGTACTTGCGGTCATGGGTACGCAACATCAGCCGATATTCGAACTGGCGGCCGTCGTCGTGGCTGCGGTAACTCAAGCTTTCGATACGAAAACGGTGGGTTCGCATCAGTTCGTACACCGCGGGCTCGGGCAGGACTTGCTGGCTGTCGAATCGCAGGATGCAGCGCGCGAACACACGACTGGGCATGCGGGCCTCCACCAGCCGAAACAGTGAAAGCGTCAGCAGCGTGATCACGGTGGCCAGAACCGCCGGGAACGCAAACCCGATGCCATAGAGAATCCCGAGCGCGGAAGTCATCCAGATCGACGCGGCCGTGGTAAGCCCGCGCACCGTCAGCCCCTCCTTGAAGATCACCCCGGCACCGAGAAAGCCGATGCCGGTCATGATGCCCTGGGCCATACGGGTCGGGTCGGTGCGTATCGTCGCTTCGGGCACCTCGCTGCCAAGCCACTGCCATTGATAAGCAGTGACGATCATGAGCAACGCCGAAGCGACGCACACCAGCGCATGGGTGCGAAAACCCGCCGGCCGGCCGTGAAAGGTCCGCTCCAGCCCGATCAGGCTGCCCGCCAGCCAGGCCATTCCCAGATGCAACAAAATCGTCTCGGACATGGGCGACATCCGTGTCTGTCTCCTTTGCGGTTTTGCGTCTATGTTTCAGCGTAGCTCCCGACGCCGCCTTGCGCTGGCAATCGTCTCTGCCCCCCGCGTCCGTTGACTATACGAGGAATGCTTGCTTGACCGATCCCAACCACCTCACGCCCCCCAGCCGCGTGAAAGAAGACGACGAGCACGACCTGCAACTCAATGACGACAAGTTGCCGTCACGCGCCGCCGCGGTTCACGAAACGATCCGCGAGGAAGGTCAGAAGGAACTGAGCCGTACGGTCTCGGCCCTGTTCTGGTCGGCGATGGCCGCCGGGCTCTCGATGAGCTTCTCGATGCTGGCCAAGGGGCTGCTGCGCGCGCGCCTGCCCGAGAGCGACGTCGGCTTCCTGATCGAATCGCTCGGCTATACCGTCGGCTTTCTGGTCGTCATCATGGCGCGCCAGCAGCTCTTCACGGAGAACACCGTCACCGCCGTGCTGCCGGTGATGAGCCAGCCCCGCGTGATGCGATTGCTGCAACTGCTGCGGTTGTGGGGCGTGGTGCTGTTCGGCAATCTCGTCGGCGTGGCAATTTCGGCGTGGGCCATTCTCACCCTGCCGATCTTCTCGACGCCCACTCATGAAGTCTTCATTACGCTGGGCGAGAATATTCTCGGGAACACGCCGATGCAGATGTTCGCCAAGGGCATCATCGCCGGATGGATGATCGCCACCATGGTGTGGCTGTTGCCGAGCGCGGGCAGCGCCAAGATATGGGTGATCCTGATCGTCACCTATCTGGTCGCGATCGGCGAATTCACCCATATCATCGTCGGCTCGACGGAAGTGATGTATCTGGTCTTCGCCGGTCAGGCCAGTTGGCCGGAGTATCTGTTTCACTTCGGCCTGCCGACGCTGGCCGGCAACGTGGTCGGCGGAACCTTCATCTTCGCTCTGATCAGCCATGCTCAGATTCGCAGCGACAGCGATCACTAGCTTATACACTCCCCGACGCAACGAGGGTGCCGGATGGCGCCCTCGTCGGTTCGGTCGGAGCCGTCGCCGGCGACTGTCAGCCGATGGTCATTTGATTGCGGCTTCCAGCTCGCTCGGTGCCCGTGTGCGGTTTTGCTCCTCGGCCAGGTTGATGCCGGAGATCACCGCCTTGAGCGAGGCGCTGACGGTGTCGCTGTCCTCGGCCACCGCGCAGACACGCTGGCCGCCGACGTTGAGCTGGACGAAGGCGATGGCGTTGGCCTCGCTGTCGCCGCCGAGCGAGTGCTCGCTGTAGTCGACGATGCCGACATTGACGCCGGAATGCTTCTGCCAGGCATCGGTGAACGAGGACATCGCCCCGTTGCCGGAACCCGACAGACGCAACGTCTCCGTGCCCTGCCACAGCGTTACCTCGATACCTTCGTCCTGACCCTTGGCAAGCCGGTAGTCGGCCAGCGACAACGGCGCTTCGCGCTGGAAGTTGTCGAACATCACCTGGCGGACGATTTCGCTGGAAAGTTCGCTGGCCCGCTTCTCGCTCTCCTTCTGCACATGCGGCGCCAGCGCCAGCATCATCCAGCGCGGCAGGCTGATACCGTAGTCGCGCTCGAGCAGGAAGGCCATGCCGCCCTTGCCCGACTGGCTGTTGACGCGGATCACCGCCTGATAGTCGCGGCCGATGTCGCGCGGGTCGATCGGTAGATAGGCGACCTGCCACGGCTCGTCCGGGCGCTGCTTCTTGAGCGACTTGCGAATGGCGTCCTGGTGGCTGCCGGAGAAGGCGGTGTAGACCATCTCGCCGACCCAGGGATGGCGCGGGTGCATCTGGATGCCGGTGCACTCGTGAACCACCTGGATGATCTCGTCGGGGCAGGAAAGATCGAGTTCTGGGTCGATGCCCTGGCTGTAGAGATTCATCGCCAGGGTGACGATATCCATGTTGCCGGTGCGCTCGCCGTTGCCCAGCAACGTGCCCTCGACCCGTTCGGCGCCGGCCAGCAGCGCCAGTTCGGCAGAGGCCACCGCACCGCCACGGTCGTTGTGGGTATGCACCGAGATGATCACGCTGTCGCGGTTCTTGATGTGCTGGCAGAAGTACTCGATCTGATCGGCGTGATGGTGCGGCCCCGCCACTTCCACCGTGGTCGGCAGGTTGAGGATGCACTTGTTGTCGGGAGTCGGCTGCCACACGTCCATCACCGCCTCGCAGATCTCCAGCGAGAAGTCGATCTCGGTGCTGGAGAAACTCTCCGGAGAGTACTGGAAGCGCCAGTCGACGTCGGGACAGCGCTCCGAATAGCTCTTGACCCAGGTCGCGCCGCTGACGGCGATATCGACGATGCCGGCGCGATCCAGCTCGAACACCCGCTCGCGCTGAACGGTCGACGTGGAGTTGTAGAGGTGGATGATGGCGCGCTTGACCCCGACCAGCGACTCGAAGGTCTTCTCGATCAGATGCTCGCGGCATTGCACCAGCACGGCAATGGTGACGTCCTCGGGAATCTGGTCCTCCTCGATCAGCCAGCGCACGAAGTCGTAATCCGGCTGGCTGGCCGAGGGGAAGCCGACCATCACCTCCTTGATACCGACCTTGACGATCTGGTGCCAGAAGCGCTTCTTCTGCTCGACGCTCATCGGCTCGAGTAGCGCCTGGTTGCCGTCGCGTAGATCTTCGCTGACCCAGATCGGCGCGTGATCGAGATCACGGTCCGGCCACTGGCGGTCGAAGGCGGGGACGCGGGGCGCGGGGCGGTACTTTCTATGATCGAAGGCGCGATGATCGAAGGCAGACATGGCAATGGTCCTGAAAGTCATCCTGAGGGTGAGAACTCGATGTCGTTTGGTCGCTCTTGGCGAAACCGGTCATGAATCGGCGTCGAGGATAGAAGACGCCGATTCCAAGGCTGCTTTTGACAGCGTGAACAGTGTAGAGCTTTTATCGCGACAGATCCTTGCGAAAAACGACCCACTTCGCGTTATCCTGAAATAATCTAGCTCATCTCTTGGTCTTCGAGACAGAAACTGCCAATGCCCTCGCCCACACCGCTTTCTCTCGATCGTTACGATCGCCGTATTCTCGAGCTGCTGCAGCAGGAAGGACGCATCAGCAACCAGGAGCTGGCCGATCGTATCGGGCTCTCGCCTTCGCCCTGCCTGAGACGTGTACGTGCACTAGAGGAGCACGGCTTGATTCTCGGCTATCGCACCGATGTCGATGCACGCCAGCTCGGCTACCAGTTGATGGCGTTACTGCATATCTCGATGGACCTGCATACGCCCGAACGCTTCGATAACTTCGAGCGCCATATTCACGATATTCCCAACGTCGTCGAGTGCCTCATCATCACCGGCCAGGCGGCGGATTTTCAGCTCAAGATCCTGGTGCGCGACATGGATGACTATCAACACCTGCTGCTGCATGTGATCAATCGCATCGAAGGTGTCACCGGCGCCCATACCAGCTTCGTGCTGCGTCGGGTGTTCGAGCACCGCCCCGTCCCCACCGACCTGATTGCCCCCCGCTGACGCCACACATTAGACGATGGCGCAATTGTGGCATCCACGGCGCCCTGTTATGACTTTGCGTGCAAAAGTCATCCTGACAACGAGTGCCACCATGGTCGCCCACACCCTTTCCCGCGACCGTCGGCAGGTACCGAGCACGCCACGCGAGGTCATTCATGAACAACAAGCGCTCCCTGATGCTACTGCTCTCCGCCACGCTGATGGCATCGCCGCTGGCCTGGGCCGATTACCCCGAAAAGCCGATCACGCTGATCGTACCCTGGGCGGCCGGCGGCGGCACCGACGCCACCGCGCGCACCATCGCCTCCTCGCTCGAGGAGCAGCTCGGCCAGACCGTCAACGTGGTCAACCGCACCGGCGGCAGCGGCGTGGTCGGCCACACCGCCATCGCCAACGCCCAGCCGGATGGCTACACCATCGGCATGGCGACGGTCGAGCTGGACATGATGCATTGGCAAGGGCTCACCGACCTCACCTATGAGGCGTTTACGCCGATCGGACAGATCAACGCCGACTCGGCCAGTCTGTCGGTGGCCGAGGATTCCGAATTCAAAGACCTCGAAGATTTCGTGAACAAGGTCAAGGATAACTCCCAGGGCACCTATACCGCCTCCGGTACCGGGCTGGGCGGCATCTGGCACGTGGCACTCAATGGCCTGCTGATGGATCAGGGCGTGGAAGCAGGCAAGGTCACCTGGGTTCCCAGCCAGGGTGCCGCGCCGGCAATGACCGAACTGGCCTCCGGCAGTATCGACCTGGTGGGCTCGTCGGTGCCGGAAGCGCGTTCGATGATCGATGCCGGCAAGGTTCGCAGTCTGGGCATCATGGCTTCCGAAAGGCTCGAAAGCTTCCCCGATGTACCGACGGTCAAGGAGCAGATCGACAGCGACTTCACGATGGCCACCTGGCGCGGCATCGTCGGCCCCAAGGGGATGGACGAGGACGTGGTCCAGACGCTGGAAGCGGCGCTCGAGAAAGCTTACGAGAGCGATGCCTACCAGAATTTCATGGCCAAGCAGGGCTATGGCGTGGAATGGCGCAACGGCGATGACTTTGGTCAATTGATGGCCGAAGATGACGAGAAATTCGGTAACATCATGCAGGAAATGGGGCTGACGCATTAAGCCTTCGCCCCATGGCTGACAAGGAAAAGGCTGACATGCAACTACCGCGCAACCGCTTCAAGGACTCACTCACCGGGGAAACCCGCTACGGCTGCTGGGCCGGCTTCGGCACCGGCTACGCCACCGAGATCCTGGCCACCACCGGCTTCGACTGGTTGCTGATCGACGGCGAGCACGCGCCCAATGACGTGCCCAGCGTCCTGGCACAGTTGCAGGCGATCGCCCCCTACCCCTGCGCGCCGGTCGTGCGCACGGTCAATCACGATCCGGCGCTGATCAAGCAGCTTCTCGATATCGGCACCCAGACGTTGATGATCCCGATGGTGGACAACGCCGAACAGGCAGCCGATCTGGTTGCCGCGACGCGCTATCCGCCCCACGGTTTCCGCGGTGTTGGCGGCGGGCTGACCCGCGCCACACGCTGGGATGCCGTCGAGGACTACATGGCTCGTGCCCACGAGGAACTATGCCTGATCGTGCAGGTGGAATCCCGGGCCGGCGTCGACAACGCCGAAGCGATCGCCGCCACGCCAGGCGTCGATGCGATCTTCGTTGGCCCGATCGATCTTTCCACCGGCATCGGCCATGTCGGCAATCCCAACCATCCCGATGTCCAGGCGATGATTCGCCATACCCTGGAAGCAACGCATGCCGCCGGCAAGGCGGCCGGCATCCTGGCACCCGCCGAAGCCGACGCCAGACGCTATGCCGAATGGGGTTTCGATTTCATTGCCGTCGGCATCGATATCAGCCTGCTGCGCCAGGCCGCCGTCGAAACGATCTCTCGCTACAAGCCGGAGACGCCCAAGCCAAAATCGAGTCTCGGCTATTGAATCGGAACCGCTCTCCCAGCGGGCAGTTCAGCCCCGGCGAAGCTACCGAAGAATACAAAAACCGCGCCTCGGTGGGCGCGGTGACAAGCACATCGTTCAAGCGTAGGTATTGATCTGCGTACCCACCATTCCCGATGTTGCCAACCCCGGCTCCGAGGAGACGGAAGACATCAACTGCTCGATATGCGCAGCCTGCCCATCCAGCGACTGCTTGAGCAGGTTGGCCTGCGCTTCCTGTCCCTGATTGAATTGTTGCAGCGCCAGCGCAGTGCCAACAGCGGCATTGACTGCGGTATCCATCGCAAACTCCTTGCTCCGCGTTGAAGTCGTCAGGCTGTTGGCCCAACAGGAGGGTTATCGGCGCCGAAATCCACAAACTTGAACCCTATCTTTTTTCCAAGGAACGACCGATGCCACGGACGCGCTTCAAAATCGTATTAACGCTCTGTTGCGCCGGCTTTGTCACGGCCTGCCAGCAACAAGGCGACACCTCTCGCCAGACCACCGAGAGCGACATGGCGACTTACCGTGCAACCGACTATCCCGTCACGCTCGAGTACGACCGTTCGCTCGAACGCATCGATGGCGATCCTTCCGGCTATTTCGAAAATGGCAGCTGGCAGATTGCCGATGATACGCCCGGCAAGCGCCTGATCACGCTGTCGTTGCCCGAGTCCAATGACCTCGCCACCGGCCTGTGGCGCCTGGGGGCAAGCCGCGACCCCGCCGCGGTCGGGGCTTGCCTGACGCCGCCACCCAACGCCCGGGCGATGCCGTCGAAAACCACCATTGGCGGCAACCCCTTTGATGGCTTCACGCTCGGCGATGCCGGCATGAACCATTTCCAGAGCATCGAGGGCTACCGCGCCGTGATCGACGAAACCTGCTATGCCATCGACCTGATCGTGCAAGGCACCAATGGCGAAGTCTACGATCCTCCACGGAAGGCGCCGTTCTCTCGCGGCGAAGCGCTGAAGCAGCTGGAAATCATCAATGACGGGGTATCGTTCTCGGATGAATGATCGGCTTCTCCGCGTTCCTGCCCCCGTGCGCCAGCATACGGGGGACAGCCGTGGCGTACGCCTGATAGACTGCGACTCGCCCGCCAGGAAGACGGATGGAAATACGAGATGAAAACCATTGGAGCACACGTCAGCGCCGCCGGTGGTGTCGATCAGGCGGTGATCCGCGCCACCGAGATCGGCGCCAATGCCTTCGCCCTGTTCACCAAGAACCAGCGCCAGTGGAAAGCCAAGCCGCTCGAACCGGCGACCATCGAGGCTTTCAAACGTGCCTGTGCCGAGCACGGTTTCGGCCCGGCGCAGATCCTGCCCCACGACAGCTACCTGATCAATCTCGGCCATCCGGAGCCCGAGGGATTGGCCAAGTCACGCGCCGCCTTTGTCGACGAATGCCAACGTTGCGAGCAGCTGGGACTCGAGTTGCTCAACTTCCACCCCGGCAGCCACCTCAATAGAATCAGCGAAAGCGACTGCCTGGCGCGTATCGCGGAGTCGATCAACGAAGCCCATGCCGCCACCCGGTCAGTGGTCGCGGTGATCGAAAACACCGCCGGGCAAGGCTCGAATCTCGGCTTCCGCTTCGAACACCTGGCCGAGATCATCGAACAGGTCGACGACAAATCGCGGGTCGGCGCCTGCATCGACACCTGTCACGCCTTCGCCGCCGGTTACGATCTGCGCAGCGAAGCGGGCGCCACCGCGATGCTCGACGCCTTCGAAAACATCGTCGGCTTGCGTTATCTGCGTGGCATGCATTTGAACGACGCCAAGAGCGAATTCGCCAGCCGCGTCGACCGCCATCACAGCCTCGGCCAGGGCAATATCGGTACGGCCGCATTCACCGCACTGATGCGCGATCCCCGCACCGACGATATCCCCTTGATCCTGGAAACCATCGAGCCCGAGATTTGGGCCCAGGAGATTCAGTGGCTGCGCGACCAGCAGCCTGTCGCCTGATCGGATAGTGGAAATAGCCCATGGACGGTTTCTTCAACTGGCTCGGCGAAGCGATCGGCAATGTCATTCGTACCATCGTCGACCTGCTTCACGCCCTCTTCGCCAACCTTTGGCAGGCCATGGACGGCTTCGTCGACGGCCTCACCCGCGCGCTGGGCATCGACGATTCGATCTTCAGTATCGCCGTGCTGGTGATCGGTGTGTTGTTGCTGGTCAACGGCCTCCGCTCTTTCCTGCGCGGCGGCGTGATCGGCGGGTTCATCTGGCTATTGCTGGGGCTGCTGGTGCTCAGTTGGTTGATTCGTTGAGTGTGGTTGCTCTCGATATAGGCTGATTGGCGCCGCCCTGCCAGACTGGCTCACGAGCCGGCCGCGAAGCATTCGCGGCCGGCGCCGTTTCAAGCGTCGGCCAGCGCACGCTCGACCATCTCGAAGACGTTGGGCGAGAGCTTCTCGGCGCGGATGCGCTCGAGCTCGGCCTTCATCAATGCCTGACGCTCGTCGTCGAAGCGCTGCCAGCGCGTCAGCGGCGTGATGATGCGCGCGGCGATCTCCGGATTGAGGCGGTTGAGTTCGATCACCACGTCCGCCAGCAGTTTGTAGCCCTGACCATCGAGGCGGTGGAAGTTGATCCGGTTCTGGGCGAAGGCGCCGATCAGTGCGCGGACCTTGTTGGGGTTTTTCAGCGAAAAGGCCGGGTGTCCCATCAAGAAGCGCACGCGCTCGAGCACGTCGGCCTGGGGCCGGGTCACCTGGATGGTGAACCATTGATCCATCACCAAGGGATCGTGGGCCCACTGCTCGCCGAACGCCTTGAGCGCCGGCTCGGCCAGGTCGGTACGCTCGCTGTGGGCCAGCAGGGTCAGCGCGGCGCGCACGTCGGTCATGTTGGCGCCGTCCTCGAACTGCCGTTGCGCCAGCGCGACCGCCTCGTCGTCCTCGATGCTCATCAGGTAAGCCAGCGCCACGTTCTTGAGCCGGCGCTGGGCGATCTGCTCCGGCGTTGGCGCATAGGGCTCATCGCTCTGATTGCCATGGTAAATGGCGAGAAAGTCGTCGCGCAGCTCATACGCCAGCGACTGGCGCACGAACTCCCGCGCGGCGTGGATCGCATCGACATCGACCACCGGCTGCTGTTCGGCGATATAGGCTTCCGACGGCAGCGTCAACATCTCCGCCAGCACCGCCTTGTCGTCGGTCGGCTCGTTCAGCAGGCTGCGGTAGGCTTCGACCAGGCGCACATCCATCACCTTCTCGACGCCGTTGCGATGGGCGGCGATCAGGTCGTCCAGCGCCAGCATGGTCAGACGCTGGCCGGCATCCCAGCGGTTGAAGCCGTCGGAATCGTGGGTCAGCAGAAACGCCAGCTCCTCGCGGGAATAGGGATAGCGCAGTTTCACCGGCGCCGAGAAACCGCGCAGCAGCGACGGCACCGGCGCCTCTTCGACATCGGTGAAGACGAAGGTCTGCTCGGCCTCGCGCAGATGCAGCACGCCATCGGTGCCCAGGGTTTCTTTATCCCCGTTTTCATCGGTCCCGTTCGCGCCGCTTAAGGTCAGCGTCAGGTCGCGGCCGGACTTGGTGCCGACCAGCCCCATGCGAATGGGGATGTGCAGCGGCAGCTTGTCGGGTTGCCCCGGCGTCGGCGGGGTGCGCTGCGACAGGCGCAGGTGATATTCGCACTTGGCGTAGTCGTATTCGCCGTGGGCGTCGATCTCCGGCGTGCCGGCCTGGGCGTACCAGCGCATGAACTGCTCGAGATCGAGTCCCGAGACTTCCGCCATGCAGGCGACGAAGTCCTCGATCGTCACCGCCTGGCCATCGAAGCGTTCGAAATAGAGATCGCTGCCGCGACGGAAGTCTTCCCAGCCCAGCAGGTGGCGCAGCATGCGCACCACTTCGGCGCCCTTTTCGTAGATCGTCAGGGTGTAGAAGTTGGAAATCTCGATGTAATGGTCGGGGCGCACCGGATGCGCGGTGGGGCCGGCATCCTCGGCGAACTGCGCGGTGCGGAAGAACGACACGTCCTCGATGCGCTTGACCGGCGCCGAATTGACGTCGGCGGAGAAGGTCTGGTCGCGGAAGACCGTGAAGCCCTCTTTCAGCGAGAGCTGGAACCAGTCGCGGCAGGTGACGCGGTTGCCCGACCAGTTGTGGAAATACTCGTGGGCGACGATACCTTCGACACGCTGGAAGGTGGCGTCGTTGGCGGTCTGCGGATGGGTCAGCACCGCCGCCGAATTGAAGATGTTGAGCCCCTTGTTCTCCATCGCGCCCATGTTGAAGTCGTTGACGGCGACGATCATGAAGCGGTCGAGATCGTACTCGCGACCGTAGGTTTCCTCGTCCCAGGCCATGGCGCGCTTGAGCGAGGCCATGGCGTGCTCGGTCTTGTCGAGATTCTCCTCCTCGACCCAGATCTGCAGCAGCACCTCGCGGCCACTCATGGTGGTGTAGCGATCCTCGACCTTCTCCAGGCTGCCGGCTACCAGCGCGAACAGGTAGCTGGGCTTGGGATGCGGATCTTCCCAGGTGACGAAGTGGCGGCCGTTGGGCAACTCGCCCTTCTCCACCGGATTGCCGTTGGAGAGCAGCACCGGCAGCGTCTCGCGATCGCCGATCACGGTGGTGGAGAAGGTTGCCATCACGTCCGGGCGATCGGGATAGAAGGTGATGCGGCGGAAGCCTTCTGGCTCGCACTGGGTGCAGAACATGCCGTTGGAGCGGTAGAGCCCTTCCAGCGCGGTGTTGGCATCGGGGTCGATTTCGACCTCGGTATCGAGCAGGAAGCGCTCCGGCACCCGCGGCACGACCAGCCCCGTCTCGTCCGCCTCGTACTCGCCGGCTTCCAGCGGTTGGCCGTCGATGGCGATACTGATCAGCTTCAGCTGCTCGCCGGCGAGTTCCAGCGGCAGCCCTGCCTCGCGCTCCCCGGGGTCGTGTTCAGAGTTGCGCTCCACATGCAAGCGCGCCTTGACCCGGGTCGCCGACGGATCGAGATCGAAAGTGAGCTCGGTATGCGTGACGCGATACGCCGGCGGCAGGTAATCCTTGAGATAGGTCGCTTGCATCCGAGACATGGCAACGCTCCTTGTCAATATGGAAAGCAGAATGTGGAAGTCGACTCGGAGCCATGCCAGGCTCCCGTCGACGATTGGGTGACATTCTACCCGCGTGAGCGGACCCTTATCGAATAAAGAGAGCGAATGGAGGAACGAAATCGGCGACGGCGTTCGCCGAGAGCAATCAGCGCCGCTCGGGAGTGGACTCCTCCGGCCACAGCTCACGCATCGGGCACTGCAGGCTCGGCAGCGGACGGGTGACGATCCAGGTCGCGAGTAGCGCGAGTCCGACGATCAGGCCGAGCTTGAGCGGCCACAGGGCGACGGTGAAGGCAATGACCAGGCAGGAAATGCTGAGCATGATTACGGCCATGATCTTGGCGTGCTTGGGAATCGCGCGTTCGCGCCCCCAAGACTGAATGGAGGGGCCGAAGCGGGGATGATTGCGAATCCAGTTGGCAAACCGCGGAGAGCCTTTGGAAGCGAGCCAGACCGCCGCCAGCATGAAACAGGTGGTCGGCATCACCGGCAGGAACAGGCCGATCACGCCCAGCGAGAAGCTGATGGCAGCCAGACTGACATAGATGGCATTGCGCATGCCGCACTCCCCGCCGCTGATGTTCGTTCAGGCCTTCTTCACAAGACCACTCGGCCCATTGTAAACCAGCCGGTGTCGCGCTCTCCAACCAAAGGCCATTGAATCTGCCAATGCCGTTCATTATTGCCGATGAGGCAACGCTACCCTAATCATAGGGTGCATAGCTTCCCACGGGTTGGGCTATCGGCTCCCCTAACCCAAGGGCGTATTGGCGCTATCGGCACTTGCCGGGATCAGAATCGTGTGAAGTGGCCTTGCTCGGAGAAACCCAATGCCAGGGAGAGCTCCCCCTGAGAGCCTTGGTAATTATCGGATATTAGACAATCGGCGACAGTGCGCTGGGCTGTCCCATCTGAGCACTACCTACTGAGCTGCGGCAAAAACCGGGCGTCTTGCTGTCATTACCAGAAGGCGAACCACAGCCTCGGCATTCGTTTCGTGTCATCTATCACGACCGAATTCTGGGTGCGAAAAGCACCAACCGCCTTGTCCAGAGGCATCTGGCCTTATACTTATCCCACCGGCTGAGTCGGCGTATGAAAATTATTACCTCGAAGGGATGCGCCGCTTATCGAAAACTGCAATAAGCACCGTCGTGCATCCTCGATCCATAGCGAGTAGCTGATGTCGGACACGCATGTCGATCAGATCAATACTTCGCCCTCACAGCTTGCGCGCCCAAGGTCATACACCCGACATTAAAAAGCGGGACCGTCCAGTTTCACAGCCAAGTAGGCGATTGCAGTGAAGCAACGTTCCGCATGAAGCCAGGGGATCGGCCAAAGCTTTCAACTACGCTAGGGTATGGATACCAAAAAAGGGCGTCGGCTCGGCGCCCCCTCCTTTCATTGAAAGGACTGGATTGACCAGTCTTGCGGCGGAATATCGGTTAGTTGATAAGGATAGCTCGAGGCCGTTTCCTTCGTCAGGATCTGTGGCGGAACGATGAGGTGGTCCCC
>NZ_PZJU01000007.1 GCF_003206715.1 Salinicola peritrichatus | reverse complement strand
ACCTGAATAGTTACCGCGATTCAAAGCCTGCTTCGATGCCCCGTCTTTGATGGGGCATCGTCATTTCCGGTTCGGGTTGAGGGCGGGAGGAATCTGGACCACGCTTAGGGTCTGTTGACGTTTCAGCGCGAACCGCGTTGCTGCGCCAAATGGCGCCAGGCCAGGCGCGGGATGCCGAGAAGGGTGGTTCCCTTTTCCAATCCCGCAACGCCGCATGGCGCCATTTGCCGCGCAACCCGAAGGGCCGGGCCAGGTTTTGCACGGTGCTGCGTTATTCGTCGTTCATTTGGAATGACCAAACTACGCTCCTCATGTCTTGCCCCGCACAAAAACTGGCTCCGGCGCGGTCGTGCATGAAACGCCAACAGACCCTAGGCATCCGATCCACGGAACAGGAGAGATAGAGCATGGACAAGATTTATGTCGTTGCCGCCGACGCTTCCCGCGCCCGTATCTTTGCCCGCGAAGCCCGCGTTCTGCGCGAAGTGGATACCCTCACTCATTCTGAGTCCCGTCTGCACGCGGGGGATCTGCGTACCGGAGGCGAGGGCGCGGCATTTTCCGGCCCCGGTTCCAGCCAGCGCCAGACCGGGAACGACGAGGCGACCTCGGAAAAACAGGCCGCGTTCTTCGCCAAGGAAGTGGCGAGTTATCTGCGTGACGCTCGGACTCAGGGCAAGGTCGACGAAATGATCCTGATTGCCGAGCCCAAGTTCCTGGGGGCGTTGCGCGACAAGCTGGACAAGCCCACGCTCGACTGCGTGACCCGGACTCTCGACAAGGACCTGTCGAAGGCCAGTGAAGAAGAGATCGCCGACAAGCTGGGCTGGCGCTGAGCGATTCCCGGCGGTGCCCCTGATGGCTACCGGCGATGATCGTCTCACGGTATCGCCGGCAAGTCGATTTCATCGCTGCGCTGGATGCCGGCAGTCATTTCGCGACATAGACGCAGGAATTCCCGCATCGCCGTGGTGAGATACTTGTGGCGGTGCCAGATGAAGGCAAAGCTACGGCTCAAATCCAGTTCGGGGGTCTCGATCGGCACGAGACTGCCGCGACGAAAGGCGTCACGCAGTGCCAGCCTCGACACGCAGCCGATGCCCAGGCCCGATTCCACCGCACGTTTGATGCCTTCCGTATGCTCCAGTTCCAGCAGGATATTGAAACGCCCACGCCGGTGTCGCATGGCGTGTTCCAGCGTACGTCGTGTGCCCGAGCCGACCTCGCGCATGATCCAGGCCTCGCGCAGTAGACGCTCGATGTCCGCGCTGCCTTCGCTGGCCAGTGGATGGCGCGGCGAGCAGAACACCGTCAGATCGTCCTCGATCCAAGGCTGGATGACGATATCGTCATGCTGGCAATCGCCTTCGATCAGGCCCAGGTCGAGCTCGTGAAGCGCGACGCGTTCGATGATCGAGGCCGTATTGCGCACCTGCAGCCGAACCCGGCTTTCCGGATAGCGCTGCATGAAATCACTGATCAGCAGCGTAGCGAGATAGTTGCCGATGGTCAGGGTGGCGCCGACGTCGAGCGAGCCGATGCCGCGCTGTCCCTT
This sequence comes from Salinicola peritrichatus, assembly GCF_003206715.1. Lineage (GTDB taxonomy): Bacteria > Pseudomonadota > Gammaproteobacteria > Pseudomonadales > Halomonadaceae > Salinicola > Salinicola peritrichatus. The sequence continues at coordinate 124,722 of NZ_PZJU01000007.1, read as the reverse complement.
GAGCAGCTCCTCGATCTCTTCGCCGCGATCCAATAGCGCGACTGCCTTGGGCAGTAGCTGAAATCCCAGCGCGTTGAGCTTGAGACGCTTGCCCAGTCGATCGAGAAGCTGACAATCGAACTGTCGCTCCAGCTCGGCCAGCGCCGTACTGGTCGCCGATTGCGACATGGAGAGCGACTCGGCTGCCCGGGACACGCTCTGGTGCTGCGCGATGGCGACGAAGACCTCCAACTGACGCAATGTATAACGCATGGCAGACGCCTATATCGGTAAAATCGATAAACCTTATCCAAACAATTCGCTTAACAGAATATCGCGTTCTTTTTATAGTTCCATCATCTAGTTAGGCATCCAACTTATAGCTTAGAGTTATTTCTATAGGAGCTTTTGATGAGTAAGCTGGCGCTCGAGGAAGTCATCAGCGTTCACCACTGGAACGACACGCTATTCAGTTTTCGCACCACCCGCGAGCGCAGCCTGCGCTTCAAGAACGGTCAGTTCGTGATGATCGGCCTGGAAGTGGAAGGCAAGCCGCTGCTGCGAGCCTACTCCATCGCCAGCCCCAACTACGAGGATCACCTCGAGTTCTTCAGCATCAAGGTCCCGGATGGCCCGCTGACCTCGCGCCTGCAGCACCTGAAGGTGGGCGACCAGGTCATGGTCAGCCGCAAGCCGACGGGAACGCTGGTCTGCGACGATCTGCTGCCTGGGCGCAATCTCTATTTCCTCTCTACTGGCACTGGCCTGGCACCGTTCATGAGCTTGATCCAGGACCCGGAAGTCTATGAGCGCTTCGAGAAGGTCGTGCTGATTCACGGCGTGCGCACCGTCAGCGAACTCGCCTACGCCGATTTCGTCTCCAGGGAACTGCCGGCGCACGAATATCTTGGCGACGAGATCCGCGACAAGCTCGTTTACTACCCGACCGTGACTCGCGAGGAGTTCCACACCATGGGGCGTCTGACCGATCACATTCGTAGCGGCAAGCTGTTCGAGGATACCGGTCTACCGCCGCTCGATCCCAAGCAGGATCGCGCCATGATCTGCGGTAGCCCGGCAATGCTGGACGAAACCAGCGGTCTGTTGGACGAACTCGGCTTCTCCATCTCGCCGCGCATGGGCGNNNAAACCCCATCAGGCGTTCGCCGGATGGGGTTTTTCTTTCTTTAATCTTCTCTCTTCCAGCCGCGAAGCGGCGATCTTCCAGCTTATCTCTGTGGTTTAAACCGCGTCCTTGCCGGTTTCGCCGGTGCGGATACGGATGACCTGCTCCAGCGGCGAGACGAAGATCTTGCCATCGCCGATCTTGCCGGTGTTGGCGACCTTGGTGATCGCATCGATGACCTGATCGCTCATGCTGTCGTCGACGGCCACCTCCAGCTTGATCTTGGGCAGAAAATCAACCACATACTCCGCGCCGCGGTAGAGCTCGGTATGGCCTTTCTGGCGACCGAAGCCTTTGACTTCGGTGACGGTGACGCCTTGAACCCCGATTTCCGACAGAGACTCACGCACGTCGTCCAGCTTGAAGGGTTTGATGATGGCGGTAACCAGTTTCATTGGGGGTTCTCCTCGCGTGCGATAGACGGATGGCTGCGCGCCCGTATCCTGTGAATAAGTCTTCAATGCCCGGCGACTCTTATCTTAAGCATACACCGCCATTTGCAGGAATTAAAAAAGGCCCCCCGAAGGGGGCCAGGGGAGCACGCCAGCTCACTCGGTGTATCGGCTTACTTCTTGCCGACGTTGAATTCAGGATAGGCTTCCATACCGCATTCGGCGATATCGACGCCTTCGTATTCTTCTTCTTCGGAAACCCGAATGCCCATGACTGCCTTGATGATACCCCAGACGATCAGGCTGGCAACGAAGGTCCAGACGAAAATGGAGACAACACCCAGCAACTGCGCGCCGAAGGTGGCATCACCGTTGGAGAAGGGCACGGCAATCAGGCCCCAGATACCGACGACGCCGTGAACGGAAATGGCGCCGACCGGATCGTCGATCTTGACCTTGTCCAGCGTCACGATGGCAATGACCACCAGTAAACCACCAACCGCTCCGATAAGGGTAGCACCCAGAGCGCTGGGCGCCAGCGGTTCGGCAGTAATGGCGACCAGGCCGGCCAGGGCACCGTTGAGGGCCATGGTCAGGTCCGCCTTGCGGAACCACAGCTTGGCCAGGATGAGCGCGGCGATCACGCCACCGGCGGCAGCGGCATTGGTATTGACGAAGACCTGAGCTACGGCGTTGGCTTCATCGATATTGGACACCATCAGCTCGGAACCGCCGTTGAAGCCGAACCAGCCCAGCCACAGGATGAACGTACCCAGCGTGGCTAGCGGCAGGTTGGCGCCCGGAATGGCATAGATCGCGCCGTTCTTGCCATATTTGCCCTTACGTGCGCCCAGCAGCAGAACACCGGCCAGTGCCGCCGTGGCGCCACACAGGTGAACGACCCCGGAACCGGCGAAATCCTGGAAGCCAGCTGCATCGAGGAAGCCGCCACCCCACTTCCAGTAACCCTGGATCGGGTAGATGAAACCGGTCATGACGACGGCGAAAATCATGAAGGCCCAGAGCTTCATGCGCTCGGCAACGGCGCCGGATACGATAGACATCGCCGTGGCGACGAATACGACCTGGAAGAAGAAGTCGGAACGGGCGGAGTAGTAGACGTCGCCGCCACTGCTCATCACGTCATCGACGGTGTTTTCGGCACCGATCAGGAAGCCGAGGCTGGGGAAGAAGCCGCCGCTCTCGCTGGAGTACATGATGTGGTAGCCGACCAGCAGGTACATGGTACAGGCGATAGCGTAAAGGACGACGTTCTTGGTCAGAATTTCGGTGGTGTTCTTGGCGCGCACCAATCCCGCTTCGAGCATGGCGAATCCAGCCGCCATCCACATGACCAATGCACCCGTCACCAGAAAGTAGAAGGTGTCGAGCGCATAGGATAATTGCACTACTTGATCATTCATTCTTTTGTCTCCTCGTTCCGCGCCGTCAAACGGCGTCGGCCCCGCGTTCCCCGGTTCGGATCCGGATGACATCTTCGAGTGGCGTGACGAACAGCTTGCCGTCGCCGATCTTGCCGCTATTGGCGGCGTTGCGGATCGCGTCCAGCACGCCATCCACACGATCGTCCTCCACAGCCACCTCGACTTTCACCTTGGGCAGGAAATCGACGACGTATTCCGCGCCGCGGTACAGTTCGGTGTGACCCTTCTGACGGCCGAACCCTTTCACTTCTGTGACGGTGATGCCCTGGACGCCGTTGTCGGCCAGTGCCTCGCGAACATCGTCGAGCTTGAAGGGTTTAATTATGGCGGTGATGAGTTTCATCCCTTATCTCCCGTAGTCGGCTTGCGCCTTCGGGTTATAGGCAGAACATATGCCACTGCTTTTCGATCTCTTAAAAATCATGGAGTTATTTATTTTTTTTCTTGGTGTGGCATATGCATCGGCGACGGACTGACGGCTGCGTGCACCAACATCGATCACTGGTCTTTTGTTCGTGCACTTTTTGTGCGCAGGCGCTGCCGCCACACTTTGCGTATGCTTAAGGCAAGTCATCGAGGAGAGTGAAAGATGTCCGCACAGGATCGATTCGAACGCTTGGCCAAGCAGCTTGGCGACAAGCTTCAGGGCGCTTCACAAGCGCCTGGAGACATTCAGCGCAATATCCAGGGCGTGTTACGTGGCGCGATGGAGCGCATGGAGATCGTGTCACGGGAGGATTTCGACATCATGATGGAAGTGCTCACGCGTACGCGAGAGCGCGTCGAGGCGCTGGAAGAGCAGGTCGCGGCGCTGGAAAACACCATACGCAGCGAGCAGGCAGCGCAGCCCGAAGTCGAAGCGCGGACGTCGCCGGCGGATGACAGCGACGGATCCAAGCCCTGAATATCAGCCTTCGAGGTTGCGATAGTGCGTAACAAAATGTAGTCCTATAGGCTGAGGCAGATGCCGCAAAGATGGCGTCTGTCTGGCCTGTGGCAGTCGCCCCAGGTTGACGGACACCGTTGGAGGCGACATGACCCTAGCCATCGTGCGCACCCGAGCCAGCCTGGGGCTGGAGGCGCCGGAAGTTCTCATCGAAGTCCATCTGAGCAATGGCCTGCCGGGACTCACCCTGGTCGGACTACCGGAAACCGCGGTCAAGGAGAGCCGCGAGCGTGTGCGCAGCGCGCTGATCAATGCCGGTTTCGAATTCCCTTCACGTCGCATCACCCTCAATCTGGCGCCTGCCGATCTGCCCAAGGATGGCGGGCGTTTCGATCTGCCCATCGCGCTCGGCATTCTGATGGCCTCCGGTCAGGTACCGGTCGAGGCTGCCGAGCGACTCGAAATCGTCGGCGAACTCGCCCTGGATGGTACGCTGCGGGCCGTCACCGGCGTGTTGCCCACGGCGCTGGCTGCCCGCCGTGCCGGTCGCGGTCTGATCGTACCGGTTGCCAATGCCGATGAAGCGGCCTTGGCGGAGGGTGTGGAAGTGCTTGCGGCGGGGCATCTGCTCGATGTCGTCGGGCACTTGCTGGGCCGCGAGAAACTGTCACCGCACCAATATAGGGCGCCGCTGCGGGAACGGGGCACCGAGCCGGACATGGCCGATGTCAAAGGCCAGCATCAGGCGCGTCGTGCGCTGGAAGTCGCCGCGGCCGGCGGCCACAACCTGCTGCTGGCGGGGCCACCGGGAACCGGCAAGACCATGCTGGCCAGTCGCCTGGCGGGCATCCTGCCGCCGTTGACGCGGGACGAAGCGCTGGAAGTCGCCGCGGTGCGCTCGGTATGCGGCCTGTCGATCATGGATCGCTGGGGGCTGCGCCCCTTTCGCAATCCACACCATACCTCGAGTAGCGTTGCTCTGGTCGGCGGCGGCTCGAGACCGCGCCCGGGCGAGATCTCGCTGGCCCATCACGGTGTGCTGTTCCTGGATGAGCTGCCGGAGTTCGATCGCCACGTGCTGGAGGTGTTGCGCGAGCCGATGGAGTCGGCCCAGATCCTGATTTCCCGTGCCAATCATCAAAGGCGTTTTCCCGCCCGCTTTCAGCTCGTCGCGGCAATGAACCCCTGTCCCTGTGGGCATCTGGGCGATCCCCGCCAGCGCTGCCACTGCAGCCCGGCCCAGATTCAGCGTTATCAGTCGCGGTTGTCCGGGCCGCTGCTCGACCGTATCGATCTGCAGGTGGAGGTTCCGGCACTGCCAGCGACGCAGCTGACCGACCAGACGCCGGGGGAGTCGTCGGCCCGCGTGCGCGAACGGGTGCTCGAGGCGCGCCGGCGCCAGCAGGCCCGCGGTGCGCTCAACGCGCATCTGCCCGGCCCCGAACTGGAAGCGGCCTGCGCTTTATCCGCTACCGAGCGCCAGTGGTTCGCCGGCGTGCTGGACCGGCTCAATCTCTCGGCCCGCGCCTACCATCGAGTGCTGCGCGTGGCGCTGACGCTGGCGGATCTGAGTGGCGAGACGCGGGTCGGCAAGGCCCAACTGATGGAGGCGATCGGCTATCGCCAGCTGGATCGCATGCTGAAGGCCAACGATCCCATGGGGGCCTGAATCCGGGAAGAACGGCTCAGCTCCCGCTTTGCAACGCCGAGGCCAGCGTCTCGAGCCGCCCCGGTACCAGGGCATCCTCCAGCGCGCTGATGCGCAGCAGATGGCCTAGCGCGGGATGCGCCGGCCGATGGATCAGCGTGCCTTCCGCCAGCAGTCGGCGATGCGCTTCGACAGCCTGATCGGCATTGGCCAGGCGTAGACTGACGAAGTTGGTGATGCTGGGCAGCACGTCCGCGCCTTGCTCACGTAGCCAGTCGCTCAGTGCGTCCCGGCGCGCGATGACGGCGGCGACATGCTCTCGCGTTTCGTCGGGGTGATGCAGCATGGTTTCCGCCGCCGCCAAGGCCAGGGACGAAACGGCGTAGTGAATCCTCACTTTCATCAGCATCGCATGAGTTTCCGGCGTGGCGATGGCATAGCCCACCCGCAACCCGGCGAGACCGTGAGCCTTGGAGAAGGTACGCAGGCGGATCACGCCGGGCCAGATGGCACTGGCCGCCGGCTCCCAAGCGTCGTCGCGGAAATCGTGATAGGCCTCGTCGAGCACCAGGGCGCACTCGTCCGGCAGTGCATCGCGCAGGGCGAGTACGTCGGCATCGCCGTGCAGATGCCCGCTCGGGTTGTCCGGGTTGGCGAGATAGACCACGCGGGCGCGCTCGCGTCTGGCCGCCTCGGCCAGGGCGGCGAGATCCGGTGCCAGATGGCCCGGGCCGCTGGCGTAGTCGATCTCCACCTGACGACAGCCCTGGCCGCGCACGAAGTAGCTCCAGGTCGGATAAGTGCCGGCGCTGGTAATCACCGTGCTGCCCTCATCGCAGAGCGCACGCAGCGTCAACGCCATCAGGCTGTCGGCGCCGGCATCGATCAAAAGGGCTTCCATCGGCAGCGCCAGACTCCGGGCCAGCAGTTCCCGCACCTGCCAGGCCTCGGCGTCGCCGTAGGTGCGTGCCAGGTTCGCGACCTCGTGACCGAACCGGGCGGCAAGCGCCCGATGCGGCATGTCGAGCCCTTCATTGGAGCCGATACGATGGGGCAGCGCGTGGCCGAGTTTGCGTTCGAGCGCCTGCAGGCCGGGAAAGGGATTGTGTGGGCCGTCCTGGCGTTCGAGATGGCGGGCAAAGCGTGACATGAAAATACCAATCGATTGACGTGAAAGGGAAACGTCGCCATGAGCCACGCTCACGGCGATGCCTCGGACTTGGCCGGCAGGGCGTCGAGGTCCAGTGCGCCGCTGGCCTGCCATTGCCAGTGCGAGGCGGGATCGCTCGGACGCGACAGGTCGAATTGCAGGGTATAGGGCTGCAAGGTGCGGTCACTCAAGCGCAGCGGCGGCGCATCGGCGCTGAGGCGAGCCTGAAGCAGCCACTGGTCTTCCATCGCGCCCCGGGGCGAATTTGGTACCCAGTCGAGTACGTGGGGCGAGTCTTCACGACTCAGCAGGGCTCGCCCCAGCGCCTCGTTGAGCGCAGCGGCGCTGATGGGCAGCGCCTCGTCGACCTCCGCCGGGCGCATCAGGATCGTCGTCGACGCCGTGCGATCGGGTGACCACGGCGGGGAGGCCAGCAGTCCCTGCGCCGCGCTGGTAGCCAGGCCGCGTAGCGCCTCGCGGGAGGTCGGTGGGGGCTGGCTGAGCCCGGCACAGGCAGCCAACGCCAGCAGCAGGCACCCGATCCCCAACCCTCTCATGACGACGCCGAGGCCCGAGGATGGTCGACCGCAAAGCGGGTCAAAAAGTCATCCAGTTCGCTGAACAGCACTTCTCGGATGGCGTCCGCCTCGTTGACCAGATGGTGGCGGGCCAAGGGGTGGCGCACGATTCGCGAGCGGGGAAATTTCCGCCGCAGCGCCTTGAGATTCCAGCTCCAGTCGACCGTCAGATCCTGCTCGCCCTGCAGGATCAATACCGGCAGCTCGCTGGGCGGACGCTTGAGTAGCGTCGGCATCCAACGGCGCATGGCGGTGACCCAGGTCAGCGCCAGGCGGTCATCCTGCAGCGGATCGTGCAGCCGCAGGAAGTCCGCGAATGCGATATCGGTCGTGTTGGCGCGATACTTGCGCGGGATCGTATCGACGAAAGGGCTGGCGAGGCTATGCAGCCAGCGTGATTGATTCCAGCCCCAGGGACGCACCAGCGGCGCCAGCAGTACCAGTGCTTGCCAGGGCGCCTGGGTGCCGCGCGCCAAGGCGTCGGTGGCGACGATCGACGCGCCGGTGCTCTGGCCGATCGCCAGCCACGGCCCCGGTGCCAGATCCAGCTCGGCGATCTGCGTTTCGATGGCGTTCAAGCACATCACGTAATCGGTAAAATCGTCAATGGTGGCGCGTGCGCCGCTGGATAGACCATGGCCGGGCAAGTCCCACATCACCACCTGCCAACCGTGGGCCAGCAAACGCTTGAGCAGATGTCCGTAGAGTCCCAGATGGTCGAAATAGCCGTGCACGACGAAAATGGTGCCGCGCGGCGCCGGCGGTGCCCAGATCTGACACCACAGATCGAAGGTCTTGCCCGATTCTCCCGTTGCCGGCAGGAAGCCGGCGTGCAGCGTCGTTTCGCCGTGGGCATTCAACAGCGGGGTCAATCGATAGTGATCGAGGTAAGCGGCCAATGGCGAACCGGTTGGGGTCTCGATAGGGTGGATGGGACCGAGTGCCTTCAAGGGCGAAAAGTCGTGCATGCGCGAGTCTCCTGATACGGTCATGCTACTCGTCGTACACCTTCGAGACCATGATGGGGCGGGACTGCGTGGCGAAGAGATGTCTCTTCGATGAATGGACCAAGGTCGAACGAGACAAGTTCCCCGCGTCTGATTATTATGTGGAAAGGATTTCCATAAATGATTTCTGCCAAGCCACTTTTCCCCGACAGCACTTTTTCCGACAAACCCGGGCCGCACTGCCCGCATTGGAGGCTGACATGACGGAGCGTGTTTCTCATCACCGATTGCAGGTTGCCGCCGAGCTCGAGCGTTTCATCAGCGAGGAGGCATTGCCCGGCACCGACGTCGATCCCGAGGCGTTCTGGTCCGGATTCGATGCCTTGATCCACGATCTTGCGCCACGCAACCGTGAACTGCTGGCCGAGCGCGATCGCCTGCAGACGCGGCTCGACGAGTGGCATCGGGACAATCCCGGCGAGATTCGTGACATGGCGGCGTATCGTGCCTTTCTCAAGGAGATCGGCTATCTGGTCGAGGCGCCGGCCAAGGTCCAGGCGACCACCGCCAACGTCGATGCCGAAATCGCCCGCCAGGCCGGGCCGCAGCTGGTGGTGCCGGTAAGCAATGCCCGCTACGCGCTGAACGCGGCCAACGCGCGCTGGGGCAGCCTCTACGACGCGCTCTATGGCACCGATGCCATACCCGAGGACGATGGCGCCGAGAAAGGCAGCGGCTACAACCCCAAGCGCGGCGAAAAAGTGATCGCCTATGCGCGCGGCGTGCTCGACATGGCGGCACCGCTGGCCACCGGCTCCCACCGCGAGGCGACCGGCTATGCCATTCGGGACGGCAAATTGACGGTGACGCTCGAGGGCGGCCGCGAAACCGAACTGCAGCGCCCCGACCAGTTGGTCGGCTATCAGGGCGATGCCGCAGCGCCCAAGGCGGTGCTGCTGGCCAATCATGGCCTGCACCTGGAGATCCAGATCGACGCCGAGCACCCCATCGGCAAGACCGATCCCGCTCACGTCAAGGATCTGCTGGTCGAGGCCGCGGTCACCACGATCATGGATTGCGAGGACTCCGTCGCCGCCGTCGATGCCGAGGACAAGACGCTGGTCTATCGCAACTGGCTCGGGCTGATGAAAGGCGACCTCGAGGAGAGCTTCGACAAGGGCGGCAAGAGCGTGACGCGCCGTCTCAACCCGGATCGCGAATACACCCGCCCGGACGGCGGCGAGCTGACCCTGCCGGGGCGTTCGCTGATGTTCGTGCGCAACGTCGGCCACCTGATGACCACGCCGGCAGTGCTCGACGGCGACGGCAACGAGATCCCCGAAGGCATGCTCGACGCGGTGATGACCTCGCTGATCGCCATCCACGACCTCAAGCGCGAGAGCGGCAACTCGCGTTCGGGCTCGGTCTATATCGTCAAGCCGAAGATGCACGGACCCAAGGAAGTCGCCTTCGCCGACGAGCTGTTCTCCCGCGTCGAGCAACTGCTCGGTCTGCCGGCGGATACGCTCAAGATGGGCATCATGGACGAGGAGCGTCGTACCTCGGTCAATCTCAAGGCGTGCATCGATGCCGCCGCCTCCAGGGTGGCGTTCATCAATACCGGCTTCCTCGACCGTACCGGCGACGAGATGCACACCGCGATGAATGCGGGCCCGATGCTGCGCAAGGGCGACATGAAGGGCAGCAAATGGATCGCCGCCTACGAGCGCAGCAACGTCCAGATCGGGCTGGCCTGTGGATTGCGCGGGCGCGCCCAGATCGGCAAGGGCATGTGGGCGATGCCGGACCTGATGGCGGCGATGCTGGAACAGAAAAGCGGCCATCCCAAGGCCGGGGCCAATACCGCCTGGGTGCCGTCGCCCACCGCCGCTGTGCTGCACGCGCTGCACTATCATCAGATCGATGTCGACGCGATCCAGCGCGAACAGGAGAGCCAGGGCGAGAGCGATCTGCTCGACGACCTGTTGACGGTGCCGGTCGATCCCAGGGCCGACTGGGGCAGCGACGAGATCCAGCAGGAGCTCGACAACAACTGCCAGGGCATTCTCGGCTACGTGGTGCGCTGGGTCGAACACGGCGTCGGCTGCTCCAAGGTGCCGGACATCCACAACGTCGGCCTGATGGAAGACCGCGCGACACTGCGCATCTCCAGCCAGCACATCGCCAACTGGCTGCATCACGGCATCGTCAGCGAAGCCCAGGTGCGCGAGACCCTGGAGCGCATGGCCAAGGTGGTCGACGAGCAGAACGCGCATGATCCCGACTACACCCCGATGACCTCGCACCTGGCCGATTCCAGCGCCTTCCAGGCGGCCTCGGACCTGATCTTCAAGGGCCGCGAACAGCCCTCCGGCTACACCGAGCCGCTGCTGCACCACTGGCGCGCCATCGATAAGGCGAAAGGGTAAGAGCTGTAAGTTATGAGCTGTAAGCTGTANNCGCCGAAATCGAGGATTTCCTCGACGCTGTCTTTCCCCATCGCCAGGGCACCATCGAGGCGGTCGATCACATGCGCGCGACCATGAGCCTGGCGATCGAGGACGAGCACCTGCGCCCCGGCGCCTGCGTTTCGGGGCCGTCGATGATGAGCCTGGCGGATGTCTGCCTCTACGTGGCGATTCTGGCCCAGATCGGCCCCGAGGCGATGGCAGTGACCAGCAGCCTCAATTGCCACTTCCTGCGCCGTGCCCGCGGCGATCGCGATCTGATCGCCAACGCCCGCATCCTCAAGCTGGGGCGGCGGTTGGTCGTCGGAGAAGTGCATCTTTTCTCCACCGGCGACGACGAACCGGTGGCGTTGGTGAATGCGACCTATGTGCTGCCGGACCGCGACGACTAGGCTTCAGCCGAGCGTTCGGGGTCTATCGAGCGCTGACGCCAGGCGCTCCAGGCCAGGGCCAGCCAGCCCGCCATCAGCAGCAACCCGCCGAACGGCGTCACGATTCCCAACGGCTTCAGGCCGCTCAAGGACAGCAAGTAGAGCGAACCGCTGAACAGTAGCATGCCCGCGAGCCAGAGCCCGATCACCAGCGACTGCCCGCGCAGCGCGCGCTGGCTCTGCCACGCCAGCACAGTCATCGCCGCCAGGGTGTGCCAGGCCTGATAGCGCACGGCGGTATGAAAGACTTCCAAAGCGCGTGGCGAGAGCTTGTCCGCCAGCGCATGGGCACCGAAGGCGCCGGCCATCACCACGGTGAATCCGCTGAGCGCTACGGCGACCCAGGCGACGCGTTGGCATGTCCACTTTCGATGCGTGTCGTATTTTTCCATGCTGTCTATGCTGAAAACGCGCCGGAGTTGAGTTTGACGCTCATCAGTCTAGCGCGTAAAAAGCCGCCTCGGCAGCCGTCCGTCCGCTACTGATTGACGCAGCTTCGGCGTTACCGCACCACAAGGATCTCCGCATGCAATTCATCGATACGCTTCACGACGCGGTCTACGCGGTCATGACCCCCATCAGCGAGTTCGTCTGGACCTATATCCTGCTCTATCTGCTGTTGGGCGCCGGTATTCTCTTCACCATCCTGCCCCGTGGCATGCAGTTCCGGCTGTTCGGCCATATGGCTCGGGTGACCTTTACCAGCCGCGGCTCCGGCACCGGGGTAAGCGGATTCCAGGCCTTCGCGACATCGCTGGCGGCGCGTGTCGGCACCGGCAACCTGGCCGGGGTGGCGATCGCGCTATGGGTCGGCGGCCCCGGAGCGATCTTCTGGATGTGGATGACCGCGCTGGTGGGCTTTGCCACTTCGTTCATCGAGTCGACCCTGGCGCAGATCTACAAGAAGCGCAATGAAGACGGCGTGTTCCGCGGCGGTCCCGCCTACTACATCGAGCGGGCATTGGGGCAACGCTGGATGAGCGCGCTGTTCGCGATCTTTTTGCTGATTGCCTACGGCCTGGCGTTCAACGGCGCCCAATCCAACACCATTGCCCAGGGCATGGCCCAGGCGTTCTCGATTCCCAACTGGATCACCGGCATCGTGCTGGTGATCATTACCGCGCTGGTCATCTATGGCGGCCTGAGATCGGTGGCGCGTACCGCCGAGAAGATCGTGCCGGTCATGGCGATCGGTTATTTCCTGGTCGCGTTATGGGTACTGCTGGCGAATATCGGCGACGTGCCAGCGATGCTGGCGTTGATCGTCAAGAGTGCCTTCGGCTATGGTCCGGCGGTGGGCGGTGCGGTCGGATACACGATCAAGATCGCGATGGAGAACGGCATCAAGCGTGGACTGTTCTCCAACGAAGCCGGCATGGGCTCGGCGCCCAACGCCGCCGCCCAGGCGGACGTCAAGCATCCGGCGGCGCAGGGCCTGGTGCAATCCTTCGGCGTGTTCATCGATACCCTGGTGATCTGTAGCTGTACCGCCGTGGTGATTCTGCTCTCCGGCGTCTACGAGCGCCTGATGAGTACCTCGCCGGGGCAGGATATCGTCGGCATCCAGCTGACCCAGGACGCGATGGTCGATCACCTCGGCAGCTTCGGCGAGATTTTCATTGCCATCGCCATCTTGCTGTTCGCATTCACGTCGATCATTGCCAACTTCTCCTACTCCCAGATCAATATCGAGTACCTGTGCAAGCGCCACGCGAAAAGCGCGGTATCGGTGCTGCGGGTCGCCGTGCTGGCGATGGTGATGATCGGTTCGGTGGCGCAGCTGCAGTTCGTATGGGACTTCGCCGATCTGGCGATGGGGTTGATGGCGACCACCAACCTGATCGCGATCCTGATCCTGTGCCCGATCGCGCTGCGCACGCTGCGGGACTACGAGCGCCAGCGCCGCGACGGCGTGCGCGAACCGACCTTCGACCCCAAGGGCGTGCTCAAGCGCCCCGAACAGGTCGATGCCGACGTCTGGCCACGGCGGGAGAGCGCCGAGTAGCATCCGCGCTATTTCGACTGGCCAGGGCCTGTCGATACGCTCCACGATGAATAGTGTCGACAGGCCCCAGGCGCTACAATGCGGCTCCGCGACTAGTGACCTTCGGGAGGCCGCCATGCAGATCCAGCTCAACGGTGAACCACGCCAGTGCGACGACGGCCAGACGCTCAGCCAACTGGTCGAGGCGCTGGGGCTGACGGGGCGTCGCATCGCCATCGAGGTCAATGAAGAGATCGTGCCACGCAGCCTGCATGCGCAGATGCGCCTGGCGGACGGTGACCGCGTGGAAATCGTGCATGCTATCGGCGGCGGTTGATCGTTATCCGTTCAGAATCCGTTTACGATCTCACGCGCCGCCATTGAAACCACGCTCCAGGAGTGACGCATGTCTCAACTCATCCAGGATACCCCGCTGACCGTCGCCGGACGTCGCTTCGCGTCCCGTCTGCTGGTCGGCACCGGCAAGTATCGCGATTTCGACGAGACCGCCGCCGCCATCGAGGCCAGCGGGGCCGATGTCGTCACCTTCGCGGTACGCCGCACCAATCTCGGCCAGAACCCGGACGAGGCCAACCTGCTCGATGCCATACCGCCGTCGCGCTATACGCTGCTACCCAATACCGCCGGTTGCTACACGGCCAAGGATGCGGTGCGTACCTGTCGCCTGGCGCGCGAACTGCTCGACGGCCACAACCTGGTCAAGCTCGAGGTATTGGGCGACGACAAGACGCTCTATCCCAACGTGGTGGAAACGCTGGCGGCGGCCGAAACCCTGGTCAACGACGGCTTCGATGTCATGGTCTATACCAGCGACGACCCGATCGTCGCCAAGGAGCTGGAGAAACGCGGCTGTTGCGCGGTAATGCCGCTGGGCTCGCTGATCGGCTCCGGCAATGGCCTGCTCAATCCGGCGACGCTGACGATCATTCTCGAGAATGCCGAGGTGCCGGTGCTGGTGGATGCCGGTATCGGCACGGCATCGGATGCGGCGCTGGCGATGGAGATGGGCTGCGACGGCGTGCTGATGAACTCCGCCATCGCCCACGCCAGGCATCCGGTGATGATGGCGAATGCCATGCGCAAGGCGATCGAAGCCGGGCGCGAAGCCTTTCTCGCCGAGCGCATGCCGCGCCGCCAGAGCGCCAGCCCGTCGTCGCCCTTTGCCGGGCGTATCAACGCTTGATCCACCCGTCACCGCTGCGGTGGTGACGGATTCTCCCTGTTCCCCTCTCGACACGACGACCGCATGACCGACCATCTCAAGCCCGACAACGCGATCCCCGAACCCAACGACCGTCAGCACCGCGGCATCAAGAGCTACGTGCTCCGGGCGGGACGCATGACCGCCGCCCAGGAGCGCGGCCTGAAAGAGATCTGGCCGAAGTGGGGGCTCACTCGCGAAGCGGGTCGCCAGAATCTCACTCGGCTCTTTGGCCGTGACGCACCGCGCGTGGTCGAGATCGGCTTCGGCATGGGGCAGTCGCTGGTCGAGCAGGCCGAGCGTCACCCCGAGACCGATTTCATCGGTATCGAGGTCCACGCGCCGGGCGTGGGCAAGTTGCTCGACGAAGCGGACAAGCGTGGGCTGACCAACCTGCGCGTCTACCGCGAGGATGCGCTCGCCGTGCTGGCCGAGTGTCTGCCGGAGGCCAGCATCGACACCGTGCAACTGTTCTTTCCCGATCCCTGGCCGAAGAAGAAGCACCACAAGCGGCGAATCGTGCAGTTGCCGTTCATCGAGCTGGTGCGCTCGCGACTCAAGCCGGGCGGCATCTTCCATATGGCCACCGACTGGCAGGCCTATGCCGAACATATGGCCGAGGCGATGGCCGAAGCTCCCGGCTTTGCCAACACGGCCCCCGCCGAGACAGCGCCCTACGTCGACCGCCCCGAGTTCCGTCCGTTGACCAAGTTCGAGAGCCGTGGCGAGCGGCTTGGCCATGGCGTCTGGGATCTGATCTACCAACGCGCGGAATGATGCGGGCTGCGGACGAAAAAAAGCCGCCCTGGGCAGGGCGGCACTAAGGACCGTGACTAGCTTGATGAGGAGATAACCATGGCAGGAACCTGACATTCGCTGCTGTGGTCAGTGGCGTTTGGCGACGCCACGAGTAGAAAGGTAATCATTCTCATTTGTGATTGCAAGCGTAACGAGAATATTTTTTATTTGCGGCCGTCAACCGACGTTGACCAGCTGTAGCAGCAGCGGCAACGTCAGCATCGCGAGCAGCGTCTGGCCGGTAATGATCGCCGCCATCAACTCGGCGTCGCCACCCAGTTGCCGTGCCAGGATATAGGCCGAGGTGGCGGTCGGCAGCGCCGCGAACAGCAGCACCACGTCGCGGTCGACGCCTTCGAGCCCGCAGATCCAGGCCAGGCCGCCGACCACCAGCGGCGTGACGATCAGCTTGAGCATGCTGGAGACCCAGAACGCCTTGCCGCCGTGCCACAGCGCCTGCGGACGCAGGGCGACGCCTACCGCCACCAGGCCGAGCGGCAGTGCGGCGTCGCCGAGCAGGCCGATCGCCTCGCCGCTCCAGCCCGGCAGGCCGATTCCGCTCAGATTGAGCGCGATGCCGATCACGCAGGCGAGAATCAGCGGATTGCGCGCCAGTGCCATGGCGCTGGCGCCGAGGCTGGCGCTGCCCAGGGTGCCGGAGGCGATGAAGGCGAGCACGCAGAGAATGTTGGCGGTCGGCACCATCAATGCCACCGCCACGGCGGCGACGGTCGTGCCGCTGACGCCATGCAGCGCCGCGGCACCGGCCACGCCGACATAGGTATT
This sequence comes from Salinicola peritrichatus, assembly GCF_003206715.1. Taxonomy (GTDB): domain Bacteria; phylum Pseudomonadota; class Gammaproteobacteria; order Pseudomonadales; family Halomonadaceae; genus Salinicola; species Salinicola peritrichatus. The sequence goes on along the minus strand of NZ_PZJU01000007.1, from coordinate 108,822 downwards.
GAAGCGCACCACGCCCTGGAACGCGGAAGTGAAGACGGGAGCACTCAGTTGCAGGTGGCGGCGGGCGAGCCATAGCCCCAGCGCCAGCAGGCCCATCCCGCCCAGCAGGCAGATCGCCAGACGCAGGACCGGCACCTGGCTGACATCGGCGGTGGCCAGCGTCGCCACCAGCATGGCGGGAAACAGCAGGTAATAGATGAAGCGTTCGAGAAGCGGCCAGAAATCGCCGCCGGGAAAACGTGCCCAACCGAGTGCCGCACCGAGTAGAATCAGTGCGAAGAGAGGGCCCAGCGCACTTGCGATGTCGCTCATGTCTTGTCCTTGATTCGGGCGTCTACACGACGCCAGGCGCCGCTCATGATATCGGCTACCCCCCACTGGTTGGAGTCTCCGAAGGTCCATGGCTGTTTACGAAGAGGATACCCCCAGGCCACGCATGCTCAATCTGTTGATTGGCGTCACGCTGGCGACGATCGTCGTCGCGCTCTGGTATCTGCTCGACTATTACCTGCGCGAGTCGACGCACGACGTGACCTGGTATCCGCCGCAGCAGGGTTGCGTGCTGCTCGAGGGCGGTTGTCGTGCGGGTCTGGGGCTGAGTTCCGCGCTCGCCTTCTCGCTTCAGGAGGCGGCCGGCAGATCGGGGCTGACCTTCGAGGCACGGGTGTCCGGTCTCGAGGCGGAGAGGGTCTATGTCGAGTTCGTCGGCCGCGACATGAATGTGCACTCGCGGCGTTTCGTTCTCCAACCCGTCGAGAACGGTCTGTTCGTGGGGCACGGTGATCTGGGATTCTGCAGCGCCCACGTACACGCCTGGCGAGCGCAGGTGACCGTGGTCAGCAACCATGGCCTCAAGGGCAGTTGGTTCGACTTCGACAGCGCACGCCTCACCGATGCCGTGACACGGCGCGACGCCCGGCGTGAAGCGATGAGCGGTTGCCTATGGACGGAAACGACGGAAACGAAAACGCCGACCTGAGGGGTCGGCGTCCCGGTGTGCGGCAGAAGAGGATCAGCCGTTGCTGTCGTCGGTGTTGCCATCGTCGCTGTCGTCGGGATTGATGCCCAGGAGTTCGACCTTGAACTGCAGCGCCTGGTTGGGGCCGATCGGACCACCGGTGCCGGCGGGGCCGTAGGCGAGATCGGAGGGTACGTAGATCATCCAGGTGTCGCCGACATGCATCATCTTGAGCGCTTCCTGCCAACCCGGGATGACCTGGTCGACCTTGAACGAGATCGGTTCGCCGCGCTGGTAGGAGCTGTCGAACACGGTGCCGTCGGGCAGCGTGCCCTCGTAGTTGACGCGGACGGTGTCGTCGCCAGAGGGAGACTCGCCATCACCGGATTTGAGCACCTTGTATTGCAGGCCCGATTCGGTGGTCTTCACGCCGTCCTTCTTGGCGTTATCGGCGAGAAAGGCCTCGCTCTTCTTGCGATTGTCCTCGGCCAGCTTCTGACGCTCGGCCTTCTGTTCGGCCATCTTCTGCTGCTGATACTGCGTCAGGGTGCTGCTGATCTCATCCTGGCTCATCTGCAGATCGTCATCGCCGTAAACGTCGCGAATCGCGGCGGAAAAAGCGTCGACGTCGAGATCTTTGATGTCCTGTGACAGCCCTTGACCAAGGGTGGCGCCGATGCTGTAACTGAGCTTGGCCTGGTCACTGTCGAGGTCGACCTTGTCCTGGGCGACGGCCGTCAGCGGCAGGGTCATGACGCTGCCGAGAGCGACGGCGGTTACCAAACGTTTCATGCAAACTCCTTGAGTCACGGATGAAACCGATGTTGGCTGGATTGTGAAAAAGCCTCAGACATCGGTGTGGTGGTCATGCTGGGACTCTAACAGGTGGGAGTTGGTTCCGCATCCGCACAAGGCATCAACCAGTGGGTGAACAATGGGTGTAACAGCCGGTAAGCCTCGGGCTCGATCGGGTTGAGCGAGCGGCAACCGTTCAAGGCGATCTCGCGCGCGCTGCGCTCGTCCTTGGGTGCCGGGTGCGCAGGCAGGCGTTCGAGCCGCCTCAGGGTTTCGCGCTCGGCCAACAGTTCCGCCTGCTTGAGCGCTTGACGCAAGGACTCCAGATGCGGGGATTCGTGGGCATCGCGCTTGAGCTCGCGCCGTCGCTGACGCAGCGGCAGGGTCATCTCGCGCTGCCAGCGCCTCACCGCCGCGAGTGCCTCGGCGTCGCTCAGGTCGGGTTGCGACCCGCGCCCGGCGAGCCAGGCGACCCACAACAGTTCGCAGACGTCCCAGCCGTGATCGTCCTGCAAGCGCAGACAGAGCGCCTCGGCACCCGGCCGGGCGTAACGTTCGAGGGCGTAGGACCAGAGTGAATCGGTCGCGGTGGCGGACATGGCATTCCATACCGGTGGTGGATGGCTGGTAGAATGAGCGCCCATTCGACGCACCTGGAGTCCGGCATGATCGCATTCCGCCAACTCGTCCTGCAACGTGGCACCCGCCGGCTGATCGAGGACGCCGATCTGGTGCTGCACGAAGGTCAGAAGGTCGGCATCGTCGGCGCCAACGGTGCCGGCAAGTCGAGCCTGTTCGCCTTGATTCGCGGGGAGTTCGGCGCCGATGCCGGCAGCGTCGAGATCGCCGGCGGCAAGCGTATCGCTCACATGGCCCAGGAAGTTTCGGCGATCGAGCGGCCGCTGGTGGAGTTCGTGCTCGACGGCGACACCGCGCTGCGCGAGGCGGAGGCGGCGCTGGCCGAGGCCCAGGCCAGCGGTGATGTCGAGCGCGAGGCCGGGCTGCATGGCCAGATCGAAGCGCTGGATGGCTACACCGCCCGGTCCCGGGCCGAGCAGTTGCTCGCCGGGCTGGGTTTCGCCCAGGCGGATCTCTATCGCCCGCTGGCGGACTTCTCGGGCGGCTGGCGGATGCGCGTCGGGCTGGCGCGGACGCTGTTCACGCCCTCGGAAATCCTGCTGCTCGACGAACCGACCAACCACCTCGATCTCGACGCGCTGTTGTGGCTGGAACAGTGGCTGACGCGCTATCCCGGCACCTTGATGCTGATCTCCCACGACCGCGATTTCCTCGACGCGGTCTGCGATCACATTCTGCATATCGACCAGGGCCGCCTGGTGCTCTACCGCGGTCACTACAGTGCCTTCGAGCGCGCCCGTGCCGAGCGTCAGGCGCAGCAGCAGGCGGCGTTCGAAAAACAGCAGGCACGCCGCGTCGAGATCACCCGTTTCGTCGAGCGCTTCCGCGCCAAGGCGACCAAGGCGCGCCAGGCCCAAAGCCGATTGAAGATGCTCGAGCGCATGGAGAGCATCGCCGCCGCCCGGGCCGATTCGCCGTTCCGCTTCCAACTGCCGTGCGCCGACAAGACCTCGACGCCGCTGCTGACACTGGACCGGGCTGCGCTCGGTTATCCCCAACGCACCGTTCTCGAGGATGTAAAGGTATCGATCCTGCCCGGCGCGCGCATCGGGCTGCTCGGCCCCAACGGCGCCGGCAAGTCGACCCTGATCAAGACGCTGATCGGCGAGTTGCCGCCGCTGTCGGGCACGCGGGTCGCCGGCGACAATCTGGCGATCGGCTATTTCGCCCAGCATCAGCTCGAGTGTCTCGATGTCGGCGCCACGCCGTTCACCCACGTGCAGCGGCTCTCTCCGACGGCCAGCGATCAGTCGATCCGCGACTTCCTCGGCGGCTTCGGCTTTCGCGGTGACGACGTGTTCGGCGATGTCTCGCGCTTCTCCGGTGGCGAGAAAGCACGCCTGGCGCTGGCCCTGGTGGCGTGGGAGAAACCCAACCTGCTGCTGCTCGACGAGCCGACCAACCACCTCGATCTCGACATGCGCGAGGCACTGGCGGAAGCGCTGGCCGGTTACGAGGGCGCGGTGATCATCGTCTCCCACGACCGCCACCTGCTGCGTGCCAGCGTGGATGACTTCTGGCGTGTCGCCGAAGGCCGCGTGGTGCCCTTCGACGGCGATCTCGATGACTATCATCAGTGGCTCAAGTCGCGTGAAACCGACCTCAAGCGCGAGGCGCGCCAGGAGAAACGTCCGCTGGACGGCGGCGACCGCAAGGCCGCCCGGCGTGCCGCCGCCGAACGGCGCGAGCAGATGAAGCCGCTGCGCAAGCGGCGCGACGCCGCCGAGCAGGCGCTCGAAAAGGCTCAGGCAGCGCTGGCGGCACTCGAAACCCGCTTGGCCGATCCGGGCGTTTACGATGCCGAGCGCAAGAATGAATTGACACGGCTGGTGCGCGAACAAGGCGCACTGCAGGCCGAGGTCGAAAGGCTGGAAGGCGAGTGGCTGGCGGCGGAAGAAGCACTGGAAGCGCTCGAAGCCGAACTGGCCGAATCCTGATGCTGGGTGTCTACACTGAAGGCTGAACTCACGCGTAGAGGAGAGAGTGCATGCCTTACGACTCCCGCGACGACATCCCCGACAACGCGCGCAAGGTGCTGCCGCCGCATGCGCGTTCCATCTACAAGGAAGCGTTCAACAGCGCCTGGGACGAATACCAGGATGCCAAGGATCGACGCGGCGACAGCTCCCGCGAGGAGACCGCGCACGCCGTGGCCTGGAAGGCCGTCGAAGCGAAGTACAAGAAAGGCGACGACGGCAACTGGCATCCGAAATCATAAGCTACGGGCTACGGGCTACGGGCTACGGGAAAGAGATTGCGAACTTTCAGCGTAGCCGAATACTGATTTTCGCGGCTCGCGGCTCGCGGCTCGCGGCTCGCGGCTCGCGGCTCGCGGCTCGCGGCTCGCGGCTCGCGGCTCACTCGGCGTAGATCATCCGCCTGGTCATTCCCCCGTCGACGCTGATGTGCTGGCCGGTGATGAAGCCGGCTTTGTCGCTGGCCAGGAACGCCACCGTCGCGGCGACATCCGCCGGCTCGCCGACGCGTCCCACCGGATGCTGGCTGCGGTCGATGTCGCGATGGCGGGGCGATTGGCGGTTGGCGCTCTTCTGCCAGGGGCCGGTCTCGATCCAGCCGGGACAGATCGCATTGACGCGAATCTCCGGGCCGAGGCTCACCGCCAGGGCATGGGTCATTGACAACAATCCGCCCTTGGCGGCGGCATAGGATTCGCAGTGCGGTTCCGACTGCAGGGCGCGAGTGGAGGCGATATTGACGATGGCGCCGTGGCGCTCACGCAGGCCGGGTACGGCGGCGCGGGTGCAGAGAAAGGCGGCGGTCAGATGACTTTCCTGCCAAAGGCGCCAATCCTCGAGCGACAACCGCTCGATCGGGCCACACTCGGGCTCCGCCAGGCCGGCGTTGTTGACCAGCAGGTCGAAGCCGGTGGCCCGTCCGTTTTCCGCCTGCCAGTGGTTGATATGCTGGAAGGCTTCCTCGACCTGAAGTTCGTCGCTGACATCGACGGCCATGGCCAGTAGCGGCGCGTCGGGATGGGCGGCATCGAGCTCGGCGACCGCTTCCGGATCGCGGTCCATGGCGGCGACACGCCACCCCTCTTTGAGCAGCAGTTCGACCGTGGCCAGCCCGATGCCCTGGGCACCGCCGGTAATGATAGCGAGTGGCGTCATCATGCGTTTTCGTTCCTTCCTTTGATCCTAGGGGCTGTTGCCGTTTCGGCGCGGCCGTGCATGAAACGACAACAGCCCCTTGGCCAATTTCCTGTCGTTGGCATGCGCTGAAGCCAACCAGCCTCCAGTATTCAAGGTATCGCAACGGCGCGTGAGCTTCCGGTCAACTTTCCAGCAGGAAGGTCACCGGCCCGTCGTTGGTCAGCGCAACCTGCATCTCGGCACCGAAGCGCCCGGTAGCGACCTTCGGCCAGGCGTGGCGCGCCCGGTCGACGAAATAATCATAAAGCAGTCGACCGTGATCCGGCGGCGCGGCACGGGAAAAACTGGGACGCAATCCCTTGTCGGTAGCGGCGACCAGGGTGAACTGGGACACCACCAGCAGACCGCCGTCGACCTGCTGAAGATTGCGGTTCATGCGCGCCGTTTCGTCGGTGAATATCCGATAGTGAAGCAGCTTGTGCAGCAAGCGGTCGGCTCGGGTCTGGTCGTCGTCGGCGGCAACGCCGATCAGTGCCAGCAGGCCATGATCGATCTCGCCGACGATCTCGTCATGGACCCGGACGCTGGCTTGGGTGACACGTTGAATCAGCGCTCGCATGGCTTGCCAGGCGCTCCTGCAAAGTCAATGAGAGGGAACGCAAGCGTAGCATGTTGAGGCTCGAGGAAAAGGCAGAGCGTTCGATAGCAAGCAAACCGTTATTGATAAGCCCTGCTACTAGAACGTATGTTTATGTTAACGGTGACGCGGGGATTCCGATTGAAGCACCTTGACGGCTTCGCCGTCTCGATCACACGGGTGCCGACAACGGAATTCACGCGAACTTGGGCGCGGAAGTCGAGGCCGGAAAACGGCTATTGTCATGATTCAATAAAGCCTTTGACGCCCGGCTTGGCGCGAATGCTACTATCCGATGGAGCGAATTGACTACCGATTGTCATGGTCGTTTTCATGCGGGTCATGACAATGCGCGACGAGCCGCAAGGCCAACAACCGACAATGCCGCGCCCATTATCGATCATCTGGTCAATCGCCGACCCGGCACGCCGGGTCTGAACCTTGCAGACGGAGATTTTCATCGATGCGCTACAACATCAATAAAGGCCTCATCAACAAAGGTATTGGGACGCTAATCGCTGGTTCCGTACTCTCCTGCCTGGGCGTCAGTGCCGTCCAGGCTGCGACGCTTCAGGAAATCAAGGACTCTGGCTCGGTTCGAATCGCCGTCGCCAATGAGATTCCCTACGGCTACATGGACATGAACGGAGAAGCCAAGGGGGCCGGCCCCGACGTCATTCGCCATATCATGGAAGAGATGGGTGTCGACGATATCGAATGGGTCACCACCAATTTCAGTTCGCTGATTCCTGGCCTGCAGGCGGATCGTTTCGACATCGCGGCTGCGGAGATGGCCGTGCTGCCGGAGCGTTGCCAGCAAGTGATCTACTCCGAGCCGAACTCTTCCTACGGTGAAGGGCTGCTGGTCGCCGAGGGCAATCCGAAGGATCTGCACGCGTTCACCGACTTCGTCGATGGCGATGCCAAGGTTGCGATCATGGCCGGTGCCGACCAGCTCGACATGCTCCAGGCGCTCGGCGTGCCGCAGGAGAACATGGTCACCATCTCGAGCAACGCCGACGCCATTTCCACCGTGTCGACCGGCCGTGCCGACGCCTATGCCGCGACCAGCCTGACGGTTGGTGAGCTGGCCGAGAAGAGCGACGCTGTGGAATCGGCGGCACAGTTCGAGGATCCGGTCGTCGACGGTGAAGAAGTCCGCAGCTGGGGGGCGTTTGCCTTCAACAAGGACAACACCGAGTTGCGCGATGCCGTCAACCAGGCGCTGGAGGAGTACAAGCAGACCGACGAATGGCGTCAGACGCTGATGGACTACGGCTTCAGCGAAGCCGACGTCGACGGCTCCGGCCATCGCACTACCGAAGAGCTTTGCACCGCGGACTCCTGATGACTCGTTAGTCGAATCGTGAGCGAGAGTAGCCGGTTGCTGTCAGCGCCGCCGGCGCTCTCGACTCGTTCTCGGGCGGTGCCGGCACGACCGGCGCCGTTCGTCAGGGGTGTCTGATTTATGTCGCGAGCGATGAGAGGTTGGTTGCCGCCGGAGCGCAAGAACCGGAATTTATGCGATGTTAAATGAGGATTCTGAGCACCGCCGGTGACCAAGATATCGAGCGCAGCAATAAAACCGGCGCCTCCGTAGTTCACGTGGAGTCTTGCGATGGAATGGACGAGCTATCTCGCCCCGCTCTCCCAGGGGGCGTGGGTAACCGTGCAGCTCACGGTCTACTCGACCATACTGGGTGGCCTGCTTTCCTTCCTGTTCGGCCTCGGCAAGCTGTCCCATAACCCGCTGGTCAAGGGTTTCAGTGTTGCGTACATCGAGGTGTTTCGCGGCACCTCGCTGCTGGTGCAGCTGTTCTGGATCTACTTTGCACTGCCGCTGGTCGGCCAGGCGATCGGCATCGATCTGCGCTTTCCGCCGGTCGTTGCCGGTGTCGTGGCGCTGGCGTTGAACATCGGCGCCTACGGGGCCGAGGTCGTGCGTGGCGCGGTGCAGGCGGTGCCCAAGGAGCAGTACGAGGCGGCCACGGCGCTCAATTTCACCTCGCGCAAGCGGCTTTGGCGCATCACGCTGCCGCAGGCAATTCCCGAAATGATGCCGACCTTCGGCAATCTGGCGGTACAAAACCTCAAGGACACCGCACTGGTGTCGCTGATCTCGCTGGGCGACATGGCGTTTCGCGCCGAGCAGATTCGTAACTTCACCCAGGATAGCGTGACCGTCTATACGCTGGTGCTGCTGATGTATTTCGGCATGGCACTGGTGCTCACTGCGTTCATGAAGCTGCTGGAACGCTACGTCGGCCGTTGGCGCGCGGCGGGGAGATAAGCATGTTTTTCGGTATTGAGTGGGACACCAGCAGCCAGTGGGCGTTCGCCGTTTCGATCTTCCCGATCCTGCTGCACGGGCTGGTGGTAACGCTAGAGGCGACCGTCGTCGGTTTTTTCATCGCCCTGATTCTGGGATTGGTGCTGGCGGCGCTGAAGAGCGCACCGACACGCATCGTGCGCTGGCCGGCCAAGCTGCTGACGGAGTTCATCCGCGACACGCCGCTGCTGATCCAGCTGTTCTTTCTCTTCTACGTGCTGCCCGAGTTCGGCATTACGCTACCGGCATTTCTGACCGGAGCGCTGGCGCTCGGCGTGCAGTACAGCGCCTACACCTCGGAAGTCTATCGGGCCGGACTGGAGGCGGTGGCCAAGGGGCAGCGCGAGGCAGCCCGCGCGCTCAATCTGGCGCCGGGGCGCACCTTCACGCACATCATCTTGCCGCAGGCGATCCCGCGCATCATTCCGGCGCTGGGTAACTATCTGGTATCGATCATGAAGGACGTGCCGGTGCTGTCGGTCGTGACCGTGCTGGAAATGCTCGGCGTGGCCAGGATCATCGGTGATCGTACCGGCGGCTACCTGATTCCGCTCTCCATGGTCGGCGCTCTCTACCTGGTGATGACGATCATCGCTTCCTTCGGCGTGCGCTATCTGGATACCCATCTGCCCAAACGAGGCCTGTCTCTGAAATGAGCGACCCCATCATCAAATTCGACAAGGTCGTCAAACGCTTCGGCGACCACGTCGTGCTGGACGAACTCGACTTCGAAGTGCAGCGCGGCGAAAAGGTGACCATCATTGGCCCCTCCGGCTCCGGCAAGTCGACCGTGCTGCGGATCCTGATGACGCTCGAGAAGATCAACGGCGGCGTGGTCTATGTCGGTGACCAGCCGTTGTGGCACCAGTGGCGGCGGGAGGAACTGGTGCCTGCCAGCGAGCAGCATCTGCGCCAGATGCGCAATCAGCTCGGCATGGTATTCCAGCAGTTCAACCTGTTTCCGCACATGACCGTGCTGCGGAATCTTACTGAAGCGCCGATCCAGGTACTGGGCGTCTCCAAGGCCGAGGCGCGCCAGCGAGCCATGGAACTGCTCGAGATGGTCGGCCTCACCGATCAGGCCGCCAAGTACCCGCACCAGCTCTCCGGCGGGCAGCAGCAGCGCGTGGGCATTGCCCGGGCGCTGGCGATGCGGCCCAAGATCATGCTGTTCGACGAACCCACTTCGGCGCTCGACCCTGAACTGGTCGGCGAGGTGCTGAACGTGATTCGAACACTGGCCGACGAGCACGACCTGACCATGCTGCTGGTCACCCACGAGATGCACTTCGCGCGTCAGGTGTCCGACCGCATCTGCTTCTTCGACAAGGGGCGAATCAAGGAGCAGGGCACGCCGGAGGAGATCTTCACCGCGCCGAAGGAGGAACGCACCCAGGCGTTCCTGAAAGCGGTGCTGGATCCGGATGACTAAGAGGTAAGAGGTAAGAGGTAAGAGGTAAGAGGTAAGAGGGCGCTGCTTGCCACCTTGGTGAGTGGTGCCCATTGTTCTTCCGTCTTCCGTCTTCCGTCTTCCGTCTTCCGTCTTAAGACTTACGCCGTGCTGCTTCGCGGCGTTCGTCCAGCCAGCTCATCAGAAAACCCGACGTCATGCCATGGAAGAGTATCGAGACCAGCACGATGAAGCTGACCAGCGTCCAGGCGTCATCGAGCTGGCCGAAGTTCTCTGTGTTGGTGGCGTAGGCGAGATAGTAGAACGAACCGACGCCGCGGATGCCGAACAGACTGACGAAGGCTTTTTCCCGCGTTCGCATCTTCGAGCCGATAAGACCGATCATTCCCGTAACGGGGCGAATCACGAACAGGATGATCAGCCCGGCGAGTGCCAGTTGCCAGGTCAATCCGCTGAGTAACGGGCCGGCCAGGCTGCCGCCGAACAGCACCAGCAGCGTCATCATCAATAGCCGCTCGATCTCTTCGGTAAAATCGTGCAGGCGTACATGGTAGTCATGCACGCCTTCCTGGGTGCTGCGCAGGGCCAGCGCGCCGACGAACACTGCGACGAAGCCGTAGCCGTGGATCGCCTCGGCGCCAGCGTACGTCACGAAGGTGCCGCCCAGTGCGACGAAACCCTGGCCGGTGCTGGCGAGCGATACGCGCCCGGAGTGAAACATGAAGACGGCGAGCAGCCAGCCCAGCATCCAGCCGGCACCGGCGCCGGCAAGGATGCGCCACAAGACGTCCACGGCAAGCCAGTGCCAGGTCCATTCACTCAATTGTGTACCGTGAACGGCAACGGCGATTGCCAGATAGGTAAACGGAAAGGCCAGGCCGTCATTGAGTCCAGCCTCGGAGGTGAGACTCAAACGGACCTTGTCGCTGGGCCCCGAGCGCGGTGGACCGACCTGAACGTCGGCGGCCAACACCGGATCGGTGGGGGCGATAACCGCGCCCAGCAGAATCGCCGTCTCCCAGGGCAGGCCGAGATAGCAGGCGCATATCCCCGCCGTCGCCGCGATGGTCAGTGGCATGGTAATGCTGAGTAGCCGTCCGGTATCGGCCCATACGCGCCATTTCAGCGGATCGTCGATTCTCAGTCCGGCGCCGGCCAGCGAAATGATCACCGTCAGCTCGGTGAGAATTTCGGTGGTTTGCGGATAGTCACGCGGTTGCAGCGTGCCTTCGTTGATCCATGAGAAGAAGGCGGCACCGATCGCGATACAGATGATTGGCAGGGAGAGGGGCAGGTTCTTGATCAAGACCGGCACCCAGGCGACCAGCAGGATCAGTGCGCCAAAGCCGCCGAGCAACATGATGTGAGGATCCATTCAGGCAACGATCTCCCTATCTCTATCTCCCTATGCGGGGCCGAGGTTCCCTCTCGGTTGCTCATATCCAGAGCGACGGCGTGGTAGGCCATCGCGGTAGCAGGCTCAGATTAGAGGTTCGGCGCCGATCTGGCCGGAGAAAATCTGGAACGGTTTGACCGTCGTTTACCACCAGGCATGAAAATGGTGCGGCGGCCCCTTTCCCTGCCCGACGTCGAGGCGATCGCTGGCTTCGAGCGCCCGGTGTAGCCACTGCTTGGCGCTGGCGATGGCATCCTCGACCCGGGACTCGCCGGCGGATAGGCGGGCCAGGCAGGCAGTGATCGCCGAGGAGAGCGCGCATCCCGCTCCGTGCAGGTTCCGCGTAGCCAGGCGCGGAACATCGAGCCAGCGCGTGTCGGTCGGGGTCCATAGCAGATCGGGGCAGCGTTCGAGCGCCAGGTGGCCGCCCTTGAGCAGGCCATAGGGCGATCCCAGTGCCTGCAGATCCGGAATCAGGACTTCCATGGCACCGGGTGAGCTGGGGACTTCGCAGTCGAGCAGCGCCGCCGCTTCCGGCAGGTTGGGGGTGATCACGTCGGCCAGTGGCACCAGCACTTCGCGTACCGCGCGCAAGCCTTCGTCATCCACCAGCCGGTCGCCGCTCTTGGCCACCATTACCGGGTCGAGCACGATCCAGCGCGGTCGGCGTTGCGTCAGCGCTTCGGCGATCGTCTCGGCCACGTCGCGGCTGGCGACCATGCCGATCTTGACCGCGTCGATGGCGACGTCGGCGAGCAGGTTGTCGAGCTGGGCACGAATCAGCGCTGCCGACATCGGCTCCACCCGGCTCACGCCTTGGGTATTCTGGGCGATCACCGCGGTGATCACGTTGGTGGCGTAGACGCCAAGTGCCGAGAACGTCTTGATGTCGGCCTGGAGACCTGCGCCGCCGGAGGGATCGGAGCCGGCAATGGTCAATGCGTTGGGAATCGGAGTGGAAAGCATGTCGTGAACGTTGCAAGAGGCCGTAAAGCGTCTAGCCTAAAACAAGGTAGCCCGTTTACCTAGCCGGGAAATCTTCTCTGTTAGTGACTACCGCTATGCTGGCCCCGCCAGATTTCGTGCGGGACGGCAATTGAACTAATTAGCAGGCTGAGTATTGAGTTATTGGCGTGTAAACTTGTAATCTTACGAAATTGTCAGTTTCGGTCCGCGATATTCATAGTGTCTCGCGAGGAAGCATATGTCCGATCAGGTCTCTGCATGGATCGCCAACTACTGGGCCACCGGTTTGTTCGTGGTAGCGGTCATGGCGCTTTGCGGAATCATGATCGGCGCCGCCAGTCTACTGGGCGGTCGTAGTCGCGGGCGCAGCAAGTCACTCCCCTTCGAGTCCGGCATCGTCGGTGCCGGCACCGCAAGACAGCGGTTTTCCGTCAAGTTCTACCTCGTCGCCATGTTGTTCGTCATTTTCGATATCGAAGCCGTTTATCTGTTCGGCTGGGCCGTCTCCGTACGCGAGGGGGGCTGGACGGGATTGGCGGCGGCGATGGTGTTCATCCTCATTTTGCTGGCCGGCCTGATCTACGACGCGCGTGTCGGCGCTCTCGACTGGGCGCCACGCAAGCGGGGGCACGAAGACGCCCCGCGAGCGCGGGAGCTGGCCGCCGTACCGGGTGTCGAGCGCGATGCACGCTGAGCCGGTCAGGTAAGATCGCTGCGGCGATCGGGACAAAGACAATGGCGGGAGCCCCTCCACCGTGACGGACCGGGACTTCCGCGACCGATTTTCTATCTGGTTTGTTGAGGTTCACCATGCAGTACACCCTGACCCGGGCGGAGGGAGGCGATTCCGCAGCTGAGCGCTATCCCCTAGATCAACGCCAACGCGTCGACGACCCCATGAAACAGCAGGTTCATCGCAACGTCTTCATGGGCAAGCTCGAGGACGTGCTCAACTCGGCGGTGAACTGGGGGCGCAAGAATTCGTTGTGGCCCTATAATTTCGGTCTCTCCTGCTGCTACGTGGAGATGACGACGGCGTTCACCGCGCCTCATGACGTCGCCCGTTTCGGTGCCGAGGTCATCCGTGCCTCTCCGCGCCAGGCCGATTTCATGGTCATTGCCGGTACCTGCTTCATCAAGATGGCACCCGTCATCCAGCAGCTCTACGACCAGATGCTCGAGCCCAAGTGGGTGATCTCGATGGGGTCGTGTGCCAATTCCGGCGGCATGTACGACATCTACTCGGTGGTTCAGGGTGTCGACAAGTTTCTCCCCGTCGACGTTTACGTGCCTGGCTGTCCGCCGCGCCCCGAGGCATTTCTGCAAGGGTTGCAGCTATTGCAGGATTCGATCCAGGAGGAGCGCCGGCCGCTCTCCTGGGTGGTCGGCGACCAGGGCGTCTACCGCGCCGAGATGCCCTCTCAGCGAGAAAAGCATCGCGACCGTCGTATTGCGGTCAAGGAGCTGCGCACCCCGGATGGTATCTAGGACCGCGTCGATCGTCCTTGCCATTGATTCTTGTGGTCGTTCTCGACCATTGATTTTCGTACCGGGGGCCAGCCATGACCGCAGTCGATGATTCTCAAAACGAGGGCAGTGTAACCGCCAGCGCTTGCCGTGCCGGTACTGCCGACATCGTGGCCGAATTGGCGCAGCACTTCGGCGAAGCCGCCTTCACGCCGCAGGCCACGCGCACCGGCATGCCGGTGATCTGGGTCGCCCGCGAGCGCCTGCGCGATGTCCTGACCTGGTTGCGGCAATTGCCCGGGCCGTTCTCGATGCTCTTCGACCTGAGCGCCGTCGACGAGCGCCTGCGCACGCATCGCCGCGGCCTGCCGCCTTCGGACTTCACCGTCTTCTATCAGTTGCTGTCGATCGAGCGAAATGCCGATCTGATGATCAAGGTGGCGCTACCCGAGCGCGACCTGACGCTGCCGTCGGTGTGCGACATCTTCGTCAACGCCAACTGGTACGAGCGCGAAGTGTTCGACCTGTTCGGAGTTCACTTCTCGGGGCATCCGCACCTCACCCGCCTGTTGATGCCGCCGACTTGGAGCGGGCATCCGCTACGCAAGGACTACTCCGCCCGTGCCACCGAGTTCGACCCATACACCCTGACCGTCAAGGGGCAGGAGGTCGAGCAGGAGGCGCTGCGCTTCGATCCCGAGCAGTGGGGCATGCAGCGTCAGGGCGAGGACACCGAGTTCATGTTCCTGAACCTCGGCCCCAATCATCCTTCGGCCCACGGCGCCTTCCGTATCGTGCTGCAACTCGACGGCGAGGAGGTGGTCGACTGCGTGCCGGACATCGGCTACCACCACCGTGGCGCCGAAAAGATGGCCGAGCGTCAGTCCTGGCATAGCTACATCCCCTATACCGATCGCGTCGACTACACCGGTGGGGTGATGAATAACCTGCCCTATGTGCTGGCGGTGGAGAAACTGGCCGGGATCACGGTGACCGACCGTGCCAAGACGATCCGCGTGATGATGGCGGAGCTGTTCCGCATCAACAGTCACCTGCTGTTTCTCGGCACCTATCTGCAGGATCTGGGGGCGATGACGCCGGTGTTCTTTACCTTCACCGATCGCCAGAAGGCCTACGAGGTGATCGAGGCGATCACCGGCTTTCGCATGCACCCGGCCTGGTATCGCATCGGCGGCACGGCCCACGACCTGCCCAACGGCTGGAACAAATTGATGCAGGGTTTCGTCGACTGGATGCCCAAGCGCCTGGCTGAGTACGAGCGGGCGATGATGGACAATGCCATCGTGCGCGACCGCACCCGGCATGTCGCCGCCTTCGATACCCGTCAGGCGCTCGACTGGGGGGTGACCGGGCCCAACCTGCGCGCCACCGGGCTCGACTTCGACCTGCGCAAGAAGCGCCCTTACTCCGGCTACGAGAACTTCGATTTCGAGGTACCCACCGGCGCCAACGGCGATGCCTTCGATCGCGGCATGATGCGCATCGAGGAGATGCGCCAGAGCGTGCGCATCATCCAGCAGTGCATCGATCACATGCCGGCCGGCGACTACAAGGCCGACCATCCGCTGACCACGCCGCCGCCGCGGGAAAAGATGCTCCAGCACATCGAGACCCTGATCACTCACTTCCTGCAGGTTTCCTGGGGGCCGGTACTGCCGGCCAACGAGTCGCTGCAGATGATCGAGGCGACCAAGGGCATCAACAGCTACTACCTGACCAGCGACGGCAGCACCATGAGCTACCGCACGCGCATTCGTACGCCCAGCTTTCCGCATCTGCAGCAGATCCCCGCCGTCATGCGCGGCGGTTTCGTGCCGGATCTGATCGCGCACCTGGGCAGTATCGATTTCGTCATGGCCGACGTGGACCGGTGAGAGATGACTGACATGAACACGACCGCCACCATCGCCAGCGACGCCTTCGTCCTCGACCCCGCCGACCGCGAGGCGATTCTCGAAGAGCGCGCGCACTATCCCTATCCACAGGCCGCCAGCATCGAGGCGCTGAAGATCGTGCAGAAGCGTCATGGCCACGTGCCGGACGGCGCCATACCGGCGATCGCCGAGACGCTGGGCATTCGCGTCGCCGATGTCGAAGGAGTGGCGACCTTCTACAGCCTGATCTTTCGCCAGCCGGTCGGCCGCCACGTGATCCTGATCTGCGACAGCAGTTCCTGTTTCCTGACCGACTACGAGGAGCTGCGCGACGCCTTCATCGAACATCTCGGCATCCAGATGGGCCAGACCACGGCGGACGGCCGCTTCACCCTGCTGCCGGTATGCTGCCTCGGCGCCTGCGATCGTGGCCCGGCGATCCTGATCGGCGAAGACCTGCATGGACCGGTCAAGCCCGCCGAGATTCCGCAGTTGCTGGAGGGCTACTTATGAAGTCGGAGAAAGAGGCATGAGCCGCATTCTGCAACCGGCCAGTGAACGCCACGCCGAGACCCACCCGCTGACCTGGCGCCTGCACGACGACGAAAGTCCGGTGCTGTACGACGAGTACCGCGCCACCCAGGGCTACGATGCGGTCATCAAGGCGCTCGAGAAGTTCACCCCCGAGTCGCTCACCGACGAGGTCAAGGCGGCCAACCTGCGCGGGCGCGGCGGCGCCGGTTTCTCCGCCGGCATGAAGTGGAGCCTGACCATGAAGGGCGAGGGCGTACCGCGCGGCTATATCGTCTGCAACGCCGACGAGATGGAGCCGGGCACCTTCAAGGATCGCCTGTTGATGGAGCAGCAGCCCCACCTGCTGATCGAAGGCATGATCCTCGCCGGTTATGCCAATCGCGCCAGGCAGGGCTATATCTTCCTGCGAGGCGAATACCATCTCGCCGCTGCATCCATTCAATGCGCGCTGCGTGAGGCCCGAGCCAACGGCTGGCTGGGGCCGGACGTGGGCGGCAGCGGTTACGACTTCGATATCGCCCTGCACACCGGCGCCGGGCGCTACATCTGCGGCGAGGAGACCGCGCTGATCAACTCGCTGGAGGGCAAGCGCGCCAATCCACGCGCCAAGCCGCCGTTTCCCGGCCAGTCCGGCGCCTGGGGCCTGCCCACCGTGGTCAACAACGTCGAGACGCTGTGCAACGTGCCGGGCATCATCAATCATGGCGTCGACTGGTTTCAGGGCTTTTCGGGTGGGCAGAGCACCGACGGCGGCAGCAAGCTCTATGGCGTCTCCGGCAAGGTGAAGCAGCCTGGGTTGTGGGAGTTGCCGATGGGCACGACCGGCCGCGAGATTCTCGAACGTGCCGGCGGCATGCGCGACGGCCTGACGCTCAAGAGCTGGCTGCCCGGCGGCGGCAGTACCGGCTTCCTGCTGCCGGAGCATCTCGAGCTGGCGCTCGATTTCGACACCATCGGCAAGGCGGGCAGCCGCATGGGAACGGGGCTTTTGACCGTGGTTGCCGACAACCAGAGCATGGTGTCGTTGACCCGCAATCTCGAGGAGTTCTTCGCCCGCGAGTCCTGCGGCTGGTGCACGCCATGCCGCGACGGCCTGCCGTGGAGCGTCAAGCTGCTGCGCGCGCTGGAGGCGGGCGAGGGCGAGTCCGGCGATATCGAGCTGCTCGAACAGATGGCCCGCGATCTCGGCCCCGGCAAGACCTTCTGCGCCCACGCGCCGGGGGCGGCGATGCCGCTGGCATCCGCCATTCACTATTTCCGTGACGAGTTCGAGCGCGGCATCACCCGGCCAAGGGGTGAGGCCCACGCGGACCCGATCCCGGTCGGCAGCGTGTAGGAGGAGTTGGACGCCATGGCCACCATTCACGTCGACGGCAACGACTACGAGGTCGAAGACAGCGACAACCTGCTCCACGCCTGTCTCTCGCTGGGGCTGGACGTTCCCTACTTCTGCTGGCATCCGGCGATGGGCAGCGTCGGCGCCTGCCGCCAGTGCGCGGTAAAGCAGTACAAGGACGCCGACGATACCCGCGGCATGCTGGTGATGTCGTGCATGGCGCCGGTGAAGGACGACGCCTATATCTCGATCGACGACGAGGAGGCCAAGGCCTTTCGCGAGACGGTGATCGAATGGCTGATGGTCAACCATCCCCACGACTGCCCGGTGTGCGAGGAGGGCGGCCACTGCCATCTGCAGGACATGACGGTGATGACCGGCCACGACCGCCGCCGTTACCGCTTCCGCAAGCGCACCCATCGCAACCAGGACCTGGGGCCGTTCATCGCCCACGAGATGAACCGCTGCATCACCTGCTACCGCTGCACGCGCTTCTATCAGGACTATGCCGGCGGCGAGGACCTTGGCGCCTTCGGCGCCCACGACAACGTCTATTTCGGCCGTTATCAGGATGGCACGCTCGAAAGCGAGTTCTCCGGCAATCTCACCGAGGTCTGTCCGACCGGGGTGTTCACCGACCAGACCCACTCCCAGCAGTACACCCGCAAGTGGGACCTGCAATTCGCGCCGAGCGTCTGCCACCAGTGCGCGACCGGTTGCAACATCAGCCCCGGCGAGCGCTACGGCGACATCCGGCGGATCGAGAACCGCTACCACGGCGACGTCAACGGCTACTTCCTCTGCGATCGCGGGCGCTTCGGTTACGGTTACGTCAATCGCAAGGATCGTCCGACCCGGCCCGAGAGCCATCAGCGAGTGATGGAAAGCCGTCAACGGCTGGCCGACGGTCGGCCCCCCGTGGAATCGGCGACGCTGCTGGAGGTGGACGAAGCGCTGGATCGTGCCGCCGACGGCCTGCGTGGTGCCAAGCGAATCATTGGCATCGGTTCTCCACGCGCGAGCCTGGAAAGCAATCATCGTCTGCGTGAACTGGTCGGTGCTGCCAACTTCTCCACCGGCATCGAGGCGGGCGAACTGGCGCGAATCCGTCGGATGGAAGCGCTCAACCGCGAAACCGGTCTGGCAACGCCCAGCCTGCGCGAGATCGAACACTGCGATGCCATTCTGGTGCTCGGCGAGGACCTGATCCAGAGTGCCGCCCGGATCGGTCTGTCGGTACGCCAGGCGGTACGCGGCAAGGGCGCCGAGCTGGGCGCGGCGCGCGGCATCCCCGGATGGAACGCCGAAGCGATCAAGACCATCGCCCAGGACGCTGGCCATCCGCTGTTCCTGGCCACGCCGGATGCCACCAAACTCGACGGTATCGCGGCCCATGCCGAACGTGCCGCCCCCGACGACATCGCCCGCCTGGGCTTCGCCGTGGCCCATGCGCTCGATCCCACCGCGCCGGCGGTCGAAGGGCTGGATGATACCGCGGCGCGGCTGGTCGAGCGTATCGCCGACGCCCTGCTGACGGCGAAGAAACCGTTGGTTATCGCCGGCGATTCGCTGGGCTCGATGGCGATCCTCGAAGCCGCCGGCAACGTCGCCCGCGCGCTCAAGCGCCGCCAGAAAGACGATGCCGGTCTGACGCTGGTGCGCCGCGAGGCCAATAGCGTCGGTCTCGGGCTGCTGGGCGGCGAATCCCTCGACTGGGCATTGGAGAATCTTGCCAATGGCGAAGCCGATGGCGCGGTGATTCTCGAGAACGATCTCTATGCCCGGCTGCCGGCGGCACGCGTGGACAGCGCACTGAGTCGCGCCTCCGCCGTGGTGGTGGTCGACCATCAGCGCACGCCGACCTGGGAGCGGGCGGACATCGGCCTGCCAGCCGGCACTTTTGCCGAAAGCGACGGCACCCTGGTCAGTCTGGAAGGCCGGGCGCAGCGCTTCTATCAGGTCTTCGATCCCGGTTACATGCGCCCCGAGACCCGCATTCGCGAGAGCTGGCGCTGGCTGCA
This sequence comes from Salinicola peritrichatus, assembly GCF_003206715.1. GTDB lineage: Bacteria > Pseudomonadota > Gammaproteobacteria > Pseudomonadales > Halomonadaceae > Salinicola > Salinicola peritrichatus. The sequence continues at coordinate 89,325 of NZ_PZJU01000007.1, read as the reverse complement.
TGCGCTGCACGCGACGATCGAGCGCCGGGCGGTGGAGACGGTGCTGTTGGACGACCTGAGCGAGGCGGTGTCCAAGGACGCGCCGGCCTTCGCCCCGCTGCACCAGGACACACCGGCGGCGTTGTTCCGCATTCACGGCCTGAAGCTGGCCCGCGAACCGCACCGCTACAGCGGCCGCACCGCGATGCGCGCCAATATCGACGTCAACGAGCCGCGGGCGCCGATCGATCTCGACACGCCGTTCGCGTTCTCGATGGAAGGCTATGCCGGCTTCCGCGAGCCGCGCCGCGACGTCGCCTTCGCCTGGGCGCCGGGCTGGAACTCGCCGCAGGCGTGGAACAAGTTTCAGGACGAGGTCGGCGGTCATCTGCGCGCCGGCGATCCCGGCGTGCGCTTGTTTCCGGCGCCGAGCGTGGCCGGTGGCTATTGCGACGAGATCCCCGAGGCATTCACGCCGCGTGACGGCGAGTGGCAGGTGATCGACCTGCCGCAATTGTTCGGCGGCGACGAGATGTCGCGCCGGGCGGCGCCGATCCAGGCGCGCATGTCGGCGCCCTGGGTCGCGCTCAACGAGACCGATGCCGCGGCACTGGGCGTCGATGACGATGATCCGGTCGCGATCACGCTCGATGGCGAAACCTTCTCGTTGCCGGCACGGCGCCGGCCGGGCCTGCCGCGCGGCGTGGCCGGCCTGCCGAGCGGCCTGTTGGGTGACGTCGCCAGGGCGCTGACGCCGGGCGCCATTCGCTGGGGCCGCCTGATGCGAGACGACTCGGCCCGGGAGGATCGCCCATGAGCTGGTGGACACCACAAGTCGAGGCGACGCTGATCGCCATGATCCAGGCGGTGGTCATCCTGCTGGTGGTCGTGGTCGCCGGCGCGCTGCTGAGCATGGTCGAGCGACGCCTGCTGGCGCTGTGGCAGGATCGCTACGGCCCCAACCGGGTCGGCCCGTTCGGGCTTTTGCAGATCGCCGCCGACATGCTCAAGATCTTCTTCAAGGAGGACTGGACCCCGCCGTTCGCCGACCGCACCTTCTTCGTGCTGGCGCCGGCGATCGCCATGTCCTCGCTGCTGCTGTCGTTCATGATCATCCCGATCTCGCCGAGCTGGGGCGTGGCCGATCTCAACATCGGCGTGCTGTTCTTCTTCGCCATGGCCGGCATCAACGTCTATGCGGTGCTGTTCGCCGGCTGGGCCAGCGGCAACAAGTACGCCCTGCTCGGCGCGCTGCGCGCCTCGGCCCAGACGCTCTCCTACGAAGTGTTTATGGGGCTGGCGCTGATGGGTATCGTCGCCATGACCGGTTCGTTCAACATGCGCGACATCGTCAATGCGCAGGAGAATGTCTGGTTCATCATCCCGCAGTTCTTCGGCTTCTGTACCTTCGTCATCGCCGGTATCGCGGTGACGCACCGCCATCCGTTCGATCAGCCGGAAGCCGAACAGGAGTTGGCCGACGGCTACCACATCGAATATTCCGGCATGAAGTGGGGCATGTTCTTCGTCGGCGAGTACATCGGCATCGTGCTGATCTCGGCGCTGTTGGTGACGCTGTTCTTCGGCGGCTGGCACGGCCCGCTGCTGCCGCCGATGGTGTGGTTCCTGCTCAAGACGTTGTTCTTCGTGATCCTGTTCGTGCTGCTGCGGGCGGCGTTGCCGCGGCCGCGCTACGACAAGGTGATGAGCTTCGGCTGGAAGGTGTGTCTGCCACTGACACTCGTCAATCTATTGATCACCGGGGCGATGATTCTGCTCATCGACCCGGGCGTCTAAGGAGGATCTTTCATGTGGCGTCAGATCCAGAAAATCGTCAACGGCACCGGCACGCAGTTGCGCACGCTGTGGATGGTGTTCTCGCATGCCTGGCGCAAGCGCGAGACGGTGCAGTATCCGGAAGAGCCGGTCTATCTGCCGCCGCGCTATCGCGGACGCATCGTGCTCACCCGCGATCCGGACGGCGAGGAGCGCTGCGTCGCCTGCAACCTGTGCGCGGTGGCGTGTCCGGTGGCCTGTATCTCGCTGCAGAAGGGCGAGAAGGAGGATGGCCGCTGGTATCCGGAGTTCTTCCGTATCAACTTCTCGCGCTGCATCTTCTGCGGCATGTGCGAGGAGGCGTGTCCGACCTCGGCGATCCAACTGACCCCGGATTTCGAGATGAGCGAGTACCAAAGACAGGAGCTGGTCTACGAGAAAGAGGATCTGATGATCGCGGGCACGGGCAAGGATCACAACACCAATTTCTATCGCGTGGCGGGATTGTCGATCGCCGGCAAGGACAAGGGCGAGGCGCAGAACGAGGCCGAGCCTATCGATGTCAAGACATTGATGCCGTAGTCGTCGTAAGGAAGCACATAGGGGCGTTACGCCGCCGTTGGGAGAGAAGCATGCAAATCGCGTTTTACTTGAGCGGCCTGGTCGCGATTCTCGCCACGCTGCGCGTGGTCACCGGCACGCATCCGGTGCACGCGCTGCTCTATCTGATCGTCTCGCTGATCAGTGTGGCGATGGTGTTCTTCGCTCTCGGCGCGCCCTTTGCCGGCGCGTTGGAGATCATCGTCTACGCCGGGGCGATCATGGTGCTGTTCGTGTTCGTGGTGATGATGCTCAACCTCGGCGAGTCGGTGGTCGAGCAGGAGCGGGCCTGGCTCACGCCACGGCTGTGGAGGGGGCCGGCGGTGCTCACGCTCATTCTGCTGATCGTGATGGTGGTCACGCTGGTCAGCGGCGATTACGACGGCAGCATCAGCGGCGATACCCTGAGCGCCAAGCTGGTCGGTATTTCACTGTTCGGCCCTTACCTGGTGGTGGTCGAACTGGCGGCGATGCTGTTGCTGGCGGCGCTGGTAGCGGCTTCTCACCTCGGCCGCAGCGAGGCCCATGACGAGGCCGACCAGGTTCGCGAACGTCAGCGCGAACGCTACGAGGCGGCGCGTTCGGCACCCGACGAACCCCGGGGAGAGACGCCGCTGGCGTCATCCCGCGACGACACCGGCGCTCGGGAGGGCAGAGCATGAACGGTATCCCCATGGAGCATGGCCTGATCCTGGCGGCGATTCTGTTCGTGCTGGGGCTGGCCGGGTTGATGACGCGACGCAATATGGTGTTCGTGCTGATGAGCCTGGAGATCATGATGAATGCGGCGGGGCTGGCATTCATCGTCGCCGGCACGCACTGGCAGCAGGCGGACGGGCAGGTGATGTTCCTGATGGTGATCACGCTGGCGGCGGCGGAAGCGAGCGTGGGGTTGGCACTGTTGATGCAGCTCTACCGCCGCTTCAAGACTCTCGATATCGATGCGGCTAGCAGGTTGCGCGGATGAGCCCTCTCACATACCTCACACTCGTTGGTACCTTCGTCTTCCCACTGCTGGGGTCGCTGATCCTGGCGCTCTCCTTCGGGCGTTTGTCCGAGCGCGCCAGCGCCACCGTCGGCGTCGCCGCCATCGGGCTGGCGGCGCTGTGCGCGCTATGGGTCGGGATCGACTTCTACGATCACGGCAAGGCGGCACAGACGCTGACCCTGTGGCACTGGATCGCGGTGGGCGATTTCCAGCCCACCGTCGGCCTGATGCTGGACGGGCTCTCGCTGACGTTGCTCGGCGTGATCACCGGCGTCGGCTTCTTCATCCACCTGTTCGCGGCCTGGTACATGCGCGGCGAGGAGGGCGTGACGCGCTTCTTCTGCTACATGAACCTGTTCGTGTTCAGCATGGTTCTGCTGGTGCTGGGCGACAACCTGCTGTTGCTCTACTTCGGTTGGGAAGGCGTGGGGCTGTGCAGCTATCTGCTGATCGGCTACTACTACCGCACCTCGGCCAACGGCTGGGCCGCGTTCAAGGCGTTCGTCATCACGCGTACCGGCGACGTCTTCCTCGCCATCGGCATGTTCCTGCTGTTTGTCGAACTGGGTTCGCTCAACATCCAGACGCTGCTGGCGCGGGCACCGGAAGCCTGGGCCCAGGGCGACCCGATGGCGCAACTCGCCGCGCTGATGCTGCTCGGCGGGGCGGTGGGCAAGTCGGCCCAGCTACCGCTGCAGACCTGGCTGGCGGACGCCATGGCGGGCCCGACGCCGGTGTCGGCGCTGATCCATGCCGCCACCATGGTGACCGCCGGGGTCTATCTGATCGCACGCACCCAGGGCATCTTCCTGCTGGCGCCCGACGTGCTGCTGCTGGTCGGCGTGATCGGGGCGCTGACGCTGCTGATCGCCGGTTTCGCCGCCCTGGCGCAGACCGATATCAAGCGCGTGCTGGCCTATTCCACCATGAGCCAGATCGGCTACATGTTCCTGGCTCTGGGCTGCGGTGCCTTCGACGCCGCGATCTTCCACCTGATGACGCACGCTTTCTTCAAGGCGCTGCTGTTCCTCTCCGCCGGTTCGGTGATCATCTGCACCCACCATGAGCAGGACATGCGCCGTCTCGGCGGGCTGTGGCGCAAGTTGCCGCTGACCTATGCCGGTTTCGTGGTCGGCGGCGCGGCGCTGGCGGCCCTGCCGCTGGTCACCGCCGGCTTCTACAGCAAGGACGCCATTCTGGTCTCGGCGCTGGCCTCCGGGCATTTCGTCCTGATGCTCGCCGGACTGCTCGGCGCGCTGCTGACCTCGATCTATACCGTACGTCTTATCCTCGGCACCTTCCACGGCAGACCCAAGAGCGATCATGCGCGTAACGCCCAGGCCGGCAAGGGGCTGGTGCATGGCCTGCCGCTGGTGGTGCTGATCGTGATGTCGACGGCGATCGGTGCCCGACTCACCCCGCCCTTGGACGACGTCTTGCCACCGAGCCCGGTCGACGAGGGGGTTGGCGCCCACGTGCTGGCGTTCGCCGCCATGCTGGTGGCGGTGGGCGGCGTGCTGTTCGCGCTGTGGCTGTTCAGGCGCAGGCGCGATCTGGTGCGACGCGCCGTGGCCGATCGGCGCGGTGCCCGGCTGTGGACGCTGTGGCACAACGCCTGGGGTTTCGATGCCCTTTACGACCGCCTGTTCGTGCGTCCCTACCGGGGGCTGGTGTGGCTCAATCGTGGCGACTGGATCAACGCGCTGTGCAACCTGGCACCGTGGCTGGCGCGCGTTTCGCATCACGGCCTGCGCCTGACCCAGACCGGCCGGCTGCGCCACTATGCGCTGTCGATGGTGCTGGGCAGCACGCTGCTGCTGGCGTTCCTGTTGGTGGGCTGACGACATGCGTCATCACGCGGCTCACGGCGCGGGCTCGGCCCGGGAATACCGGCGGACAATGGAATTCACTCTATCGCGGATGGCTGATTCATGACTCTGGTCTGGCTGATTCTGATCCCTTTCATCGGTGGGCTGCTGTGCTGGCAGGCCGAGCGCTTCGGCGACCAGGCGCCGCGTTGGATTGCGCTGGCGACCATGCTGTTGGAGCTCGCGATGGTGCTGGCGCTGTGGGCCGGGACCGATTTCAGCCTGCCCGCCACCGGGGCCGAAAACGCCTGGGCGCTCGAATGGCAAGCCGACTGGATTCCGCGCTTCGGTATCCAGGTGCATCTGGCGCTCGACGGCCTGTCGCTGATCATGATCGCGCTGACCGGCTTGCTGGGGGCGATGGCGGTGATCTGCTCCTGGCGCGAGATCGTGCGTCGGGTGGGGTTCTTCCATCTCAACCTGCTGTGGATTCTCGGCGGCGTGGTCGGCGTCTTCCTCGCCATCGACCTGTTCCTGTTCTTCCTGTTCTGGGAAATGATGCTGGTGCCGATGTACTTCCTGATCGCCTTGTGGGGACACAGCGGCTCGAAGGGGAGTTCACGCATTGGCGCGGCAACCAAGTTCTTCATCTACACCCAGGCCAGCGGCCTGCTGATGCTGATCGCGATTCTGGGGCTGGTCTTCGTCCACCACGCCGCCACCGGCGAATACACCTTCGCCTACGCCGATCTGCTCGATACACCGCTGGACGAGACTACGGCCTGGTGGCTAATGCTCGGCTTCTTCGTGGCCTTCGCGGTCAAGCTGCCGGTGGTGCCGCTGCACGGCTGGCTGCCGGATGCCCATGCCCAGGCACCGACGGCGGGTAGCGTCGATCTCGCCGGCATCCTGCTCAAGACCGCCGCCTACGGCATGCTGCGCTTCGCCCTGCCGCTGTTTCCGGAGGCCTCGCAGGCATTCGCGCCGGTGGCGATGACGCTGGGATTGATCGGCATCTTCTACGGCGCGATTCTCGCCTGCGGCCAGCAGGACCTGAAGCGCCTGATCGCCTACACCAGCATTTCCCACATGGGCTTCGTGCTGATCGGCATCTACGCCGGCACCGAGCTGGCGTTGCAGGGGGTGGTGGCGCTGATGGTCGCGCACGCCTTTTCGGCGGCGGGGCTGTTCATTCTCTCGGGCCAGCTCTACGAGCGCCTGCATACCCGCGACATGCGCCAGATGGGCGGCTTGTGGGGGCGCATCCGTGGCCTGCCGGGGTTCGCGCTGTGCTTCGTCGCCGCCTCGCTGGGGCTGCCCGGTACCGCCAACTTCGTCGGCGAGTTCATGGTGATGTTCGGCACCTTCGGCGTCGCGCCCTGGATCGTGGCGATCGCCAGCCTCGGCTTGATCCTGGCGGCGATCTACTCACTGTTCATCATGCAGCGGGTCTACTACGGGCCACCGGCCGAGGAAACCTCGTTCGGCGGACTCGACCGACGTGAGACGGTACTGCTGTTCGGCATCGTCGCCCTGGTGGTGTTGTTCGGCGTCTACCCCCAACCGTTGCTGGAGACTTCCGCCGGTGCCATGCAGATCGTGCAACACACCGTCGAGCGAGCCGGGGCGATGACGGGAGGTGCCCAATGAGCCACTCCGCGACCCTGGCGCTGCTGGCCATTTCGCCGCTGATTCTGGTCAGCCTCACCGTCATCGTGGTGATGCTGTCGATCGCCTGGCGGCGCAACCACACCCTGAGCGCGACGCTGACCGCCATCGGTCTCAACGCCGCGCTGCTGGCGTTGCTGTTCGGCTGGACGCTGGGCCCGGTCGACGTTACCGGGCTGCTGGTGGTCGATGATCTTTCCCGTTTCGGCGGTGTACTGGTGCTGATGTCGACGCTCGCCTGCCTGACCCTGGCGCACCACTACCTGGAGGGCTATGACGGGCCGCGCGACGAATTCTATCTGTTGCTGTCGAGCGCCGCCGCCGGTGGCCTGGTACTGGTCTCGGCGCGTCACATGGCGACGCTGTTCTTCGGCATCGAGCTTTTGTCGATGCCGCTGTTCGGGATGCTCGCCTACACCTTCCGCGATCGTGGCGCGCTGGAGAGCGGCATCAAGTACATGGTGCTGTCGGCGGCGGCAACCGCCTTTCTGCTGTTCGGCATGGCGCTGCTCTACGCAGTGACCGGCACGCTGGCTTTCGACGAACTGGGCGCGGCGCTCGCCACCTACGGTAGCGACGCCTGGCTGCTGGCCGGCGCGGGCATGCTGCTGGTCGGGCTGGCGTTCAAGCTCTCCATCGTGCCGTTCCACCTGTGGACGCCGGACGTCTACCAAGGCGGCCCCGGACCGGCGACGACCTTCCTCGCCACCGCCAGCAAGGTCGCGGTGTTCCTGGTATTGCTGCGGCTGTTCCAGTCGGCGCTGGCCCTGCACGAAGGATGGTGGAGCGATCTGCTCGGATTCATCGCCCTGATCACCATGCTGGTGGGGAACCTGCTGGCGCTGACCCAGAACGATCTCAAGCGCCTGCTGGGCTATTCATCGATTGCCCACTTCGGCTATCTGCTGGTGGCGCTGGTGGTCAACGATGGCCTCGCGGTCGAAACGGTCGGCGTCTATCTGGTTACCTACGTGTTGACCACGCTGGGCGCTTTCGGCGTGGTCACGCTGGTCTCGAGCCCCTACATCGCCACCGGCGGCACCGCCGATGCCAGTCCATTGCACCACTATCGCGGGCTGTTCTGGCGGCGGCCCTACCTGACCGCGGTGATGACCGTATCGATGCTGTCGCTGGCGGGGATTCCATTTACCGCCGGCTTCATCGGCAAGTTCTACATCGTCGCCGTGGGCGTCGAGGCCCATCGCTGGTGGCTGGTCGGTGGCGTGGTCGTCGGCAGTGCGATCGGGCTCTACTACTATCTGCGGGTGATGGTGACGCTATTCCTGCACGAGCCCGGGATGCAGCGCCGCGATGCCACCCACGACTGGGCCGAGCGCGCCGGCGGCATGGTGGTGCTCGGCGTCGCCACCCTGGTGATCCTGCTCGGACTCTACCCGACGCCGATGATCGACTGGGTGCACTGGGTGGCGGGATCGTGATTTCCGTTCCGCCGGGGGAAATCAGGAGGCGCTGCGTTCCCCGGTCAACCCGATACTGACCCGGCACGCCGTCGGCAGGTGGATGTCGACCGCTACCGGCAGATGGTCGGAGAACAACGCCTCCAGTACCCGTGGCTTGTCGGCATGCAGCGACGACGACAGCAGGATGTGATCGAGTGCCCGGCGTGGCTGCCAGGCCGGATAGCTGAGCAGCGGTTTGAGCGGATTGAGATCGAGCGCCTGGCAGAAGCGCGGGTGGGCCTGGAGCTGTTCGGGCGTGCAGTTGAGGTCGCCCATCACCACCACGTGACGCAACGGACGGATGATCTCGCCCAGATAATCCAGCTGGCGCAGCCGGCCGCGCTGGCCCAGTGCCAGATGGGCGACGAAAACATGCAGTGCATCGGGGCCATCGCCGTAGCGCGCATGGATGGCGCCGCGTCCGGGCAGCATGCCGGGCAGGCGATGCTCGTCGATCCGGTTGGGCTTCAGCCGCGACAGCAACCCGTTGCTGTGCTGGGCGACCTGGCCCAGGTTGCGATTGAGCTGCTGGAAGTGGAAATCGAAGGCCGAGCGCTTGGCCAGGTATTCGACCTGATTGACGTTATTGGAACGGAAGCTGCCGCCGTCGACCTCCTGCAGGCCGACGATATCGAATCCCGCCAGCGTGCCGGCGACCACATCCAGGCGTGAGCGCCGCTTGGGATGCGGCAGCAGATGCTGCCAGCTGCGCGTCACGTAGTGGTGGTAGGCCGAGGTATGAATACCGACCTGCAGGTTGCAGGTCAGCAGTTTCAGCGTCGGCGCGACCTCGCTGGCGGGTGTCGAGACGGCTAGAGACATGGCGTCGCTTCCGACATGGTGTTATTTCGCCTCGGCGCGTTCTTGGCGAACCTTCTCGATCAGCGCGCTGGCGATCTTGGGCATGTTTTCCAGCGAGCCCGCGGTATTGGGCGTGACGACGTAGCGGCCATCGACGATCAGATCCGGCACGCCCATCAGCTTGTAGCCGCGCATCTTGGCGGAGGCCTGCTGGATCTGGCTCTTCACGCCGAAGGAGTTGAGCGCCTTGAGGGCCTCGTCCTTGCTGACGCCGTAGTCGGTGAAGAACTCGGCAATGTCGTCCTCGTCGGTCAGGCGCTGGCCGCCCTTGTGGATGGCGTCGAAAAAGTCCTGGCGCAGTTTCTCTTCGATGCCGAGTTGTTCGGCCGCATAGAAGGCCTTGGCATGCTGTTCCCAGACCTGTCCGAGCGGTGCCGCCATACGGTCGAAGGTGACGTCGTCGGGGAGCTCGGCAACCCATTCGTTGAGCGGACCTTCCAGGGCGTAGCAGTGCGGGCAGCCGTACCAGAACACTTCGGTGACCTCGATCTGGTCCGCCGGAACTTCCGTTTTCATCGGCTCGTCGACGACTTCGTAGTCCTGGCCTTCGACGATATCCGCCGCCATGACGGCGCCCGAGAACGTGATGCCGGCCAATAGCGCCACAAACGACTTGATCATGCGTTACTGCTCCTGAATGTCAGAAAGGCTTGTTGGTGATATCAGACTGCGTGCTGTTGGAGCGCCAAAGGGGCTCGGAGGTTCCATCGGTTCTTGCTAGCCTGCTACCGACCCTATCAGGCTAGCCTGACAGAAATGCGACGGAAAGCGTAGACCCGCACGGCGCTCATCCGGCGGGGCTGCATGTTACACTGCGCGCCGAATTCCCCTCGTACCGCCGCCAGAGCCCCGCCATGACCGCGACGCCAAACCGCCTCAACTACCAAACGGCCCGCTTTCTGATCAGTGCGCCGACGCTGGCCCAATGCCCGGCCGACGACGGCGTCGAGATAGCGTTCGCCGGCCGTTCCAACGCCGGCAAGTCCAGCGCGATCAATACGCTGACCCAGCAGAAGGCGCTGGCGCGGACCTCGAAGACGCCGGGGCGCACCCAGTTGATCAACTTCTTTACGCTGCAGAACGACGAGGCTCGACGGCTGGTCGATCTGCCCGGCTACGGTTACGCCAAGGTGCCGGAGGCGATGAAGAAGGAGTGGCAGGCGCATCTGGCCGACTATCTGCATCGCCGCCGCTCGTTGGCCGGTCTCATTCTGCTGATGGACGTGCGTCATCCGCTGAGCGAGTTCGACGTTCAGCTACTGGAAATGGCCGACGACCGCGAGTTGCCGGTGCATATCCTGCTGACCAAGGCCGACAAGCTGAAGCAGGGGCCGGCCAAGGCCTCGCTGCAGCAGGTCAGGAAGCGGCTGGCCGAGTGGGAAGACCTGGTCAGCGTGCAACTGTTCTCCTCGCTCAAGCGCCAGGGGCTGGATCAGGCTTACGCTGTCATGGATCGTTGGTTGGCCGATTAATATCCACCTGGACTATCGACTCATTCGAATCTCTGCTGAATTCACCTCCCACTGAATGTGCCACCCCAATGACGCCTATTCAGGACGGCGCTGGATGACGATCGCTCGTGCTCGGGTCTTGCCCCTCACGTCAACGAGCACGAGAGTGGTCAAGTCTCGAACAGTCGTGATCTGCTGAAACGGGAATAAGCCATCCGATTGGCGTGGCGCCGGATGACTTCAAGTCTGCCGACGATCCAGCTGGGCAACGATCCCCGGCAGCTCCCGCACGTGGGTCACCCGCGTCACCCGAGGCGGCAGCTCCCGCTCGCCTTCGTCCTTGGCGTCGATCCATACAGCGTGCATGCCGAGCCGCTGCGCGGGGAGCACGTCCTCCTCCCAGGAATCGCCGACATGCAGCGCGCGGTAGGGTTGCGCACCGAGCCGGGCCAGCGCCGAGAGGAACGGGCGAGAGTCCGGCTTGGGGGCGTGCATCTCGCCGGCGAGGATGATCGCGTCGAAGTGGTGGTCCAGCGACAGCCGGCGCACGTCGACGTTGCCGTTGGTGATGATGCCGAGCCGGTAGCGACGCGCCCAGGCCTCGAACATCGGCGCGACTTCCGGATAGGGCGTGATGGTGTGGCGCAGCGCCATGAACTGCTCGAATCCGGCCGCCGCCCAGCGTTCGGCTTCCGTCCGGGGCAGGCCATGCTCGACCAGGATCTCGAACATCGCGCGCTCGCGAATCCAGCTATGGTCGCCGCGCTGGAGCGGAAAGCGTCGCATCAATGCCTGGCGGTGGCGCTGATAGGCTTCCAGCGGGAAGGCTTCGGCCAGCGGCGTGGAGACGATTTTCAGGGCGTCGATCTGTTCGCCCAGCCACTGATAGTGCGTGGGTTCGGCATGGGCCATGACCGGGCCGTTGTGCCACAGCGTATCGTCGAGGTCGAAGGTAATGGCGTCCAGGGACATGACGTTCAGCTCTCGTCAGGGGAGGAGGCCGGCTTGCGCCGCGCGCGAGGATGGGCCTGGTCGTAGACCTCGGCGAGCTGTTGCCAGTCGAGGCGGGTATAGATCTGGGTGGTCGACAGATTGGCATGGCCGAGCAGCTCCTGAACCGCGCGCAGATCCTGGCTCGATTCCAGCAGATGGCTGGCGAAGGAGTGGCGCAGCCGGTGCGGGTGCAGATGCTCGGGCAGGCCACGACGTTTGGCGGCCTGCGCCAGTCGGGTCTGGATCGCGCGGTGCCCCAGGCGGCCACCGTGCTGGGCGACGAACAGCGCCGTTTCGCCGTCGCCGGCCAGCGTGCTGCGAATGCCGAGCCACTCGCGCACGGCTTCGGCGGCGCGTCGGCCGAGCGGCACCTGACGCGGCTTGCCACCCTTGCCGACGACGCGGACATGGCGGGCATCGAGGCTGGCGAGATCGAGTGCCGCCAGTTCGGCCAGACGCAGGCCGCAGGAGTAGAACAATTCCAGCATGGCCTGATCGCGGATCGCGAGCGGATCGTCGTCATGCGGTGTGTCGAGGAAGCGGCCGAGCAGATCGATATCCACCGGGCTGGGCAGGTGACGCGGCTGACGTGGTGCCTGGGTCAGCTGGACCGGGTTGTGATCGAGCTCGCCCTGGCCGACCAGCGCGTCGGCAAAGCGTGACAGCGCCGCGCGCCGCCGCGCCAGGGTCCGCGGTGCCAGACCGCGGGTGCGCTCGTGGGCCAGATAACGCCTGAGCAGGCCGACGTCGAGCGCGGACCAGCAATGGATGCCCTGGCTTTCCATCCAGGCGGTCAGGTGGGCGATATCGCGGCGATAGGCATCCACCGTCGCGGGACTGGCGCGCTGCGCCAATCGTCGCAGGAAATCTTCAACCGCGGTTCGCACCGCTACCCTCGGCACGGATCAGTAGTCGGCTGACCACTTCGCCCAGATACTCGGTAAACAGCGTATCCAGCGTGGCGCGGAAATGTTCGCCGTCATGGCTGGCCAGAATCAGAAAGCCCAGCGGTTCGCCTTGCGTCAGCCGGGTGATGGCGCAGGAGCCGGATTCCTCGGGGGCATTGCAGTGCGGCAGCAGTGCCTGCCAATCCTCGCGGTCCAGCGTGGCGCAACGGCTGGTCTGCTCGTTGAGCAGGACTTCCAGGCGCTGGCGCGCGTCTTCGGTCAGCGCAAAACGCGGCGCTTGCCACGCATGGGGGTTGCGTGGCGTGGCGTGACACGCCTTGGGCGCCTCCAGCCACAGGCCGATGGCCTGGGTGCGAAAGCGCTCGGCCAGCTGGGTCGACAGTGCCTGGGCCAGCGCGTCGACGTCCTCGGCCTCGATCAGCCCGAGGATCAGGTCGCGGGTGCGCCGATACTGCGCCTCGTTGTAGCGCGCCGATTCGAGCAGGTTCTCCAGGCGCCATTCGGCATCCTCGGCGCGGTGGCGCAGATCGACGACCAGACGCTCGAGCAACGAGACGGCGCCGGGAATGTTGGGGTGCGGCACCTTGAGTTGTTGTAATAGCCCCTCGCGTCCGACGAAGAAGTCGGTGTGCTGTGCCAGCCATTCGGCGACCCGCTCGGGGTCCAGCGTCTGGCGCGGCTCGGGGACTTGGGCACGTGACATGCGGTTGTTCTCCTCCAAGAAACCTCTGATTCACTATTCCGCTGGGCCATACTGCGTTAAAAATCAACTCAACATGCTCATTTACACCCCCGTAAATTCCGCCGTTTCGTTGATTTTGATTCGCTACGCTCACCCTTCGGGCCAGCCTTCGGCTGTTACTCCCGACGGTCGTTGCGCCTTGTCTTGCCTGCGCTCATAACGTTGATCAGAGGCTTCTTGTTCCCTTGTTTTGGCCGGTTCATTGCCGGGCCGTTTTCAGTTCAGCGCGATACGGCCCTCGAAGACCCGCTCGGCGGGGCCGGTCATGATCATCGGTGCGTCGCCGCCGGCCCACTCCAGCGTCAGCCTGCCGCCGCGCAATTCGACGTCGACGGGACTTTCGAGCAGGCCGCGACGAATGCCGCAGGCGACCGCCGCGCAGGCGCCGGTACCGCAGGCGAGCGTCTCGCCGCTGCCGCGCTCGAACACGCGCAGGCGGATGGCATGCGCTGATTCGACCTGCATGAAACCGATATTGGCCTGGCGCGGGAAACTCGGATGCTGCTGCAGCTTCGGCCCGAGTTCCACCACCGGAGCCGTATTGACGTCGTCGACCCGCAGCACGGCGTGGGGATTGCCCATCGAAGCGACGCTGAGCTCGAGCGTACGACCGTCGACCTCGAGCCGGTGCAGCGGCCGGTCCTCGTCGGCCAAAAACGGGACCTCGGCGGGGGCGAAGCGCGGCGCGCCCATGTCGACCCGTACCCGGCCGTCATCGTCGACCTGCAGCGTCAGCGGACCGCCGAGGGTCTCGACCTTGAGCTCGCGCTTGTGGGTCAGGCGCTGGTCGATCACGAAGCGGGCGAAACAGCGCGCTCCATTGCCGCAGTTTTCCACCTCGCCGCCGTCGGCGTTGAAAATCCGGTAGCGGAAATCCATGTCCGGCTGGCGTGGCGGCTCGACCAGCAGCAACTGGTCGAAGCCGATGCCGAAGTGGCGATCGGCCAGCCGGCGAATCTGCTCTTCACGCAGGTAGGCACGCTGGCTGATCAGGTCGATCACCATGAAGTCATTGCCCAGGCCGTGCATTTTGGTGAAGTTCAGCAGCATCAAACACTCTCCGGCAGTCGCGATTTCTCTGGCAAGCGTGACTCCAGGGCCCACAGCGATTCCAGAGTTTCACGCTGGCGTACCAGATGGCTCGCATCGCCGTCGACCATCACCTCGGCCGGCCGGCCGCGGCTATTGTAGTTCGAGGCCATGACGAAACCGTAGGCACCGGCGGAACGCACCGCCAGCAGGTCGCCTTCGGCGATGGCCAGCTCGCGGGCCTGGCCGAGGAAGTCGCCGCTTTCGCAGATCGGGCCGACCACATCGTAGACGGCGCTGTCCCGCGCAGCCCGGGTGTCGACGCGCTCGATGCGTTGCCACGCCTGATACAGCGACGGCCGGATCAGGTCGTTCATGCCGGCATCGACGATGGCGAAATTCTTGGTCTCGCCGGGCTTGAGATATTCGACCCGGGTCAACAGCACGCCGGCGTTGGCGGCGATCGAACGACCCGGCTCCAGCAATAGCGTCAGATTGCGGCCTTCCAGACGTGTGCGCACCGCGTCGACGAAATCTCCGGCCGCCGGCGGACGTTCGTCCTGGTAGGTCACGCCCAGGCCACCGCCCAGGTCGAGATGCTCGATGGCGATACCGTGCTCTTTGAGCCGGTCGATCAGTACCAGCAGCCGGTCGAGGGCGTCCAGATAGGGCGAGAGTTCGGTCAGCTGCGAGCCGATGTGACAGTCGAGCCCGACCACCTTGAGATGCGGCCGCTCGGCCGCCCAGCGATAGAGATCGAACACCTCTTCCGCGGCGACCCCGAACTTGTTGGCCTTGAGACCGGTGGAGATGTAGGGATGCGTCCTGGCGTCGACATCGGGATTGACGCGGATCGACACGTTGGCGACTTGCCCACGTTCGGCGGCAACCTGGTCGAGACGTTCGAGTTCCGGGCGGGATTCGACGTTGAAGCACTTGATCCCAACCTCCAGCGCGCGGGCCATCTCGCTGGCCTGCTTGGCGACGCCGGAGAAGACCACCTTGGCCGGGTCGCCGCCAGCGGCCAGCACGCGCTCGAGTTCGCCCACCGAGACGATGTCGAAACCGGCGCCGAGCCGCGCCAGCACGTCGAGCACCGCGAGGTTGGAGTTGGCCTTGAGCGCGTAGCAGACGAGGTGCGGCATGTCGCCCAGGGCATCGCTGTAGGCGCGGAAGTGGCGCGTCAGTGCGGCACGCGAATAGACATAGCAGGGCGTACCGTACTGCTCGGCGAGCCGATCCAGGGCGATCTCTTCGGCGTGCAGCACGCCGTCGCGAACGGAAAAAGCGTCGAACGTCACGGTAACTCCTCGGCGTTCGGCTGGGGGGCCGCGGGGGCAGGGGTCGCTTGCGGTGTGTCGTCCGCCCGCTGTTGCTCGTCGTCGCTCCCGGCGTTGGTTCCGGGAGTGTCTTCGTGGGCATTCTGCGGATCGTAGGTCTCGGCCGACTCGCTATCGCCCGGCATATAGAGCGGGCCCTTCTGGCCGCAGCCGGACAGCGCCAGCAGCGACAGGGTCAGCAGCGACAGCGCCAGTGGCTTCGATAGCTGCTGGAAGATGGCCGGAATGTTACGCGACATTATGGCTCTCCTGCAGTGCGTCGAGTGCCTCGCGCGCGCGTTGGGCCGCGGCACGCACCTGATCCGGCGCGGTACCGCCGATATGGTTGCGTGCGGCGACCGAGCCTTCCAGCGTCAGCACCTCGAAGACATCCTCGCCGATCGCGTCGGAGAAGCGCTGGAGCTCCTCGAGCGACATCTCGGAGAGATCCTTGCGCTGCTCGATGCCGTAGGCGACCGCCTTGCCGACGATTTCGTGAGCGTCGCGGAACGCCACTCCGGCGCGTACCAGGTAGTCGGCCAGGTCGGTGGCGGTGGAGAAACCACGGCGCGCGGCCTCGAACATGTTGTCGGCTTTCGCCTCGAGTGCCGGCGCCATGTCGGCGAAGGCGCGCAGGCAGCCCTTGACCGTATCGAGGGTATCGAACAGCGGTTCCTTGTCCTCCTGGTTGTCCTTGTTGTAGGCCAGCGGCTGGGACTTCATCAGCGTCAGCAGGCTCAGCAGATGGCCGTAGACGCGACCGGTCTTGCCGCGCACCAGCTCGGGCACGTCCGGGTTCTTCTTCTGCGGCATGATCGACGAGCCGGTACAGAAACGGTCCGGCAGGTTGACGAAGTCGAACTGGGCGCTGGCCCACAGCACCAGTTCTTCGCTCATGCGCGACAGGTGCATCAGCAGAATGCTGGCGAAGGCGGTGAATTCGATCGCGAAGTCGCGGTCGCTGACCGCATCCAGCGAATTCTCCGCCGGGCGCTCGAAGCCGAGCAACTCGGCGGTGACGTGGCGGTCGATGGGGTAGGTGGTGCCGGCCAGGGCGGCGGCGCCCAGCGGCAGCACGTTGACCCGCTTGCGGCAGTCGAGCAGGCGCTCGTGATCGCGGGCGAGCATCTCCTGCCAGGCCAGCAGATGGTGGCCGAAGGTCACCGGCTGCGCGGTCTGCAAATGGGTGAAGCCGGGCATGATGGTGTCCGCCTCGCGCTCGGCCAGCTCGATCAGGCCGCTGCGCAGGCGGGCGAGTTCGGCGGCCACGGCGTCGATCTCGTCGCGCAGATAGAGCCGGATGTCGGTGGCGATCTGGTCGTTGCGCGAGCGCCCGGTATGCAGCTTCTTGCCGGTGACGCCGATCTTGTCGGTCAGCCGCGCCTCGACGTTCATGTGTATGTCTTCCAGCGCGATCGACCACTCGACCTCGCCGCGTTCGATCTCGGCCTCGATCTCCTTGAGCCCTTCGACGATGCGGTCGCGCTCCTCGATGGTGAGTACGCCGACGCGGGCCAGCATGGTGGCATGGGCGATCGAACCGCGGATATCGTGGTGATAGAGACGCTTGTCGAAGGGAATCGAAGCGGTGAAGGCGGCGACGAATGCGTCGGTGGGCTCGCTGAAACGTCCGCCCCAGGATTGGTTGGTTGCCTGCGTCATCGAAATCGAGCTCTGCCTAGGTTTTGCGAAGATAAGTACCTGCGAAACGATGCTCAGAGTGTACCAGAGTCGACCTCGGCGTATCGCGTGGATTGGGGAGGCGGCGTGCGCCGGCGGGATGCGTCGATGTAATCCCGGCGCGATTTTTACTCGTCCCGGGACTGCTTTATCATGCAGCCCCAGGTTCGCGATGGCGAACATCCACTTTGCAACGTTCGAACGGCACCGGCGCGGTGCCGTTCGGTCGTGCCCCAACGATTCGGAGACCGGCGTGCTCGACGCTAACAGATTGGGAATCGCGACCCGCAAGAGCGCGCTGGCGCTATGGCAGGCCGAACACGTCAAGGCGCTGCTGGAACGCCAGCATCCGCAGCTGACCGTGGAACTGGTGCCGCTCTCCACCCGTGGCGACAAGATTCTCGATACGCCGCTGGCGAAAATCGGCGGTAAGGCCTTGTTCGTCAAGGAACTCGAGGAGGCGATGCTCGACGGCCGCGCCGATATCGCCGTGCACTCGATGAAGGACGTGCCGATGCAGTTTCCCGACGGTCTCGGGTTGTCGGTAATCCTCGAGAGCGGCGCACCGACCGATGCCTTCGTCTCCAATGACTATGCCAGCCTCGCAGCACTGCCCCAGGGCGCGCGGGTCGGCACCTCCAGCCTGCGGCGCGGTTTGCAGATCAGTGCCCAGCGCCCGGATCTCGAAGTGCTGTCGCTGCGCGGCAACGTGCAGACGCGGTTGGGCAAGCTCGACGCCGGGGATTTCGACGCCATCATCCTGGCGACGACCGGCCTGCAGCGCCTGGGACTGGCGGATCGCATCACCGCGGAGCTGACCCCGGAGCAGAGCCTGCCCGCCTGTGGCCAGGGCGCGCTGGGCATCGAATGCCGTCATGGCGATGCCGAACTGGTTGCACTGCTGGCGCCCTTGGATCATGCGCCGACGGCGACCCGCGTGCGCGCCGAGCGGGCGATGAATACCCGTCTCGACGGCGGTTGCCAGGTGCCGATCGGCGGCTACGCGGTGCTCGAAGACGAGGGCGACACATTATGGCTGCGCGGGCTGGTCGGCCATCCCGACGGTTCGCAGGTGCTGCGTGCCGAGGCCCGCGGATCGGCCATGGAACCGGAGGCGCTGGGCATCCGCGTGGCCGAATCGCTGCTCGATCAGGGCGCGGGAGAGATCCTCGCCGAGGTCTACGGTAACGCCTGATGGGCGAACGCGTATTGATCACGCGCCCCGGCGCGCGTGGTGCGGTGCTGGCGCAGTCGCTGGCTGCCGCCGGCTTCGACGTGGCGTCGCTCGACGTGCTGCGGTTCGAAACGCGGCCGCTGGATGCGGCGGGCCGGGCTGCACTACTCGATCTCGATCTGTTTCAAGGCATTATCGTGGTCAGTCCGCAGGCGGCGGCGTGTCTTGCCGAGGCCATTGCGTCATACTGGCCGCAGTTGCCGCAGCGCCTGCGCTTTTACGCCGTGGGGCAGGCGACGGCACAGGCGCTCAAGGCCGAACTGGGTGTGCCGGCCGTGTTGCCGCCTGCGGGTATTGGCGAGCACAGCGAAGCCTTGCTCGAAGTCGCCTCGCTCAAGGCGGTCGCCGGCAAGCGCCTGCTGCTGGCGCGCGGTGACGGTGGGCGAGAGCTGCTCGGCGAACGTCTGCGTGAGCGGGGCGCCGAGGTCGAGACGCTGTCGCTCTATCGTCGGCGTTACCAGCCACCGACACCGCCCGCGGATCAATGGCTGGCGCGGGGAGAATTCGGGGCGCTGGTGGTGACCAGCGGGGAAATATTGCAACATCTGGTCACATGGTGTGGCCCGGTGGCGTTGAACCAACCGCTAATCGTCTCGAGTCGACGGTTGGCTACACTGGCGGGGACGCTGGGGTTCGGCTCGCCTCATGTGGCGTCCGGTGCAACGCCTGCGGCATTGACCGCCGCGGTGAGTGCGGTCTGCGGGCGGCAGGGTGCCACCTTCGATCAGGGTGATCACGAAAAAGGCAAGCGTAGATGAGCAAGCAACGAAACGATCAACAACCGCAGTCGACATCCGCTTCCGACAAGAAGGCCGACGACGGCGAGGCCCGGAACGCCGGGCAGGACAAGACCGCTTCGTCGACTGCCGCGTCGACATCCGACAGCAGCCAAGCCCCGTCCACGTCATCGCCAGCCGATTCCGCTGATCAGACCGACCCGATCAAGCCGGATGTCGCCAAGCCAGCGACGAAAGACGAACCTTCCTCCTCGAAACCCGCCGGAGCGCCGTCGAAGGGCGGGGGCGGCGCATCGGACGCCAAATCGGCAAGCCCCAAGCCGGCAGGTACCAAGCCGGCAAACAAAAGCGTCGAACGGCCCTCATCGGGCAACGCGCCATCAGGCGCCAACAAGAAAGCCGCGGGCGACAAGCCTGGCAGCAGCGCACAACCCGCCAAGGCCGGTAAAGCGAACGAGGCCGCCGGATCGAGCGCTCCCGATGCCCGTGCCAAGACGGACGGCAAGGCGCCTCCTCCGCCCACCGGCCCCAAGGCAGGTGGCGGCAGCGGTGGCAAGGACAAGAGCGGCAAGCTCGGTCTGCTGGCGCTGGTTCTGGTCGTGCTGCTGGCGCTCGTGGTCGTCGTGTTGGGCTATCTGGGGTGGCAGAAGCTCGAACGGCAACAGGCGCAGTTGAGCCAGGTCAGCGCCAACCGCAGTTCGCTCAGCGAGCTCGAGTCCCGCGTCGGCGATCTGGATCAGAGCCGTCAGCAAACGCTCAACATGATGCGCGGCGAGTTCGATCAGTACCGCCAGAATCTCGACAAGACCCTGGACAAGGTGCTCAAGGAGCTCGCCCAGCAGCAGCAGGCCGACCCGCGCGAGTGGCTGCATGCCGAAGCCGAGTATCTGCTGCGGCTGGCCAACCAGCGGCTGCAGCTCGAGCGCGACGTCAACGGCGCCAAGGCGCTGTTGAACGCCGCCGACAATCGTCTGCGCGAGGCGGACAATCCGGCGCTGGTTCCGATCCGCCGGGCGATCCAGTCCGAGCTGGCGGCGCTCGACTCGGTGCCGGTGATCGATCGTACCGGCATTTATCTGGCGCTGATGGCGCAGCAGGAGCAGTTGGCCCGATTGCCGCTCAAGCAGGACATCGAAGAGATCGCGGCGGGCAAGGGCGATGCCAAGCCGACCGGCGGTTGGCGCGAGCAGTTGGCGACGCTGGGACGCGAACTGAAGGATCTGGTCACCGTGCGCCGGCACGACCAGCCGCTGGAGGCACTGATCACGCCCGAGCAGGAGTCCTATCTGCGCCAGAACGTGCGTCTGCTGCTGGAGCAGGCGCAACTGGCGTTGCTGAAGTCGGAGCCGAAGCTCTACCAGGCCAGCCTCGACAAGGCGCGTGAGTTGATCGAGGGCTATTACGCCACCGACAACGACGGTGTGGCCAATTCCCTCGAGAAACTGCAGTCGCTGCGCGACAAGAACGTGCGCCCCGAACTGCCCGACATCAGCGAGTCCTCGCAGTTGCTCAAGCGCTTCATCGAGCAGCGCTTCGGTAATGCTGACGGCAGCGGCGGATCGCAAGGCGGATCGGCACGGGGAGAGGGCGCATGAGAAAGCTGATCCTGCTGATCGTCTTCGGTCTGGCGGTCGGCGCACTGTTCGGGCAGCTGATGCAGTCGCTGCCGGGCTACTGGTTCATTCGTGTCGGCGACACCTCCATCCAGACTTCGTTCTGGTTCGGCTGCGTGCTGCTGCTGATCGCCTTTCTGGTGCTGCACTTCGCGCTGCGCGCATTGATGCGCCTGCGTCGTCCGGTCAGCCGGCTCAAGGTATGGAACAGTCGCACCCGCCACCGCACCGCAATGAAGCGTACGGTGCGCGGCCTGGTGGCGCTGGCGGAAGGCCGCTGGAAACGCGCCGAGAAGGCGCTGACCAAGGCCGCGGACGACTCCGGAACGCCGCTGGTCAACTATCTCTCGGCGGCGCTGGCGGCCCACTATCAAGGGCGTTACGAACAGGCCGACGTGCTGCTCAAGCGGGCACACCACAGCACCGAGGGCGCCGATACCGCGGTCGGCCTGGTACA
This sequence comes from Salinicola peritrichatus, assembly GCF_003206715.1. Taxonomy (GTDB): domain Bacteria; phylum Pseudomonadota; class Gammaproteobacteria; order Pseudomonadales; family Halomonadaceae; genus Salinicola; species Salinicola peritrichatus. Next base: position 68,022 of record NZ_PZJU01000007.1, on the reverse strand, counting down.
GGCGCAACTGATGCTCGACCGGCAGCAGTTCGAGGAGGCGCTGGCGACGCTGACGCGCCTCGAGCAGCAGCTTCCCGAGCATCCCCAGGTACTCAAGCTGCTCAAGCAGGCCTATCTCAGCGTCAACGACTGGGACGGCCTGCGCCGACTGCTGCCGCGCCTCGACAAGCATCATCTGATCACCGAAGACGAGCGACGTGAACTCGAGCCGCGCGCTTACCGCGAACTGCTCATTCAGGCGGCGCGACAGGAAGGCAACCTGCAGCGGGTGCGCTCGCTGTGGGCGGACATGCCCGATGCGCTGCGCGGCGATGTCGAGCTGGTGCTGCTTTACAGCGATGCGCTGATCAAGGGGGGCGAAGAGGGCGATGCCGAGCGCCTGTTACGCAACGCGCTGAAGGAGCACTGGGACACGCGACTGGTATTGCGCTATGGCCTGCTCAACGTCGATGCCGCGCGCCAGCTGGTGTATGCCGAGAAGTGGCTGCAGGAGCGTCCCAACGACCCCGACCTGCTGTTGACGTTGGGCCGGCTGTCGCTGCGCAATGCCTACTGGGGCAAGGCGCAGGAGTATTTCGAGGCGAGCCAGCGGCAGCGTCCGAGCGGGGTGGTCTGCGCCGAACTGGCACGGCTCTACGCCAACCTCGGCGACCACAGCAAGAGCCAGCTCTACTATCGCCAGAGCGTCACGCTGCTGGACAAGTCGCTGCCGGCGCTGCCACAGCCCAGCGACATGACCCGCTGACGGCGCGTACGGCGACCTCGACCGATTGCTCTCCTGGGCGCCTGCGGGCGCCTTTTTTCTTGGCCGTGGCGATAGGCATCGCCATGCGAGGACTTTCCATGCACTACGGCATCGACGTTGGTGGAACCAAGACCGAGATCGCCATCTTCGATCGCCACTGGCAGCGGCTCGACCACTGGCGTGAGCCGACGCCGGCCGAGGATGGCGCGGCACTGCTGACGCTGTTGGCCGCGATGGTGGCGGAGGCCGACCGACGAAGCGGCGCGCGCGGTACGCTGGGGCTCGGCTTTCCCGGGGTGATCGATGATCGCGGCTGCCTGGTGACGGCCAACCTGCCCGGACTGCGTGATCTGCCGCTCGCGCCGGCGTTGTCGGGCCGCTTCGATCGCGCCTTCGTCATCGACAACGACAGCCGCTGCTTCATCGTCTCCGAGACCGGCCCCGGTGGCGCGGCGGAAGGCGCCACACACGCGTTTGGCGCGATACTCGGCACTGGCGCCGGAGGCGGCGCGATCGTCGAGGGCCGCTTGCTGACCGGCGCCGGACGCTTTGCCGGCGAGTGGGGACATCTACCCTTGCCCGCCGCCGCCCGCGAGCGCTACGGCCTGCCGCTGCTCGATTGCGGATGCGGTCTGGAAGGTTGCCTCGAAACCTATATCGCCGGCCCAGGGCTGGTCAGGCTGCACTGCCATTTCGGCGGCGAGTCATCGTCTGCCGAGCAGTGGCACCGGGCGCTGCTGGCGCACGAGCGTTCGGCCCGGCTGGCGCACGAATGCCATCTGGATCTGCTTGGCGGGGCGTTGGCCAACGTGGTCAAGCTGCTGTCTCCGCAGACGATCGTGATCGGCGGCGGGTTGTCCACGCTGGACGAGATCGTCGACTCGCTGCCCGCGGCGCTTCGTCGGCACCTGTTTGCCGGCGTCGACGTGCCGATGATCGTGCGCTCCCGCTTCGGGGCGGCAAGTGGCGTACGCGGCGCGGCGATGCTCGGCGCTGGCTTGAACGGGGAGCGTCTCGCATGAACAGGCCGCCCGAAGGCGGCCTTATTACCCCAAGCGATCAGCGCTCATCCCCGCCGTCGTCATCGACGTCGTCGTGGGTCGGTATGCGATGCGTCTCGTCCGATGGCGTGGTGTCGGGTTCTGATGGCGTTTTCTCGTCGGCAGTACTCGGAATGTCCCGCCGACCGTCGCGCGATATGCGTACATGGGCGGGCGGCGCCGAACCGTCACGATCCTCGCCGAAGTAGAGCGTGGTATGCGGGAACGGAATCTCGATGCCGGCCTTGTCGAAGTAGATCTTGACCAGACGGTTGTAGGCGCGACCCACGCCCCACTGATCGCCTGGCGTGGTCTTGATCATCACGCGGATATTGACCGAGCTGTCGGCCAGTGCCACCACGCCGGCGACGGTCATCGGCGCCAGCAGCTTGTGGCCCCACTCCTCGCTGGCTTTCAACTCCTCGAAGGCGGCCTGTAGCTGCTCGATGGCGTAGTCGATATCCTCGCGATAGGCGATACCGTACTCGCCTACGTGGTTGGCGAACTCGCGCATGAAATTGGAGACCGTATCCACCGAGGAGAACGGCACGATGTGATAGGTGCCGGCAAGATCGCGAATCGCCACCGAGCGGATGCTGATGCGTTCGGCCGTTCCGGTGACACCGCCGGCGGTGACGACATCGCCGGTATTCATGGCGTTTTCGAGTTGGATGAAGATGCCGGTGATCACGTCCTGCACCAGTTTCTGGGCACCGAAACCGATGGCCAGGCCCAATACCCCGGCACCGGCGATCAATGGCCCGATGTTGATGCCGATCTCCGACAGCACGATCATCAGCGTCATGATCACAAGGGTGATCGCCAGCGCGTTGCGGAACAGGCTCAGCAGCGTCTGGGCACGGGCGGTGGGCGCGCCGCTACCGGTATCCGGATTCAGGAAATTCTCGATCAGGCTCGCCAGCGCGATCCAGATGATCGCCGCCACCGCCAGGATCAGGATGATATGGATGACGGTCGCCACGGTGTGCGCGCCGGCCTCGGTGGCGTACCACGCGGCGAGATCGAAGGCGCCCCAGGCATCCAGCGTATACATCACCACGGCGATCAGGATGATGGCGCGAATGACCTTGAGGAAGGTCGGAATATAGGAGTTGAGCCGCGACTCCAGCATTGGCAGGCGCGCGCGGATCTCGTCGGAGAGCGTGATGCGACGCCCGATCAGTTGCGTCAGCAGTCCCGATACCAACATGCCGAGACCGATGTAGACAATCGTTTTCAGCGTGGCGATGAGGACGAACGGCAAGGCGGTTTGTGGATGCAGCAGGGTGACACCGAAAACCATGAATGCGTAGAGCAGGGCGATGACATGCCAGACGCGCGCCAGCAGCCGCAAGGCGACGCGTGACGCCGACATCGTCGCCTCGTCGGCTTTGTGGATGATCAGATCGCGTACCGGGATGCGCTTCTTGAGTATGATGGTGAGGGCGCTCAGCAATGCGATCAGCATGATCAATACACTGACGGCCTTGCCGAAGGCCATCGACAGGCTGACGTTCAGGATCGGTACCGCGACCAGCATGCCGTAACCGATGAAGCCGGCCAGCGCTGCCAGAAAGCGATTGCAATAGCGTGCCTGGGCCGCCTCGATGGGCAACAACCGCAGCCCCTCGTGGCGCGACGCGAACAGCACGCGCAAGGCGCACTTGAAGAGTTCGATCATCAAGAAGGCGTTGAGGAACAGTGAGAAGCGCGTATTGAGGTTGCCGCTTTCGCCTACCAGGAAGGTCGCGACCAGATTGCCGACGACGTAGGCGAGAACCACCACGATGACGTCGACGACGGCTGCCAGCACGACAGCAACGATGACCCGCAGCAGATGGCTGCGGCCTTCGCCTCCCAGGGACCAGCGACTGAACTTGGCGAACAATGGGCGCACCAGACCGCGCAGAAGCATAAACACCACTACTGTGGCGATGATCACCATGCCCAGCTCGAACGCGGCGTTGAGAAAGTCGCTCATGTCAAAAGCGGGGCCACTGCTGGCGGCAGCATTGCCACTACTGAAGAAGCCGGCGACCATGCTGGCCAGCGCCGTGAATTGCCCGCCGATATCGTTCGCGAAACCGCTGGTAATTTCTGCCAGATGTCGAGGGAAGGAGACGCTTCCTGTGCTTTCGTCAGGCGGGGATTGAGCCGAAGCCTCGCCCTGAGCTGCGCTCTCCTCGTCGGCCGGCGCGGCTTCGCCTGACGCCGCTTCCGGGGCCTGAGTGCGCTCGCCGTTCTCCTGCTGGGCAGCCAGCTGCCTCAATTGATCGATCAATGCCTGGCGCGACTGTTCGTTTTCGAGCAGATCCGCCATCGTCGAATAGGCGGGCTCCCGCGGGGCTTCCTGTTCCCCGGCGCCACTGTCTTGTGCTTGCGCCAGTACCGGCACGGTGAATGCCAGCAAGAGCAACAACAGCCAATGGCGCAGCCAGCGCTCAGAATGAAGAATCGTCACGCTGTAACCTCCTGTCATGAAGATGAATCGATGATCCGTAACCACCCGCGCTCCTTAGCGTAACATCCCTTCGCCAATGCGAAGCCAAGCGCGCCGACGGACTTTGAGGCTAGCCAATCTCGGAAATATTGCCACGCAGCGGCGTCTTTTTAGAGGCCGAAGCGGATCGCCGTGAATGACGACGAGGCATAACTTGCAGAAGACGCGTCTAAGTTGGATACCCAAGGGCATGATGTGAGCTATGCTTCTCATGGTTATCTGATGTCGAAGCCAAGGAGGGGTTCACATGCATCATCGTATCAGCTGTCCACGTTGCGGTAGCGAGAAGGCCATGTCTCCGAACAGCAGCTGCGAGTGGGACGAGATCCACTGCAGCGATTGTGGGGAATTCCTGGAGACTCGCCAAGCGTTCGATGAACGCCACACGCACTCCTTCCTCATCGAGACCTGTCTGAAATCTCGGGCCATGGCTCGGGAGATGGGGATTCGCGCCTGAGCGCAGGGAAGAGTACCAACGTCACGACGGCAGCTCTCTCGAGAGCTCGCCACATCATAGGTAGGAAAGATCATGTGGAACGTCACACTGGATTTGCGCTGCAACGTCTGCGGAGGCAAGCGGTTCCTGCTGCCGGCGCTCAGCGAAATCGCTGAAGATGTCCGCTGTGCGGACTGTTCCGCCTTCAAATGCAAGAGTGACGACCTTGAGCGCGTCATGACCGCCAGCCGATGAAATGACGAGCGAGCATGGGCTGCCGGCCAGCAGCGCCGCGGCAGTCACTCGAGATCAACAACGAAAAAAGCACCTCCATCGAGGTGCTTTCTGATTTGGTGATGGAGCCACTGAAAGCTCGTCTATCCGGCGGCTAGAAAAGGTTTTCTCCCTGCGCCGAAAAATGCGCCCCCAGATATGCCCCATTGGTGACTCGTTATCCTGCTTGTCGTGGCGCGGCCAGGTCGTGGAAGTGGATGCCAGTCGCCCTTATGACAGCGGTCATGGTGCGCAGGGTCGGGTTGCCCTTGGGTGACAGTGCCCGGTATAGGCTTTCGCGTGAGACCTTCGCCCGCTCGGCTACCGCTGCCATGCCGCCTTGGGCTTCTACCACATGACGCAGCGCCATCAGAAAGGCCGATTCGCCGCCTTCCTCGTCCAGCTCGTCGAAAGCGGTGCGCAGGTAGTCGAGCGCCATGTCCGGGTCATCGCGCAGCATCTCGATAACAGCAGTGTCGTGCTTTTTCATATCCGTGCTCTCCTTCGATGGTCGGCCAGGAACGCCTTGGCCTGTTCGATGTCGGCCTGCTGGCGCTTCTTGGTCCCACCGATTAACAGCATGACCAGGCGCCTACCCACCTTGGCGTAATACACGCGGTAGCCAGGGCCATAGTCGATTCGCAGCTCCAGCACTCCATCACCAATGGCCTTGGTGTCGCCGACATTGCCTGCGGCCAAGCGGTTGAGCCGGGTTAGCACGCGCATGGCGGCCTGACGATCCTTGGCCTTGGTGGCTTCCAGCCAGGCTTGGAAAGGGTCATGGCCGTCAGCGGTGAGGTAGTGCGTCAGCTCGATCATGGTTGGGTATTGTAGCTTTTAAACTACAGTCAGAGTAGAGGAATGAAGCCCGCGAAAGCGGCTGGTACTCGGTTTCTCACGGAAACGACAGTCTGCTGAATTGCTGAAAACGTAGAGAGGCAATTCTCTAGAGCTGCACGAGTAATGGAGTCAGTATTCTGATGGGATTGTTTGGCGCGGGGTGGGACCATGATCAAGAGCAGAAAGAAGGCCTGATCGAACATCAGGTACTCGGAGAAGAGTGGGTGGCAGATGCTGACCAAAAAGCTGACCTCGCTATGCCTAAAACAGACCATTTCAGGTCTACAGGCAAGAAAAAAGCACCCGTAGGTGCTTGATTCTGTTCTGTGTTTGGTGGAGGCGGGGGGAATTGAACCCCCGTCCGCCGGCACTCACCCATTGGCTCTACATGCTTAGGTCCGTCTATGGATTTAACTCGGTGCACTCCGACGGGCAGGATTGCACCTCGCGATCTCTCTAGGGTTTAACGAATGTCAGGAGAGCGCTGACATCCGCGGTCCCATCAGCTTTAGCTCGTATCCCCGCGGCGATGGATGGGCACATCGCTTTGGGGCCAGGCTAACAGCTAGCAGTTTTTACGCTGCCAGTGCGCCCTGAGCGTAGTTTTCGTCGTTTGCGACTATTTAATCGTAACGTTGGATTTACGAGATACGTTACGCTCTCGGCATGCACCTCAGGGATTGTCACCGGCGTCGAAGCCATGTCGCCCCCGTGGAACTCGGCCATTCTAGCAGATGGGGATGAGACCACGCTATCTCAAGTGCCGCACCGGACACTTGAAACTCATGCGTGATCACGCATCACCCGGGCCTTCTCGCGGTTCCAGTCGCGCTCCTTCTGCGTGGCGCGCTTGTCATGCAACTGCTTGCCGCGAACCAGGGCCAGTTCGCACTTGACCATGTTGCGCTTCCAATAAAGCTTGAGCGGCACGCAGGTATGCCCTTTCTCCTGCGTTCTGGAGAAGATCTTGGCGATCTCCTTGCGATGCAAGAGTAGCTTGCGCGTCCGAGTCGGGTCCGCCAGCACGTGGGTGCTCGCCGTATTGAGCGGCATGATGTGGCTGCCGAGCAGCCACGCCTCGCCATTCTTGACCAGGATATAGGTGTCGGTCAGTTGGGCCTTGCCGGCACGCAAGCTCTTGACTTCCCAGCCGGCCAGCGCAAGGCCGGCTTCGAAGGTCTCGTCGATATGGTATTCGAAGCGGGCCTTCTTGTTCTGGGCGATCACGTTGTTGCCTGGCGCGTTGCCTTTCTTTTTCCCCATGACACCTCTTCACGGCTGTACCCGGTACGCCCACAGATATAGGGGCAGGCGTGATACCATTCAAGCATTCGCAAAACGGTCGCCCATCATACGCGCATTGGGGCGATAAATCAGTGGAGATCCCTATGCCAACCGTTAACCGGTCCGCATTCGTCCGGCATACGCCGGAGGAGATGTTCGAACTGGTCAATGATTTCGAACGCTATCCCGAGTTTCTACCGGGCTGTCGGCGAGCCAACGTCGTCGAGCGTGGAGACGATTACCTGATCGGTCGCATGACCCTGGCCAAGGGCGGTGTCGAGCAGAGCGTGACGACGCGAAACGACCTGGAGCGGCCGTCGCGCATCGACCTCTCGTTGGTCGATGGTCCCTTCAAGCGTCTGAAGGGGCGTTGGTACTTTCGCGAGATGGGCGAGGAGGCCTGCAAGATTGAACTGGAGATGGAGTTCGAGTTCAGCAACCGGTTGCTGGGAATGGCTTTCGGCCGGCTGTTCCAACAGGTGGCGGGGCAACTGGTCGATGCCTTTACGCGCCGTGCCGACCAGCTCTACCGGAACTGAGGATTTTCCATGGCGAATGTCGAAGTCGCCTTTGCCACGCCCGAGCGCCAGGTCATCGTTTCAGTGCCGCTGGAACCCGGCATGAGCGCTCGGGATGCGGTGAAGCAAGCGGACCTTGCCAGTCACTTCGAAAACATTACGGAGGCTGATTTCGCCAGTGCGCCGCTAGGCATTTTCGGGGAGAAACTGCGTGATCCCGATAATTACCGCCTGATGCCCGGCGAGCGCCTCGAGGTCTATCGCCCGCTCGAGATCGACCCCAAGCAAGCGAGAAGGGAGCGGGCGGCCAAAGCGTCTACGCGGTGACACGCCCGCACGGCCGGATGTCAGATCCCGCTGGGACCGACATGCGGCATCGATGCGCTCTCGCCAGCGCCTTCGACCGCTGGTCCCGGACCGCTGTCCTGATTCAGTTCGATATCGGAGTCGATGTCGCCGGATTTGGCGATGTCGACCAGCTGGTCATTGTCGAACGTCAGTGTCAGCCGCTTTTCGACGGCGCCGCCGTAGGCCTCGTCGAGATAGAAAACGTAGTCCCACTGATCGGAAGAGAAGGGCGCTTCCATCAGCGGCGTGCCCATGATGTAGGCGACCTGCTCCCGACTCATGCCGGGGTGAAGTTGAGATACCATGTCCTGGGTGATGAGGTTGCCCTGAGGAATGTCTCGCTTGTAGACACCGAAGTAGCTGCAGCCTGTGATGAGAGATGCTGCGAGCAGGAGTACGACCGTTCTGATCAGGTTTTGCATTTGAGTCCGTCTTTCACTATCGTTGCGTGGATTGATCATACCCGACACGAGACGCTACTGCGAAGAGCGACCATGGCCGACGAAAATCAAGAATTGCGCAAGGCGGGGCTGAAGGTCACTCTGCCGCGTGTCAAGATTCTGCAGATCCTCGAAGCGACACGGATGGAAGAAGAGCTCCACATGAGCGCCGAGGACGTCTACAAGGCGCTGCTGGAATCCGGGGAAGACGTCGGGTTGGCCACGGTCTATCGCGTACTGACCCAGTTCGAGGCCGCCGGTCTCGTCGTGCGACATAACTTCGATGGGGGTCATGCCGTCTTCGAAATGTCACAGGAAGAGCACCACGATCACATGGTGGACCTGGAGTCGGGCGACATCGTCGAGTTCTACGACGAAGAGATCGAGCGGCGCCAGCGCGAGATCGTCGAAGAGCACGGCTATGAGCTGGTAGAGCACGCCCTGGTACTCTATGTTCGCCCACGCGGTTCCAAGGCGACGCGGCAGGATGGCATCAAGAAGTAAGTCCGCTTTCCACCCGGATACCAAAAGCGCCGACCCCCAGGGTCGGCGTTTGTCGTTGGATAATTGGGATTCGAGCGTCTTTAGTGCGCGGCGCCCTGGCTGGCCGCCAGCATCTCGCGGGCGTGGGCGAGCGTGCGATCGGAGAGCTTGACGCCACCCAGCATACGCGCCAGTTCCCGCACCCGGCCGGCATCGTCGAGCTGTGCCATCTGCGTGCGCGTGACATGGTCGTCCGACTGCTTCTCGATATGCAGATGCTGGTGGGCCTGGGCGGCGACCTGCGGCAGGTGGGTGACAGTCATGACCTGAGCGTGTTGACCGAGCCGGCGCAGCAGCTGCCCGACGATCTCGGCGGTGGCGCCGGAGATGCCGACGTCGACCTCATCGAATACCAGCGTTGCCAGCGTGCTGTGGCTGGCAGCGACGACCTGGATCGCCAGGCTGACGCGGGAAAGCTCTCCCCCGGAGGCTACCTTGGCCAGCGGTCGCGGCGGTTGGCCCGGGTTGGCGCTGATCTGCAGGCTGACGCGATCGATGCCATGAGGCTGCGGCGTCTCCAGCGGCGTCACCTCGACCGCGAAGCGCGCCTTGTCCATCCCCAGGAAAGCCAGTTGATCCTGTACCTGCCGGGCGAAAGTGGCGGCGGTGCGCTGGCGCCTCTCGCTGATCCGCTTGGCAGCCTCGCGGTAGCGCTGCCGGGTCTGTTCGAGTTGCGCTCGCAGACTGTCCAGATCGTCGCCGCCGCTGTCCAGCGCCTCCAGCTCGCCGCTCAGTCGCTGGTGCAGATCGGCCAGTTCTTCCGGCATGACGTGGTGCTTGCGCGCGATGCGGTGAATCTCGCCCAGGCGCTCGTCGACCCAAGCCAGACGCTGCGGGTCGAGCTCGGTGGATTCGACGAAGTGATGGAGTTCGCGGGCGGCTTCCTCGAGCTGGATCTGCGCTTCGTTCAGCATGCCCAAGGCCTCGGACAGGCTGCCGCTGTCGCTGCCCGGAACCCGCGACAGGCGGCTGGTGGCCTGCTGCAGCAGCGACAGCGCGCCGCCTTCGTCGTGGTCGCAGCTATCCGCGGCGAACTGCGCCTCGCGCAGCGTCTCCTCGAGATGGGCCAGCGTCTCCTGCTCCCGTTCCAACGCCTCGAGTTCGTCCGGCTGTAGATTGAGCTGATCCAGTTCCTCGACCTGGTAGCGCAGCAGTTGCCGCTTGGCCTGGCGCTCCTCGTCGTTGTCGCTGCGCTCGCGATACTGACGGCGCAGGCCGTGCCATTGGCGATGCAGGGTGGCCAGCTCGGCGACTTCACGCTGGTGTCCGGCGGCATCGTCGAGCAGGCGGCGATGGGTGTCCTCATTCAGCAATGCCTGATGGGCGTGCTGGCTGTGCACGTCGATCAGGCACTCCCCCAGCTCGCGCAGATCGGCGATGGTGCAGGGTTGACCGTTGATCCATGCCTTCGAGCGGCCGCTGGCGGTCACCACGCGGCGCAGCAGGCAGTCATCGGTCGGCAGTTCGCGGGCCGCCAGCCATGCCTTGGCGTCCTCGCGCTCGGCGATGTCGAAGCGCGCGCTCAGATCGGCGCGGTCGGCGCCATGGCGCACGCCGCCGGCGTCAGCGCGCTCGCCCAGACAGAGCCCGAGAGCGCCGAGCAGGATCGACTTGCCGGCACCGGTCTCGCCGGTGATGGCGGTCATGCCGGCATGAAATTCCAGATCGAGGGTATCGACGATGGCGAAGTCGCGTATCGCGAGTTGAATCAGCATGCTGCCTCCCGAGGATCGATGGCGGCCATACGGTCTCTGGCTGTTTATACAGTAGTCGCCGTGGCGCTTCAACGGATCTCCCGAAGTGCTCGCAAGAAGCGCTTGAGATCGCGTTCGCCAACCCCATATAGGCAGTCAACTTCGATTATCGAACTGCTGTTCTAAGGAAACGCTGAATAAGTCGGCGAGCAGGGTGAAGCGCAAGGCGCACGGAGCGCAGGACTCGGAGCCTATGGGGTATAGGTGAGAACTCCGAGCACCGCGTAACGCAGCGATTCGCCTGCGCAGACATTTATGCAGTGTTTCCCTAACATCCTGCCGGGAGAGACTCATATGGCTAGAGATCCGCAAAAGCCCGTAGACGAAGAGCTCGAGCGCGCCGAGCGCGATGCCGAGCCGCAACCGACCGAACAGACCCTCGAAGGCGATATCGAGGAGATGGCGGACGAGATCGAGCACGAAACGGATGAACTGGAGAGCGGAGCCAATCCCGAAGCGGAAGTGCTGGCCGCCCGCGTTGAAGAACTCGAACAGGCGCTGGCTGATGCCAAGGAGCAGTCCCTGCGCGCTGCCGCCGAGGCGCAGAACGCGCGCCGTCGTGCCGAGCAGGAAGCCGACAAGGCGAAAAAGTTTGCGCTCGAGAAGTTCGTCAAGGAACTGCTGCCGGTGGTCGACAGCCTGGAGAAAGCGCTCGAGAGCATGCAGGAGATCGACGAGACCCACCGTGAAGGCGTGTCGATGACGCTCAAGATGCAGCTCGACGTGCTGGGCAAGTTCGGCGTCGAACAGCTCGATCCGCAGGGCGAACCGTTCGATCCGCAGTTCCACGAAGCAATGACCATGGTGCCCAATCCCGAGCTGGAGCCGAACACGGTGATGGATGTGATGCAGCGGGGTTACACGCTCAATGGGCGTCTGGTGCGTCCGGCGATGGTCGTGGTCAGCAAGGCGGCGGGCTGAGTGGAGAGCGCCAGCTCGACGGATCGAATCGCCGGCGGGACTTGAAAGGTACCGACCAGCCCCCACATAGCAGTCAATCGCGCCGTTAGCGCCGCTATGAAAACGAATCGAGTCAACGAATTTCAGAGGTGAGGAACTATGGGACGCATCATTGGCATCGACCTGGGTACGACCAACTCCTGTGTCGCCGTTCTCGACGGTGACAAGACTCGCGTCATCGAAAACGCCGAAGGCGGACGTACGACGCCCTCCATCATCGCTTACACCGACGACGGCGAAACGCTGGTCGGCCAGGCGGCCAAGCGTCAGGCGGTCACCAATCCGACCAACACGCTGTATGCGGTCAAGCGTCTGATCGGCCGCAAGTTCAAGGACGACGTCGTCCAGAAAGACATCAAGATGGTGCCGTACAAGATTGTCGAAGCCGACAACGGCGACGCCTGGGTTCAGGTGAACGACAAGAAGCTGGCACCGCCGCAGGTCAGCGCGGAAGTACTGAAGAAGATGAAGAAGACCGCCGAGGACTATCTCGGCGAAGAAGTGACCGAAGCGGTCATCACCGTGCCGGCCTACTTCAACGATTCCCAGCGCCAGGCGACCAAGGATGCCGGCCGTATCGCCGGTCTCGAGGTCAAACGCATCATCAACGAGCCGACCGCGGCGGCGCTCGCCTACGGCATGGACCGTGCCAGCGGCGATCGCACCATTGCGGTCTACGACCTGGGTGGCGGGACGTTCGATATCTCGATCATCGAAGTCGCCGACGTCGACGGCGAGAAGCAGTTCGAGGTACTGGCCACCAACGGCGACACCTTCCTCGGTGGCGAGGACTTCGACCTCAAGCTGATCGACTACCTGGTGCAGCAGTTCAAGAGCGACTCCGGCATCGATCTGTCCGGCGACAGTCTGGCGATGCAGCGCCTGAAGGAAGCCGCCGAGAAGGCCAAGATCGAGCTCTCTTCCTCGCAGCAGACCGAGGTCAACCTGCCGTACATCACGGCCGACCAGAGCGGGCCCAAGCACCTGGCGATCAAGGTTACCCGCGCCAAGCTGGAATCGCTGGTCGAAGATCTGGTCCAGCGCTCGCTCGGTCCGTGCAAGACCGCGATGGAAGATGCCGGCCTATCCAACAGCGAGATCCATGACGTGATTCTGGTCGGTGGCCAGACCCGCATGCCGCTGGTACAGCAGAAGGTCGCCGAATTCTTCGGCAAGGATGCGCGCAAGGACGTCAACCCGGACGAGGCCGTGGCCATCGGTGCCGCGATCCAGGGCGGCGTGCTCGGCGGTGACGTCAAGGACGTGCTGCTGCTCGACGTGACCCCGCTGACCCTGGGCATCGAGACGCTGGGTGGCGTGATGACGCCGCTGATCGAGAAGAACACCACGATCCCGACCAAGAAGACCCAGACGTTCTCCACCGCCGAGGATAACCAGACGGCCGTGACCATTCACGTGCTGCAGGGTGAGCGCAAGCAGGCGAGCCAGAACAAGTCGCTGGGCCGTTTCGACCTGTCCGACATCCCGCCGGCGCCGCGCGGCATGCCGCAGATCGAGGTGGCGTTCGATATCGATGCCAATGGTATCCTCAACGTGTCCGCCAAGGACAAGGCGACCGGCAAGGAGCAGTCGATCGTGATCAAGTCCTCCGGCGGTCTCACCGATGAAGAGATCGACCAGATGGTTCGCGATGCCGAGGCCCACGAAGCCGAGGACAAGAAGTTCGAGGAGTTGGTCCAGCTGCGCAACCAGGCCGACGGCATGATACACGCCTCGCGCAAGACGCTGGAAGAGGCCGGCGACAAGGTCGACGCCGACGAGAAGAGCAAGATCGAGACCGCGATCGGCGAGCTCGAGGAAGCGCTCAAGGGCGACGACAAGGACGCCATCCAGGCCAAGCTCGATGCCTTGACCGAAGCCTCCGGCGCCCTGGCGCAGAAGATGTACGCCGAGCAGGGCGAAGGTGCGGCTCAGGACGCCGGACAACAGGCGGACGGCCAGGCCGGCAGCGGCAAGAAAGAGGACGATGTGGTTGACGCCGAATTCGAGGAAGTCAACGACGATCAGAAGAAGCAATAACCACGACGTCTGACGTCGTGCGCACGGCGGTAGCGCGGGAGCCAGCAACGACTCCCGCGTTGCTGTTTGCACGGCTTCGACACGGAGGCGAACACAGTCATGTCCAAGCGTGACTATTACGAAGTGCTGGGCGTCGACAAGAGCGCCGACAGCAAGGAGATCAAGAAGGCCTATCGTCGACTGGCGCAGAAGTACCATCCGGACCGCAACCCGGACGACCAGCAGGCGGCGGAGAAATTCCGCGAGGTTTCCGACGCCTACGAGGTGCTCTCCGACAGCGAGAAGCGCGCGGCCTACGACCAGTTCGGCCATGCCGGTGTCGATGGTCAGGCCGGCGGGTTTGGCGGTGGCGGCTTCGGTGGTGCCGGCGCCGGTGGTTTCAGCGATATCTTCGGCGACGTATTCGGCGATATCTTCGGTGGCGGCGGCGGCCGTCGCAATCCGAATGCGCCGCAACGCGGCAGCGACCTGCGCTACAACCTCGAACTCGACCTAGAGAATGCGGTATTCGGTACCACGGTCGACATCCGCGTGCCGCGCCACATCGAATGCGAACACTGCGATGGCAGCGGCGCCGAGCCGGGTTCCGGCAAGGAGACCTGTCCGACCTGTCACGGCCAGGGCCAGGTGCGCATGCAGCAGGGCTTCTTCGCCGTGCAGCAGACCTGCCCGACCTGTCACGGCAGCGGCCAGGTGATCAAGGTGCCGTGCCGCAAGTGTCACGGCGAGGGCCGCGTGCGCGAAACCCGCACCTTGTCGGTCAAGATCCCGGCCGGTGTCGATACCGGCGATCGCATTCGTCTCAACGGCGAGGGGGAATCCGGTCTCAACGGCGGTCCGGCGGGCGATCTCTATGTTCAGGTGGAGATCAAGCCACATCCGATTTTCGAGCGCGACGGCCGTCACCTGCACTGCGAAGTGCCGATCAACTTCGTCGATGCGGCGCTGGGCGGCGAATTGGAAGTGCCGACGCTGGAAGGCCGGGTCAAGCTCAAGATCCCGCCGGAAACCCAGACCGGCAAGCTGTTCCGGTTGCGTGGCAAGGGCGTCAAGCCGGTTCGCGGCGGTCCGGCCGGCGATCTGCTTTGCAAGGTGGTGACGGAGACCCCGGTCAACCTCAACGAGGAGCAGAAAGACCTCTTGCGCAAGTTCCAGGAGAGTCTTGGCAGTGGCAGCCGCCACTCGCCCAAGAAGGATGGCTGGTTCGACGGCGTCAAACGCTTCTTCGAGGATATGAAGCCGTAACATCTCCATCATCGGTGTTTTGGATAAGAGCCCAGTCCGGTATTGCCGGGCTGGCTTCGTTTTTGAATGGGCTCGCGTTAGACTCAAAGTCTCTCCATCTCGGAAATGCCCGCATGGATTTGCTGACCTTCGTTCTCGCCGCGCTCGGTTTCGCTTATCTGCCGGGGCCGGCGATGCTCTATACCGCCGCCCAGACCCTGGGGCGGGGTCGGCGCGCCGGCTGGCAGGCAGTGTTGGGCGTGCATCTGGGCTGCTACGTGCATGTGATCGCCGCCACCCTCGGCCTGGCGGCGCTGTTCGCTGCGGTACCACCGGCCTACGTGGCGATGAAGCTGATCGGCGGTGGCTATCTGATCTGGGCCGGCATCCGCCTGTGGCGCCAGGGAGTGGGCGAGGCGCCGATGCTGAGTGAGCGGGCCTCGGCACGCCGGGTATTGCGCGACAGCTTCCTGGTCGAAGTGCTCAATCCCAAGACGGCGCTATTCTTCGTCGCTTTCCTGCCGCAGTTCGTGCAGCCCGAAGCGGACATGGCGATGACCTGGCAACTGCTCTGCCTGGGCATCGCCACCAACCTGATCTTCTCCTCCGCCGATGTCGTCACGGTGCTGCTGGCGTCGCCGCTGCGGCGCTGGCTGACTCGCGGCGAAAGCAACCCATCGCGCTGGTTGCAACGCTTCGGCGGCGGCGTGCTTGGCGGGCTGGGCATTCACGGCCTGCTGCATGCCAGCCGTTGAGATTTTTCAACGCTGAAAGCGATCACCGATGTGATGTCCTGGTCCGCAACTAGCCCTGGCAGTCATACACCGCGGCTGCCGGGTTTGACGAGCGCGCGGTGACTGACGGAGACGCCGCATGAACATCACGCCGTCTTCTCGCTTGGCTGATACCAAGCCTTCAAGCGTTCGACGGCCAGTCGCGACACCGGGCTCAGTTCACTGCCATCCGTGTCGGCGTAGGCGATGATCTGCCGTTTCATGCTGCGTGCCCAGAATTTCTTGAGGTGCGTGGCGACCTGCTCGGCCGCCTGCGCATCGTCGCCGTGATGGCGATTGTTGGCGCTGATCTGGTTGATCATCTTGATCAGCGACGCTGTCGATTCGCTCATGCCGGATTCCCCCGTGGCATCGAGATCGCGAGCGGCAGGCTCATTTGAGCGCTGCCGGGGTTTCATCGGTGCGCTCCAGGTAGCGCTGTTGGCGCGCATCGAAGCGCTGGAAGTGGCGTTGCCACTCGGACGGTTGCGTGACTTTCTCGACCTGTACCGCGGTGACCTTGTACTCGGGACAGTTGGTGGCCCAGTCGGAATTGTCGGTGGTGATCACGTTGGCGCCGCTGCCGGGGTGGTGGAAGGTGGTATAGACCACGCCCGGCGCCATCCGGTCGCTGACGCGACAACGCAGCACCGTTTGTCCTACTCGACTGCTGATGCCCAGCCAGTCGCCATCACGCAGGCCGCGGTCTTCGGCATCGACAGGATGGATCTCCAGCACGTCTTCGGCATGCCAGGCGCTATTGGCCGTGCGTCGGGTCTGTGCGCCGACGTTGTACTGGCTGAGAATGCGCCCGGTGGTCAGCAGCAGCGGATAGCGGCGGCTGGTGCGCTCTTCGGTGGCCACGTATTCGGTAACGGCGAAATGGCCCTTGCCGATGGGAAAGTCCTCGGCGTGCATGGTCGGCGTGCCGTCCGGATGTGCCGCGTTGCAGGGCCATTGTATGCTGCCCAGTTCATCGAGCTTGCGGTAGTTGACCCCGGTGAAGGTCGGTGTCAGTTGGGCGATCTCGTCCATGATCTCGGACGGATGGCTGTAATGCATCGGATAGCCCAAGGCATTGGCCAGATCCTGGGTGACCTCCCAGTCCTCCTTGCCGGCTACCGGCGGCATGACCTTGCGCACCCGGTTGATGCGCCGTTCCGCGTTGGTGAAGGTGCCATTCTTCTCCAGAAAGGTGGAGCCGGGCAGCAGCACGTGGGCGTACTTGGCCGTCTCGTTGAGGAAGATGTCCTGCACGATCAGGCAATCCAGGGCCTTCAGGGCCGCTTCGACGTGCTGGGTATTGGGATCCGACTGGGCGATGTCCTCGCCCTGGACGTACAGCGCCTTGAAAGTACCGGCAATGGCGGCCTCGAACATGTTGGGGATGCGTAGCCCCGGCTCGTCGTCGATCTTCACCTTCCAGATCGCTTCGAAACGCTTGCGTACCGCCGGGTCGGCCACGTGCTGATAGCCCGGCAGTTCGTGGGGGAACGAGCCCATGTCGCAGGAGCCCTGGACGTTGTTCTGTCCGCGCAGCGGGTTCACGCCCACGCCTTCCCGGCCGATGTTGCCGGTGGCCATGGCCAGGTTGGCGATGCCCATCACCATGGTCGAGCCCTGGCTGTGCTCGGTCACGCCCAGGCCATAGTAAATGGCTCCATTGCCCACGGTGGCGTAGGCGCGGGCAGCTTCGCGAACCTGCTCGGCGGGTACACCGGTTTCCGCTGCCAGGGCTTCCGGTGAGTTGCGTTCCTCCAGGATGAAGTCGCGCCACGCCTGATAGGCGCCGGGTTCGCAGCGGGACTCGATGAAGGCGCTGTCTTCCAGGCCTTCGGAGACCACTACATGGGCCAAGGAGTTGATCAGCGCCACATTGGTGCCCGGGCGCAGGGCCAGATGCATCGTCTTGCCGCCATGGGGCGTTTTCAGCAGATCGATGCGGCGCGGGTCGGCAACGATCAGGGTGGCGCCCTGGCGTAGCCGGCGTTTCATCTGGGAGGCGAACACCGGGTGGGCATCGGTGGGGTTGGCGCCGATCACCAGAATGGTGTCGGCCTTCATTACCGAGTCGAAGGTCTGGGTCCCGGCGGATTCACCCAGGGTGGTTTTCAAACCGAAGCCGGTGGGCGAATGGCAGACGCGGGCGCAGGTATCGGTGTTGTTGTTGCCGAAGGCGGTACGGATCAGTTTCTGCACCAGATAAGTCTCCTCGTTGGTGCAGCGCGAGGAGGTGATGCCGCCGATGCTTTCGCGGCCGTAGCGAGCCTGGGTCTCCTTCAAGCGCCGGGCGGCGAAGCCGATCGCTTCCTCCCAGGAGACGGGACGCCAGGGCTGGTCGATGGACTCGCGGATCATCGGTTCCTGGATGCGGTCCTTGTGGGTGGCGTAGCCGAAGGCGAAGCGGCCCTTGACGCAGGAGTGGCCGTGGTTTGCGTCGCCGCCCTTGTAGGGCACCATGCGCACCAGCTGATCGCCCTTCATCTGCGCCTCGAACGAGCAGCCCACGCCGCAGTAGGCGCAAGTGGTCACCACGCTGTGCTCGGGCACGCCCTGCTCGATGACGCTCTTCTCCATCAGCGTCGAGGTGGGGCAGGCCTGCACGCAGGCGCCGCAGGAGACGCACTCCGAATCCATGAACGGCTCGTGCTGGCCGGCGGCGACCTTGGAGTCGAAGCCGCGCCCTTCGATGGTCAGGGCGAAGGTGCCCTGGACTTCCCCGCAGGCGCGCACGCAGCGCGAGCAGACGATGCACTTGCTGGGGTCGAAGCTGAAATAGGGATTGGAGTCGTCGGTCTCGGCATCCAGATGGTTGGTGCCGTCGAAGCCGTAGCGTACCTCGCGCAGGCCTACGGCGCCGGCCATGTCCTGCAACTCGCAGTCGCCATTGGCGGGGCAGGTCAGGCAGTCCAGCGGATGATCGGAGATGTACAGCTCCATGATGTTGCGGCGCAGCTTGGCCAGCTTGCCCGTCTGGGTGGTAACGGCCATGCCTTCGGTCACCGGCGTGGTGCAGGAGGCGGGATAGCCGCGCCGGCCCTCGATCTCCACCGCGCACAGGCGGCAGGAGCCGAAGGCTTCCAGATTGTCGGAGGCGCACAGCTTGGGAATGGAGATGCCGGCCAGCGCCGCGGCGCGCATGACCGAGGTCCCTTCCGGGACGCTGATCTCGATACCGTCGATGGTCAGGGCGACGAGGGTTTCCGACAGCCGTGCCGGTGTGCCCAGATCCCGGTCGAAATACGCCGGATTGGGTTCGATGCGGTGCTGGCTGGGATCGAACTGTTTGGGATCGAAGTGGCTCAACATGGCTTGCCTCCCGCCGGTTGGGCTTGCCGGGGTGTCAGGTCGTTGGGGAAGTGCTTCATCACGCTTTGTACGGGGAACGGCGTCATGCCGCCCATGGCGCAGAGCGAGCCGTCGACCATGGTTTCGCAGAGATCAGCGAGCAGTGCGAGATTGGCTTCGGCAGCGTCACCGGCGCGAATACGGTCGATGACCTCCACGCCGCGCACCGCGCCGATCCGGCACGGCGTGCATTTGCCGCAGGATTCGACGCCGCAGAACTCCATGGCGAAGCGGGCTTGCTCGCCCATGTCGACGCTGTCGTCGAACAACACCACGCCGCCATGTCCCACGACGCCGCCGAACGCGGCGAAGCCTTCGTAGTCGATGGGGTTGTCCCACTGGCTTTCGGGCAGATAGGCGCCCAATGGCCCGCCCACTTGCACGGCTTTCAGCGGCCGGCCGCTCAGGGTGCCGCCGCCGAAATCCTCCATCAGCTCGCGCAGGGTGACGCCGAACGCCAGTTCCACCAGCCCGCCGCGCTTGACGTTGCCGGCCAGTTGCAGCGCCAGGGTCCCGCGCGACCGGCCCATGCCGTAATCGGCGTAGGCCTGTCCGCCCTGATCGAGAATGAACGGCACCGCCGCCAGCGAGAGCACGTTGTTGACCACGGTGGGGCGGCCGAACAGGCCCTCGATCGCCGGCAATGGCGGCTTGGCGCGAACCAGGCCGCGCCTGCCTTCCAGACTCTCCAGCAGGGAGGTCTCCTCGCCACAGATATAGGCGCCGGCGCCAAGACGGACTTCCAGGTCGAACGCCTTGCCGCTGCCGAGAATGTCGTTGCCCAGGTAGCCGGCCCGGTAAGCGCGTCCGAGAGCGTCGTTGAAGATTCGATGAGCGAGCGGATATTCCGAGCGCAGGTAGATATAGCCCTGGGTCGCACCCACGGCCAACCCGGCGATGGTCATGCCCTCGATCAGCATGTACGGGTCGCACTCCATCACCAGCCGGTCGGCAAAGGTGCCGGAGTCGCCCTCGTCGGCGTTGCAGACGATGGTTTTCTGGCCTTGCGGCTCGTCGTGGACCGTCTGCCATTTGATGGCGGTGGGAAAGGCGGCGCCGCCGCGGCCGCGCAGGCCCGAAGCTTTCACTTCGTCGACAATGCCCTGGCTCGTCATCCGCAGAGCCTTTTCCAGGCCGGCAAAGCCCCGATGAGCCCGATAGTCGTCTATGGAGAGCGGATCGGTGAGGCCGATGCGCGAGAAGGTCAGGCGCTGCTGATGCTTCAAGTAGGGGATTTCATCGGTCAGACCCCGGGCTAGCGGATGATCCAGCCCGCCTTCGAACAGCCCCGCGTCGACCAGATCCGCCACATCGCCCGGTTCGACCGGGCCATAGGCCATGCGACCTCCGGCCGTTGCAACCTCGACCATCGGCTCCAGCCACGACAGCCCGCGGGAGCCGTTGCGAATCAGTTTGATATCCAGCCCGCGGCCGTTCGCCGCCTGCTCGATCAGAGCCGCCACTTCGTCGGCGCCCAGGGCAAGCGCGGTGGTATCGCGGGGAACATAGACGGTGATCGTCATCACTCCACCTCCAGCACCATGGTCGTCAGTCGTTCCACCAGGCGGTCGAACTTGGCGGCGGTCATCCGGCCGTGGACCTCGTCATTCACGCGAACCGACGGGCCGCAGGCACAGTTGCCCAGGCAGTACACCGGCTCCAGCGTGAATTCGCGGTCGAGGCTGGTCTGGTGATAGTCGACGCCGAGGGCGGTTTTGACGTGCGCTTCCAACTGTCGGCTACCCACGGCCTGGCAGGCTTCCGCGCGACAGACCTGGACCACATGGCGCCCCGGCGGCTGCGTGCGGAAGTGATGGTAGAAACTGATGATGCCGTGCACTTCGGCGCGCGTGTGACGCAGCGTCTCGGCAATGATCGGAATCGCCGCTTCCGGAACATAGCCGAAGCGTTCCTGAATGGCATGGAGGGTCGGCAGCATGGCGCCCGGCATCGATTTATGGGTATCGACCACTTCCTGAATCTGTGCCGGCGTCCAGGCGCCTGCGGTCTGCGGGCTGGCGTGTGACATGGCCTGGTCATCTCATCGAGTAGTTGGGTTTCGTCTGGCGATATCTGCACGAGTCGCCAGCACTCAGCCAATCGTCTTATAGGAATCGTTATTCTTAACTGCTTTAAGTTGAGGTCCCGCTAATCGCCAAATTAGCACTCCCATGGGGCGCAAAAAATATGAACGAAAATGCTTAGGAAAAAGTTGAATATCTCCCCGGCGTGGATATTCCGCAGCGACGATGGCGAGCTGCTCAATCCGGTGCTTTTTCGGTTATTAAGCAGCTTGCGAGAGACCGGTAGACTCACCCGAGCCGCCCAGGAAGTCGGCGTTTCCTATCGCCATGCATGGAACCTGCTGAACCAGGGTGAGGCCTTTTTCGGTTTGCCATTGGTGGATATGCGCAAGGGGCACGGTACGTGGTTGTCCCCGCTGGGCGAGAAACTGTTGTGGTCGGATCAGCGTGTGAAGGCGCGACTGGGCCCGCAGCTCGACAGCATGGCCTCGGAGTTGAATACCCAGCTCCAGCAACTGCTGGCCGGCGAACATCCGGTGCTGCGGCTGTATGCCAGTCACGGCTACGCGGTGGCGCTGTTGCCGGAGTTTTCCGACTGGGTGGAACTGGATCTGCAGTACACCA
The DNA here is from genome assembly GCF_003206715.1 of Salinicola peritrichatus. Taxonomy (GTDB): domain Bacteria; phylum Pseudomonadota; class Gammaproteobacteria; order Pseudomonadales; family Halomonadaceae; genus Salinicola; species Salinicola peritrichatus. The sequence goes on along the minus strand of NZ_PZJU01000007.1, from coordinate 46,308 downwards.
ATCCCGCCAATGCGCTGAGCATTCTGGCACGGGGCGAATCCGATCTGGCCAGCTTTCATTTTCCCGCCTGCCCGCGCCTGGCGGACCAGATAATGGCGCTGTACCGGGATCGCCTCGACCTGGATGATCTGCGGGTGATCCGTTTCGTGACCCGTGAGCAGGGCCTGATCATCCGCGCCGAAAGCCGGGCGGTGGTGACCGGGCTGGCGGATCTGCTGCGGCCGGAAATTCGCTTCATCAACCGCGACCGGCATTCCGGCACGCGCATTCTGTTCAACATGCTGCTGGACGAGCAGGGCGTGGCCCCGGACGACATCCGGGGCGCCGACCGGGAAGAGTTCACCCACACCGCGGTGGCCGCCTACGTAGCCGCCGGCATGGCCGATGCCGGTTTTGGCGTGGAAGCGGCGGCGCGACAGTTCGGGCTCGATTTCATTGACCTGGCCACCGAGCATTATCTGCTGATCTGTCACAAGGACAGGCTGGACCAGCGCAACATGAAGCAGTTGCTGGAATTGATGAAGGCGCCGGTCTTTCTCGAGCAGATCGACAAGCTACCCGGCTACGCGCCGGATCGTTGCGGTGAGGTATGCACCTTCGCCCAATTGCTGGCCAGCGATCGGGTGGACTGACCGGGTGGTTCGAATGCCGCCCGGTCGCGGGACTCAGAGCCTGTTAACAATCGGCTGCGCGTCGGCCAAACGTCGTTGCAAACGACTTCGGAATACTCATTTACCCCCTGTAAACTCGTACGCGAGCCCGGTCCTTTCCTTAGTCGTTTTCGCCTAGTTTGATCCTAGCTCGCTAGATCGTGAACAGGCTCTAGGAACAGGGCGGTCGTCATTCTCGGGTCTGTCTCAAAATAGTGCTGCCGCCTTGGCTAGTGCGATATACAGTCCGATCAAAAACGGAATGCCCACGCCGAGCCAGGCCAGGACGCCGCCCATGCCGAACTTGCCTCGCGCTGCGCTTTCCGCATTGCCGGAGATCGTGTCGTCATGCTGCAACGAGCGTTCATGCTGAAGCTCGGCATCGCTCATGTGATGCTCTTCCTTGACCGGACGCACCAGCAGGTTGCAGATCAGGCCGAGGGCCAGTAGTCCGGCCATGATGTACAACGTGCGGTCGTAGACCTGGCTGGGCTCGAGCCCGGCATTGAGCTGGGCCTCGCGCAGGGCGGCGATCACCAGCGGCCCGACGATTCCGGCGGCCGACCAGGCGGTCAGCAGGCGGCCATGGATGGCCCCGACCATCTGGGTGCCGAAGATGTCCGCCAAATACGCCGGCACGGTGGCGAAGCCGCCGCCATACATGCTGAGGATGATGCAGATCGAGATCACGAACATGCCGGCCATGCCTAGATGGCCCCAGGTCGGCAACAGGCAGTAGACGACGATGCCGAGGGCGAAGAAGGTATGGTAGGTATTCTTGCGCCCGATCTTGTCGGACAGCGAGGCCCAGAACAGGCGCCCCAGACTGTTGAACAGGCTGATCAGCCCCACCAGCCCGGCGGCGGCGGCCACGACGGCGGCTTTCTGCGCATCCGTCAGTCCCGCGGCCGTGTCCTGAATGCCCACCAGTGCGCCGCCGAAGACATCCTGCAGCATCGGGCTGGCCATCGAGATGACCGCGATACCGGCGGTCACGTTGAGGAACAGCACGCCCCAGATCAGCCAGAACTGCTTGGTCTTCCACGCACGGTCGAGGTGGACGTGGCGACGGGTGATCATGCCGCTGCCGTGATCTTCCTCGGGCGGCGTCCAGCCTTCCGGTTTCCAGCCGTTGGGAGGAACACGGAAACCGATGGCGCCGGAGGCCATGACCACCATATAGATCGCGCCCAGCACGATCAGGGTCATGGCGACGCCGGTGCCGCCGGAGCCGCTGAAATGGCCCATCAGCAGCACGGCCAGTGGCGCGCCGACCATGGCGCCGCCGCCATAGCCCATGATGGCGAAACCGGTTGCCATGCCACGCCGGTCGGGGAACCACTTGATCAGCGTCGAGACCGGCGTGATGTAACCCAGACCCTGGCCGATGCCGCCGAGAATGCCGCAGCCCAGATAGACCAGCCACAGCTGATGCACCATCACGCCGATGCCGCCGACGATCAAGCCGCCGCCCCAGCACAGCGCGGCGATACATCCCGCCTTGCGTGGACCGGCATGCTCCAGCCAGCCACCCCATAGCGCCGCCGAGATCCCCAGCATGGCGATGAAGGTTTCGAAGATATGAGTGACCTGCGGCACCGTCCAGTTGCAGGAGGTGGTGGTCAGTGCCTGGAGAAATCCGATATCACCGCACATGGCCGGGTCGGTGTTCGCCAGGATGTTGGTCATCGGCAGCCAGAACACCGAAAATCCGTAGGCCATGCCGATACACAGGTGAATCGCCAGGGCAGCCGTAGGAACCGTCCAGCGATTGAAGTTAGGTCCCGCTATCGTTCTCTCGCGGGAGAAGAATCCCGCAGGGTTGCCGCCATCGCTTTCCAGGACGGCCTGATCGATCCCATTCATTCCGAACCCCTCGCTGGTGTCGTGTCGTTATCGTTTCCAGTGATGCCGAATGGATATCGGCGCGTACTATGTTGACCTGGAGGTTGTTAGCTATGAATTTGCGTTCTTATTGTCGGTGTCGTTGCGCCAACGAGGAGGAAACAGGATTGCAGCGTCGCAAGGCAACTAGCGAAAATAATTATGCTTCGTCGTTCATAATTGGCGCCGGCGATCGCCGTGGACGAGATACCCGCCGCCGTGGGGTATCGGGCGTCGATGCACGGCAGGTCGTCGTCGGATTCATTCTTGGCCGGTATGACTGGCCGGTATGACTCTACTGCTTCACTTCGAAACAGCTCAGCAGGGTGCGCTGCATGAGGCTGAAGTTGTCATCGCTGACCATCAGATAGCGGTGCTCGTCGATGCGGGTCAGGCCTTCGAAGTTGTCCACTGACCAGCCGTCACTGTTGGAGAGTCGTGCCAGTTCGCTGACGCTGACGCTACCATCGTCTGCGAGGTGGGCGCGCCGCAGCCGGATCACGATCGAGGCCGGTGGGGTGTAGGCGCGCTCGAGTGCCAGCAAGTCACCGTCCAGCACTTCCAGCGCGGTGAGCGCACTGTTGGCATCGTCCGCCAGCGGATAACGCCATTCATGTTGGCCGTCGAGGGTGAACAGCCGGGTGATCTTGTCGGGCCAGCCGGCGGGCGGCGCTTCGATGCCGCCGATCAGACCGCGCCCTGGCAGCTCGGTCAACGCTTCCAGGCCGCCGTTGTGATCGACGTCCGCCAGTGCCGGTGGGCGATGCGGAGCTTCGCTGGCGATGCCGGAGGGCAGGAAGCGCTGCCAGCGGGCGTCGCCCTCGAAGCCGATCACCAGTTGCGTGTTGCCGTGCTCGCCGTCTGCGGCATTTTCAAGGGTCAGCGCTTCGGCATCGCTGCTGGCGCTTGCGAGAATCGCGCCGTCCTCGCCACGTAGCGGGTAGGTGTCCAGTGGGACATAGTCGCGCAGTTCACCGCTGCCGCTGAAGGTCAGGCGGGCGCGATGCAGCCAGCCGCGGTCGGAGATCAGGAACAGCATCGATTCGTCCGCGTCCCAGCCCAGGTCGGAGAGTCCGCCCACCGGGGTGCCGTCCTGCCATTTCGCCGGTAGCGCCAGCGTGCCGCACCAGTCGACCTCGGGCGTGCTCGACAGCAGGTCTGCCGGCGCCAGCGTGGTGCGTTGGGGCGTGGCGCTGCAGCCGGCGAGGAGCAGGCTGGCGAACAGGCCTGTCAGATAGGCGGACGAGACGGGCATTGACATGAACTCCCCGGCGGCAGGACGACGCTGTCTAGGAAACCTCTGGTTAACTATTCCGCTGGGCAATACGGCGTTAAAAATCAACTCAACATGCTCATTTACACCCCGTAAACTCCGCTGTTTCGTTGATTTTGCCTTGTCTTGCCTGCGCTCATGACGTTAATCAGATGCTCCCTAGTGTAGCGGCATCAGCGGTAGCGATGTGCAGTGGCAGCGATGTTTCCCCTGATATACTGGCCGCCGAAGATGTCACTCGCGTGGCGCTGCCACGCCAACCGGAATCGACTCAGGGGGATGCATGACGCGGATAGCCATCATGGGCGCTGCCGGGCGCATGGGCCGGATTTTGCTCGAGGCGACGCACAAGGACGAGGCCGCCGAGCTGGGGGCGGCGATCGTGCGTCCCGACAGTTCGCTGATCGGTAGCGATGCCGGCGAAATGGCCGGCCTGGGCAAGCTCGGCGTAGCACTGCGTGGCTCGCTCGACGAGGTGCGCGACGACTTCGACGTGCTGATCGACTTTTCGAACCCCGAACTGACACTCGCCAACCTGGCGTGGTGCGCCGACAACGGCAAGGCGATCGTGATCGGCACCACCGGGCTCGACGACGCCCAGCTCGAGGCGCTCGACGCTCATGCCGAGCGGGTGCCGATGGTGTTTTCGGCCAACATGAGTACCGGCATCAATCTGACGGTGAACCTGCTCAAGACGGCGGCACGCGCGCTGGGCGATGCCGGCTACGACATCGAAGTGATCGAGGCCCATCACCGCCACAAGGTCGATGCGCCTTCGGGTACCGCCCTGATGCTGGGCGAAGCGGTAGCCGAGCCGCTCGGCCGCGACCTCAAGACACATGGCGTGTTCCAGCGCGTCGGCCAGGTCGGCCCGCGCGACCCCAGGGAGATCGGCTTCGCCACGGTGCGCGGCGGCGACATCGTCGGCGAGCACACGGTGCTGTTCGCCGCCGAGGGCGAACGCATCGAAATCACCCACAAGGCCTCCAGTCGTCTGACCTTCGGCAACGGTGCCGTGCGCGCGGCGCTATGGCTGGATGGTCGTAGCGCCGGACGCTATGACATGCAGGATGTGCTCGGCCTGAAGGATTGACCGCGGAGGCGGATCGATTGGCGATCGATACTGGAGATTGGCGCCATTTTTCGGTATCATCCGTCCAATTTGGCCGGGCCGACCGTCATAGGCAAGAGAGAATAGTCGCAGGCGATGCAGCAATCAGGACAATAAGCGGGATGAAATCGGTTTTTCCGGATTTCGTCCCGCTTTTTTACGACCTGGCGGCGGGCCGCCGAATCGGCAGTAAGTTGTGGGGTTCAAGCCTTGCCCCGATGATATGTGGTGACCAGTTTAGGAGGATGTTGCCTTGAACAGACCCGCAATACTGGCTCTCGAAGACGGTAGTGTGTTTCATGGTATTGCCATCGGCGCCGATGGGCAAACCAGCGGGGAGGTGGTTTTCAATACCGCCATGACCGGTTATCAGGAAATCCTCACCGACCCTTCCTACACCCGCCAGATCGTCACGCTGACCTATCCGCACATCGGCAATACCGGCATCAATGCCGAGGACGTCGAATCGACGCGCATCTGCGCGGCCGGTCTGGTCATTCGCGATCTGCCGTTGATCGCCAGCAACTTCCGCAGCACGGTTTCGCTTTCCGAATATCTGGCGGCGCAGAACGTGATCGGTATCGCCGATATCGATACCCGCCGCCTGACCCGTATCCTGCGCAGCAAGGGTTCGCTGGACGGCGCCATCCTGGCCGGCGATGCCGCCCAGGGCGACGACGCGGTCGAGCGAGCACTGGCCGCGGCACGCGAATTTCCGGGGCTCAAGGGCATGGATCTGGCCAAGGTGGTCTCCTGTGAGTCGACCTACGAGTGGTCGCAGGGAGAGTGGGTGCTGGGCCAGGGCTATACCGACACCGCCAGCGACGAGTATTCCTATCACGTGGTCGCCTACGATTACGGGGTCAAGCACAACATTTTGCGCCTGCTCGCTTCCCGCGGCTGTCGTCTGACCGTGGTGCCGGCCGAGACCCCGGCCAGCGAGGTGCTGGCGATGAATCCGGACGGCGTGTTCCTGGCCAATGGCCCGGGCGACCCCGAGCCTTGCGACTACGCGATCGCGGCGATTCGCGAGATTCTCGAGACCGGCATTCCGGTGTTCGGTATCTGCCTCGGCCATCAGCTGCTGGCGCTGGCCGCCGGCGCCAGGACGGTGAAGATGAACCATGGCCATCACGGCGCCAACCATCCGGTGCAGGATCTCGATAGCGGGCACGTGATGATCACCAGTCAGAACCACGGCTTCGCGGTCGACGAGACCAGCCTGCCGGCCAACGTGCGCGCCATTCATCGCTCGCTGTTCGATGGCACCTTGCAAGGCATCGAGCTGACGGACCGCCCGGCATTCAGCTTCCAGGGCCATCCCGAAGCGAGCCCGGGGCCGCGCGACGTGTCGCCGCTGTTCGACCGCTTCGTGGCGATGATGCGGAGCCATCAGCGGCAGGTGGCATAAGCCATCAGCGGGACGCGGCCTGAGCCGTTTGCAATCCAGTCTTTCCGGGTCGGCGCGAGCCGCCGACACCAACTTTTTCGACGAGTGTTAGCGCATGCCAAAACGTACGGATCTCGACAGCATTCTGATCATCGGCGCCGGCCCCATCGTCATCGGGCAGGCGTGCGAATTCGACTACTCCGGGGCCCAGGCCTGCAAGGCACTGCGTGAAGAGGGTTATCGCGTCATTCTGGTCAACTCCAACCCGGCGACCATCATGACCGACCCGGTGATGGCCGATGCCACCTACATCGAGCCGATCACCTGGCAGGCGGTGGAGAAGATCATCGAGCGTGAGCGCCCGTCGGCGATCCTGCCCACCATGGGTGGCCAGACCGCGCTCAACTGTGCACTGGACCTCGACAAGCATGGCGTACTCGACAGATACGGCGTGGAGATGATCGGTGCCAACGCCGATGCCATCAACAAGGCCGAAGACCGCGACCTGTTCGACAAGGCGATGAAGAACATCGGTCTCGAGTGTCCCAAAGCCGAGGTGGCCCATACCATGGACGAGGCGTGGCAAATCCAGGCCTCGCTCGGATTCCCGGTGATCATCCGCCCCTCTTATACCATGGGCGGTTCCGGCGGCGGTGTGGCCTACAACAAGGAAGAGTTCGAGGAGATCTGCACCCGCGGCTTCGAACTCTCCAACAACCATGAGCTGCTGATCGACGAGTCCCTGCTCGGTTGGAAGGAGTACGAGATGGAGGTCGTTCGCGACAGGAACGACAACTGCATCATCGTCTGCGCGATCGAGAACTTCGACCCGATGGGCGTGCACACCGGCGACTCGATCACCGTCGCGCCGGCCCAGACGCTGACCGACAAGGAGTATCAGCTGATGCGTAATGCATCGCTGGCGGTGCTGCGCGAGATCGGCGTCGAGACCGGCGGTTCCAACGTCCAGTTCGGCGTCGATCCCGATACCGGGCGCATGGTCGTGATCGAAATGAATCCGCGGGTGTCGCGCTCTTCGGCGCTGGCCTCCAAGGCGACCGGTTTCCCGATCGCCAAGATCGCCGCCAAGCTGGCGGTGGGTTATACCCTCGACGAGTTGCAGAACGACATCACCGGTGGCGCCACCCCGGCTTCGTTCGAGCCGTCGATCGACTACGTCGTCACCAAGATCCCGCGCTTCACCTTCGAGAAATTCCCCCAGGCCAACGACCGCCTGACCACACAGATGAAGTCGGTCGGCGAGGTGATGGCGATCGGCCGCACCTTCCAGGAATCGATGCACAAGGCGCTGCGCGGCCTGGAAATCGGCGTCGACGGCCTCGACCCGAAAGTGACCGACTTCGGCGCCGACAACATGGCGCTGATCAAGGGCGAACTGCAGGCCGCCGGCGCCGACCGGATCTTCTACATCGCCGACGCCATGCGTGCCGGCATGAGCATCGACGAGATCTTCGCGCTGACCAACATCGACCGTTGGTTCCTGGTCCAGCTCGAGGATCTGGTCCGGACCGAAGCGGCGGTCGCTACCCGGGCGCTCCATGATTTCAGCGCCGATGAGCTGTACCGGCTCAAGCGCAAGGGCTTCAGTGACGCGCGCCTGGCCAGGCTGCTGGGGGTCTCCGAAGGCGAGTTCCGGCAGCGTCGCCAGCAGCTCGGCATTCGCCCGGTCTACAAGCGCGTCGACACCTGTGCCGCCGAGTTCGCTTCCAGCACCGCCTACATGTACTCCACCTACGAGGAGGAGTGCGAGGCCGACGTCAGCGAGCGCCAGAAGATCATGGTGCTGGGCGGCGGTCCCAACCGCATCGGCCAGGGCATCGAGTTCGACTACTGCTGCGTGCACGCGGCGTTGGCGATGCGCGAGGATGGTTACGAGACCATCATGGTCAACTGCAACCCGGAGACCGTCTCCACCGACTACGACACCAGCGACCGTCTCTACTTCGAGCCGGTGACGCTGGAGGACGTGCTCGAGATTGCCGACAAGGAGAAGCCGGTCGGGGTGATCGTGCAGTTCGGCGGCCAGACGCCGCTGAAGCTGGCGCGGGCGCTCGAGGCCGCCGGCGTGCCGATCATCGGCACCACGCCGGACGCCATCGACCGCGCCGAGGATCGCGAACGCTTCCAGCAGATGATCGACAAGCTGGGCCTCAAGCAGCCGCCCAACGCGACCGCGCGCAGCTTCGAGGATGCCTTCGCCAAGGCCGAGAAGATCGGCTACCCGCTGGTGGTGCGGCCGAGCTACGTGCTGGGTGGTCGCGCCATGGAGATCGTCTACAGTGCCGAGGAGCTGGAGCGCTACATGACCCACGCGGTCAAGGTCTCCAACGACTCGCCGGTGCTGCTGGATCACTTCCTCAATGCGGCGATCGAGATCGACATCGACGCCGTCTCCGACGGTGAACAGGTAGTGATCGGCGGCATCATGCAGCACATTGAGCAGGCCGGGGTGCACTCCGGTGATTCCGCCTGTTCGCTGCCGCCGTACTCGCTGCCCCCAGAAGTGCAGGACGAGATGCGCGAGCAGGTCAAGCGCATGGCGGTCGAACTCAACGTGGTCGGCCTGATGAACGTGCAGCTCGCCTGGCAGGATGGCGAGATCTACATCATCGAGGTCAACCCGCGCGCCTCGCGTACGGTGCCGTTCGTCTCCAAGTGCATCGGCACCTCGCTGGCACAGGTGGCGGCGCGCTGCATGGCCGGCAAGACGCTGGCGGAGCAGAACTTCACCCGCGAGATCATCCCAGGCTACTACAGCGTCAAGGAAGCCGTCTTCCCGTTCAACAAGTTCCCCGGCGTCGATCCGATCCTGTCGCCGGAAATGAAGTCGACCGGTGAAGTGATGGGCAGCGGCGCGACCTTTGCCGAGGCGTTCTACAAGGCGCAGCTGGGCGCCGGCGAGGCGATCCCGACGCTCTCCGGCGAGCGCAAGGCGTTCCTCTCGGTGCGCGACCCCGACAAACGGGGTGTTATCGAGGTGGCCCAATCTCTGCTAGCCTTAGGTTTCAGTTTAGTGGCAACACGCGGCACGGCCAGGGCTCTGGAAGAGGCCGGTCTGTCGGTTGTCGTCGTCAACAAGGTTTATGAAGGCCGTCCGCATATCGTCGATCTGCTCAAGAACGACGAGATCGCCTATATCGTGAATACCACGGAAGGCCGGCAGGCGATCAACGACTCCTCCGTCATCCGGCGTACCGCGCTGGCGCGCAAGGTGCCCTATGCCACGACACTGGCAGGTGCCAAGGCCGTCTGTATGGCGCTGGAGTACGGTAACGAGATCACCGTGCGGCGGCTACAAGAACAGCATGCAGGAGCAGTCCATGAATAAGGTCCCGATGACCGTCAACGGGGAACAGCGTTTGCGTGAGGAGCTGGACCAGCTCAAGAGCGTCGAGCGGCCCAAGGTGATCAGCGCGATCGCCGAGGCGCGCGAGCACGGCGACCTCAAGGAGAACGCCGAGTATCACGCCGCGCGCGAGCAGCAGGGCTTCATCGAGGGGCGGATCCAGGAGATCGAAAGCAAGCTGTCGACTGCCCAGATCATCGATGTGACCAAGATGCCGAAGACCGGCAAGGTCATCTTCGGCGTCACCGTCGAGCTGCTCAATCTCGAAACCGACGATGAGGTGCGTTATCAGATCGTCGGCGAGGACGAAGCCGACATCAAGGCGGGCAAGATTTCGGTGACTTCGCCGATCGCCCGGGCCCTGATCGGCAAGCAGGAAGGGGACGTGGTCAACGTGCGCACGCCGGGTGGCGACGTGGAGTATGAGATATCGGGTGTCGAGCACCTCTGACCTTCGGTCAGCTGTAAGCCATAAGCTTTAAGCTGTAAGAAAATCACCCCCAGGGTTCTGCCCTGGGGGTGAATTGGTTTTGACTTACCGCTTATGGCTTACAGCTTACAGCTCTGAGCGGCCGCTCAGTGCCGGCCGTGATGATCCTCGGCGCGCTGAATGTTGGAGAGTTTCGGGTTGGCCTTGGGGTTGTGGCGATAGAGTAGTGCCACCTTGCCCAGGGTCTGGACCAGTTCGGCACCGCTGAGCTGGATCAGCTCCTCGATCATGGCGCGCCGGTCGTCGCGCTCGGGGAGCGCCAGCTTGACCTTGATCAGCTCATGATCGCGCAGGGCGCGTTCAAGCTCCTGCAATGCGCCTTCGCTCAGGCCGTTCTCGCTGACGGTGACGATCGGCTGCAGATGATGGCCGATGCTGCGGAAGGCTTTCTTTTGTGCCGATGACAAGCTCATGGTAACCTGACCGTTGGATTTCGCGGATAATAATACAGCGGTGCTGCAATCGGTCTCACCACCGCACTGTCGAAACGCGCTATGGTACGGGTTTCGACAGCGACAGGAAAGGCAGAGCGTGCTCCACGCGAGTGAAGCAGCCTGAGGCCGGCAGGGACCAACCTTCCTGATTCCTTTCAATTTGCGTTAACGGTCTTCCACGACCCATCTTCTTCGACACTACCTCGTTTACTACTCTGTCAGGTGATTCTTGTGGCGCGCTCCTCTTTCGACAAGCCCGGTTCCGCGACGCGGCAGAGCAAAAGCAGCGCTGGCTGGCTGAAGGAGCATTTCGACGACCGTTACGTACAGCAGTCGTGGAAGGATGGTTACCGTTCGCGAGCGAGTTACAAGCTGCTCGAACTCGACGAACGCGATAAGTTGCTGCGTCCGGGCATGGCGGTGATCGATCTGGGCGCTGCGCCGGGCGGCTGGAGCCAGATCGCGGCCGAGAAAGTGGGCAGCGACGGCTTGGTGATTGCTTCCGACATCCTGGAGATGGATGCGCTGGCCGGGGTCAGCTTCATCCAGGGCGACTTCACTGAAGAGAGCGTGCTCGAGGCGATCCTGGCCGAACTCGGCGAGCGGCCGGTCGATCTGGTGATGTCCGACATGGCGTCCAACATGAGTGGCATGGCGGCGATCGACCAGCCACAGGCGATGTACCTGGTCGAGCTGGCGCTCGACCTGGCCCGCCAGACACTCTCGCCCGATGGCAATTTCCTGGCCAAGGTGTTTCAGGGCGAAGGATTCGACGACTACCTGCGCGATCTGCGCGGCAGCTTTCGCAAGGTGGTCACGCGCAAGCCGGAGGCGTCCCGGGCTCGTTCCCGCGAGGTCTACCTGCTGGCCCAGGGATTTCACGGCTAGGCTTGCAAGCATGGTCCCATGCCCCCATCTGAGGTAAGGTCGCAACCATGGCAAGCGCTGGCAGCAAGATTCGTACTACGAGGGTGATGTCTTGAACGACATGGCGAAGAACCTAATTCTCTGGTTGGTCATCGCAGCCGTGCTGCTGACGGTGTTCAACAATTTCAGTGTCGATAGCTCGCCGCAGACGATGAGCTATTCGCAGTTCGTGCAGCAGGTCCAGAACGACCAGGTGCGCAGCGTGACCATCGATGGCTACACCATCAATGGCGAGCGCAACGATGGCACTCAGTTCCAGACGATCCGTCCGGCCGCCCAGGATCCCAAGCTGATGGACGACCTGCTGTCGCACGACGTTACCGTCGTGGGCCAGAAGCCGGAAGAGCAGAGCCTGTGGACGCGCTTGCTGATCGCCAGCTTCCCGATTCTGCTGATCCTGGCGATCTTCATCTTCTTCATGCGCCAGATGCAGGGTGGCGGTAGTGGACGTGGCGGGCCGATGAGCTTCGGCAAGTCCAAGGCCAAGCTGCTCAGCCAGGATCAAATCAAGACGACGTTCGCGGATGTCGCCGGTTGCGACGAAGCCAAGGAAGAGGTCGTCGAGCTGGTCGACTTCCTCAAGGATCCCTCCAAGTTCCAGCGCCTGGGCGGCCAGATTCCGCGCGGCGTGCTGATGGTGGGGCCGCCGGGCACCGGTAAGACGCTGCTGGCCAAGGCGATCGCCGGCGAGGCGAAAGTGCCGTTCTTCAGCATTTCCGGTTCCGACTTCGTCGAGATGTTCGTCGGCGTGGGCGCTTCCCGCGTGCGCGACATGTTCGAGCAGGCCAAGAAGCAGGCGCCGTGCATCATCTTCATCGACGAGATCGACGCCGTGGGCCGCCACCGCGGCTCCGGCATGGGCGGCGGTCACGACGAGCGCGAGCAGACATTGAACCAGCTGCTGGTCGAAATGGACGGCTTCGAGGCCAACGACGGCATCATCGTCATTGCCGCCACCAACCGCCCCGACGTGCTCGATCCGGCGCTGCTGCGTCCGGGCCGCTTCGACCGCCAGGTGACCGTGCCGCTGCCCGATATTCGTGGTCGCGAGCATATTCTCAACGTCCATCTGCGCAAGGTGCCGATGGCCGATGGCGTCCAGGCGAGCATCATCGCGCGCGGTACGCCGGGCTTCTCCGGTGCCGATCTGGCCAACCTGGTCAACGAGGCGGCGCTGTTCGCGGCGCGGCGCAACCGCCGCACCGTGGGCATGGAGGAGCTGGAGCTGGCCAAGGACAAGATCATGATGGGTGCCGAGCGGCGCTCGATGGTGATGTCCGAGAAGGAGAAGCTCAATACCGCCTATCATGAATCGGGCCACGCCATCATCGGCCTGCTGATGCCGGAGCACGACCCGGTCTACAAGGTCACCATCATCCCGCGCGGCCGGGCGCTCGGTGTGACTATGTTCCTGCCGGAAGAGGATCGCTACAGCTTCTCGCGTCAACAGATCATCAGCCAGATCTGTTCTTTGTTCGGCGGGCGTATCGCCGAGGAGATGACGCTGGGGCCGAACGGCGTCACCACCGGGGCATCGAACGACATCAAACGCGCTACCGAATTGGCCCATAGCATGGTCGCCAAGTGGGGCCTCTCGGAAGAGATGGGGCCGTTGATGTACGACGAGGACGAGTCGCACCAGTTCCTCGGCGGTCCGGGCCAGGGCGGTGGCAAGTTGACCTCCGGCGAGACATCGACCCGTCTCGACAAGGAAGTGCGTCGCATCATCGACGAGTGCTATGCGATGGCACGCAAGATCCTCGAGGAGAATCGCGACAAGCTCGATCTGATGGCCGAGGCGTTGATGCAGTACGAAACCATCGATGCCGATCAGCTCAAGGACATCATGCAAGGGCGCAAGCCGCGTCCGCCGAAGGATTGGGACGACAACGGCCCAACCACGGGCAACGGCCATCCGGTCGGAGGCCGCGAGCCACAGCCGGGCGAGGACGGTGCCACCGGCGACGAGCCGGGTGGTAGACGTCCCTCCGATCCGTTGGGCGGTCCTGCCGGACCCTGAGTCGAGGCCTGTTTACCCTATGCGCCGCGAGCCGCGTGGCCGCGTGAATAATGTGAACAGGCCCTAGCCATTCCCCCGACAGGGCGCCATCATCGGCGCCCTGTCGCGTTTGGGCGGAACTTGGCGTCGCGGTCTGGTTGCGCCGAATTCGAGTGCTGCTTAGAGTTGACCTTTTTCGAGCCTAAGGCCTTATGAGCGAATCGATAGCCATCGGTGCTGAATCGACATCTGCTGACGTGGTGCTGCACTGCGGTAAACACTTCCTCGATCTCTCTCGTCCGCGCGTCATGGGGATTCTCAACGTCACGCCGGACTCGTTCTCCGACGGCGGGCGTCACAATCGCCTCGATGACGCCCGTCGCCATGCCGAGCGCTTGTTGCGGGAAGGCGCGGCAATCATCGACGTTGGTGGCGAATCGACCCGGCCGGGGGCCGATGCCGTCTCGCTCGACGCCGAGCGTGAGCGCGTGCTGCCCGTGGTCGAGACGCTGGTGGAGGAGTTCGACGCGCTGGTGTCGGTCGATACCAGCTCCCCCGAGTTGATGAGCGAGGCCGCTGCCGCCGGCGCCGGCCTGATCAACGATGTGCGTTCTCTGTCACGCCCGGGGGCGCTCGAGGCGGCGGCGGGCATCGATCTGCCGGTGTGTCTGATGCACATGCTCGGCGAGCCGCAAACGATGCAGCAGGCGCCCCATTACGATCGTCCGATCGAGGATGCCGTGGCTGACTTTCTGCGCCAACGTATCGCCGTCTACGAGGCGGCCGGTATCGCTCGGGAGCGGTTGCTGATCGACCCCGGCTTCGGCTTTGCCAAGACGCTCGCGCACAATCTGCGCTTGCTCCACCGAATGGAGAGCCTCGATGCGCTGGGCCTGCCGCTATTGGTGGGCATGTCGCGCAAGAGCATGATCGGCCGGACGTTGGGGCGCGCGGTCGACGAGCGTCTGCCAGGAGGGCTGGCATTGACGGTGATGGCGGTCGAGCGCGGCGCTAGAATAGTCAGAGTGCACGACGTGGCGCCGACGCTGGATGCGATCGATATGGCCTGGGCCGTGCTTCAGGAGCGGAGCGATCATGAATAGACGTTATTTCGGCACCGACGGCATCCGCGGGGCGGTTGGCGAGCCTCCCATCACTGCCGATTTCATGCTCAAGCTGGGCTGGGCGATGGGGCGTGTACTGGCGCGCAAGCTGACCGGTCAGCAGAGCCGCCAGAAATCGACGCAGTCGCCGCGGCCCAAGGTGGTCATCGGTAAGGACACGCGAATTTCCGGCTACATGTTCGAATCGGCGCTGGAAGCGGGGCTTTCGGCCGCCGGCGCGGATGTGTCGCTGTTGGGGCCGATGCCGACGCCGGGGATCGCCTACCTGACCCGGACTTTCCGGGCCGATGCCGGCGTCGTCATTTCCGCCTCGCATAATCCTTACCAAGACAACGGCATCAAGTTCTTCTCGGCGGAGGGGCTCAAGCTTGCCGACGAGGTGGAGAGCGAGATCGAGGCTGAGCTCGACAAACCGCTCGAAACCATGACACCCAATCAACTGGGCCGAGCGGTGCGTATCAACGATGCCGCCGGGCGCTACATTGAGTTCTGCAAGTCCACGGTGCATAACCGGCTGGGGCTGCACGGGCTGCGTATCGTGCTCGACTGCGCCCACGGCGCGACCTACCACATCGCGCCCAACGTCTTCCGCGAACTGGGTGCCGATGTCAGCGTGATCGGCGCCGAACCGGACGGGCTCAATATCAACAGCGGCGTCGGCTCGACGCATCCCGAACGGCTGCGGGAAGCCGTGCTGGCAGGTCGAGCGGATCTCGGTATCGCCTTCGACGGCGATGGCGATCGGGTGTTGCTGATCGATCGCCGCGGCGAACTGGTGGATGGCGACGAGATTCTCTACATCATCGCTCGCGATCTGCACGGCCGAGGCAAGCTCAACGGTGGCGTGGTCGGCACCTTGATGAGCAACTTCGGCCTGGCCGCAGCATTTGAAAAACAGGGCATTCCGTTCGAACGCGCCAAGGTGGGCGACCGCTACGTCACCGAACGGCTGTTGGCCAACGACTGGCTGCTCGGGGGCGAATCCTCCGGCCATGTCGTCTGTCGCCACGTCCAGACCACCGGTGACGGCATCGTCTCGGCACTGCAGGTATTGGCGGTCATGGTGCACGAGGGCGCGCCGCTCGAGCAGTTGCTTGAAGATTTCGAGAAGGCCCCGCAGGCGTTGATCAACGTGCGTTTGCCGAGCGGCTTCGACACCCAGACGCTTTTGGAAAGTGATGCGTTGCGCCATACCGTGGCCGCGGTCGAGAACGAGCTTGGCGGGAGCGGCAGGGTGCTGTTGCGCCCCTCCGGCACCGAACCGCTG
This sequence comes from Salinicola peritrichatus, assembly GCF_003206715.1. Classification (GTDB taxonomy): domain Bacteria; phylum Pseudomonadota; class Gammaproteobacteria; order Pseudomonadales; family Halomonadaceae; genus Salinicola; species Salinicola peritrichatus. The sequence goes on along the minus strand of NZ_PZJU01000007.1, from coordinate 30,392 downwards.
ATCCGGGTGATGGTCGAGGGACGACCCCATTTCGATGTCCAGGCCATGGCCCAGCGAATCGCCGATAGTGTCGAGAACCTGATCATTTGATGTGACAGCACTTGTTGTCTTGCTGTCAAGGCTCTTATACCATGTCGCACCATCGACGGGAGGTAGCATGCGCAAGCCGCTGATCGCGGGTAACTGGAAGATGAACGGCTCGGCGGAACTGGTCGAGACGTTTGGTCGGGCATTCGCCGAGGTCGATCTGCCGTCGTCTCTCGAAGTACTGATCCACCCCCCGTTTCCTTATCTCGATGCCGCACGGCGCGCGTTCGCGAACACGCCTCTCGGTCTGGGTGCGCAGACGCTCAATCCGCTGCATTCCGGTGCCCGCACCGGTGAAGTCAGCGGGCAGATGCTCAGGGAGTTCGGCGTCGAATACGTGCTGGTAGGCCACTCCGAGCGGCGCCAGCTCTATCGCGAGAACGACGAGCAGGTCTACGATCGTTTGATCGCGGCACTGAGTGTCGGCATCAAGCCGATTCTGTGCGTCGGCGAGACGCTTGAAGAGCGCGACGCCGGCCATACCGAAGATGTGGTATTGCGCCAGGTGGGTTACGTCATGGCGCGCCTGGAGCCGGAACAGCGACGTCAGGTCACGATCGCCTACGAGCCGGTATGGGCCATCGGTACCGGGCGCACGGCGACGCCGGAACAGGCGCAGCAGGTGATGGCGGCGATTCGGCGTTACCAGGCCGGCTTCGACCGCGAGCTTGCCGAAGGTTTGCGTCTGCTCTATGGCGGCAGCATGAACGCGAGCAATGCCGACGAACTGCTCGCGCAGGAAGATATCGACGGCGGCCTGATCGGCGGTGCGTCGCTCAAGGTCGACGATTTCATAGCGATTTGTCAGTCAGCAGGTTGATTTCATGCAGATAGCAGTTTTGATGATTCACGTGGCACTCGCCATTGCGCTGGTGGTGCTGGTCCTGCTGCAGCAGGGCAAGGGTGCCGAGGCCGGCGCGGCGTTCGGTGGGGGATCTTCGCAGACCGTGTTCGGCTCGCGGGGCAGCGGTGGCTTTCTGTCCAAGCTGACCGGCGGCCTGGCGGCGCTGTTCTTCGTGACTTCGCTGGCGTTGGCCTACTTCGCGGCCAACGCCGGTAGCGCGCCACAGAGCGGCATTCCCGACGCCCAGGTGATCGAGCAGCAGCACAATAGTGCGCCGACGCTTGACGACGGCGATCAAAGCGGGAATAATGCTGCGCCAGCACTCGAGGAAGGCGGCGATCAGGAATCGCCAAATCCTTGAGTGAAAAAGGAAAACTCGTTGTCGCTGATATGAGCGGTGGCGAGTGGGTGTCGGCGCTTCGGTGCGACACTTCCCCCGATGCCGAAGTGGTGGAATTGGTAGACACGCTATCTTGAGGGGGTAGTGACCTTACGGTCGTGCGGGTTCAAGTCCCGCCTTCGGCACCATCGTCAAGTCTGTCGGCCGATCCGGCCAGGGCCGCTGAACGATACTGGATAGGGCGATATGACGGCCTTCCTTGACCCATCTCGAGGCCGTTTCTATAATCGCCAACCTGATGTTGCGGGGTGGAGCAGTCTGGTAGCTCGTCGGGCTCATAACCCGAAGGTCGTCGGTTCAAATCCGGCCCCCGCTACCAAGTTTTTTGAAAGGCCCCTTCCTGAGAAGGGGCTTTTTGTTAGCAGCTATGTCGTTGAAATAGCCTGCTGACGCCAACGCCGGTCAGCCACCTAGCACTTGCATTTCTCTCAACTCCCGGCCAGGTGCCTGATGCAACTGCTGTAGGAATCGTTTGTGGTCACCAAAGACGCAGCACTATATGCGATCATCGAGCCTGTGGTCAGCGCCATGGGCTTCGAGTTGTGGGGCCTCGAATATCTGGCTCAGGGCAAGCACTCCAAGCTGATGATCTACATCGACAGCCCCAACGGGATCTCGGTGGACGATTGTGCCGACGTCAGTCGCCAGGTCAGTGGCGTACTTGACGTCGAGGACCCGATTTCAGGTAACTACAATTTGGAAGTCTCTTCTCCGGGGCTCGATCGTCCGCTCTACACGCTGGACCACTTTTCCCGTTTTCGTGGCCACGTGGTGCAACTCAAGCTGCGCACCGCGTTCGATGGGCGGCGCAAGTTCCAGGGGCGTCTGGCAGGCATCGACGGCGATGAGGTGCTGCTTCACATCGACTCGGAAGAGTACTGCTTTCCCATAGAGAGCATCGACCAGGCTCGCGTCGTTCCACAATTCGACGACTGATTTCGGTCACCTGCTATTCGATGACAAAGAACCGATTTTTCGGCGAGGCATAGGCATGAGCAAAGAGATACTGCTGGTCGTTGACGCCATCTCCAACGAGAAGAGCGTGCCCCGAGACGTGATTTTCGAAGCCGTCGAGGCGGCGTTGGCCAGCGCGTCCCGCAAGCGCTTCGAGGGCAAGGACGTCAGCGTCCGTGTCCAGATCGATCGCCGTACCGGCGAGTACGACACCTTCCGCCGCTGGGTGGTGGTCGAGGACGAGGAGTTCGTCAGCGAAGATCGCGAGATTCCGCTGTCGGAGGCCGAGCAGCGCGATCCGCCGCTGGCGCTCGGGGATGTCGTCGAGGAGCAGATCGAGTCGGTGGCGTTCGGACGCATCGCCGCGCAGACCGCCAAGCAGGTGATCGTGCAGAAGGTGCGCGAGGCCGAGCGTGCCCAGATCGTCAAGCAGTATACCGAGCGTGAAGGCGAGCTGGTGGCGGGTATCGTCAAGAAAACGACACGCGATGGCCTGATCATCGATCTCGGCGAGAACGCCGAAGGCTTCCTGCCGCGGAGTGAAATGATCCCCGGCGAGCGCTACCGCATGAACGAGCGCGTGCGCGCACTGTTATGGAAGGTCGATCCGGAAGCCCGTGGTTCTCAGTTGATCCTGTCGCGGACCAAGCCGGGCATGCTGGTCGAACTGTTCAAGATCGAAGTCCCGGAAATCGCCGAGCAGCTGATCGAGATCAAGGGGGCGGCCCGCGATCCGGGCGCGCGTGCCAAGATCGCGGTCAAGACCAACGATAAGCGCATCGACCCGGTCGGTGCCTGTGTCGGCATGCGCGGTTCGCGCGTGCAAGCGGTGTCCAACGAGCTGCGCAACGAGCGCGTGGACATCATTCTATGGGACGACAACCCCGCGCAGTTGGTGATCAATGCCATGGCGCCGGCGGAAGTCGCCTCCATTCTCGTCGACGAAGACGCCCACTCGATGGACGTGGCCGTCGCCGAGGACAACCTCGCTCAGGCCATCGGTCGTAGCGGCCAGAACGTCAGACTCGCCAGCGAGCTGACCGGTTGGACGCTCAACGTCATGACCGAAGATGAGGCCGAGGGCAAACGCGAGCAGGAAGTCGACAGCCTGATCGAATATTTCATCAACCATCTCGAGATCGACGAAGATGTCGCCCGCATCCTGGTCGAGGAAGGGTTCACGACGATTGAAGAGCTGGCCTACGTGCCGCTCGAGGAGATGCTCGAGATTGAAGAGTTCGATGAGGATCTGGTCGAGGAATTGCGCGCAAGAGCCAAGGATGAGCTGCTCAACCTGGCTATCGCCTCGGAAGAGGCACTTGATGGCGCTCAGCCCGCCGAAGACCTTCTCACGATGGACGGCATGGACCGCCACCTGGCTTTCATTCTTGCCAGCCGTGGCATCGTCACCATGGAGGACCTCGCAGAACAGTCCATCGAGGATCTGAAGGATATCGACGACGTGGACGAGGAGCGCGCAGCGGCACTGATCATGACTGCCCGTGCGCCTTGGTTTCAGAGCGAAGAGTAACGTGGTCACGGGTTCAGGAGGGTCGTAATGTCAGACATGACCGTAAAAGAGTTTGCCGGCAAGGTGGGACGCGATGTGTCCCGCCTGCTTGAACAGATGAAGGATGCGGGTCTACCGCATCAGAAGGAGAGCGACGCAGTCTCCGAAGAAGACAAGCAGCGCCTGCTCGATCACCTGACCAAGAGTCACGGTGGCGGCCGCGGTCCGCGTAACCGCATTACGCTGACGCGCAATACCCGTAGCCGGATTCGCTCCGGCGATGGTCGCGGCAAGACCATCGAGGTCCAGGTCCGCAAGAAGCGTACCTACGTCAAGCGCGATGCCGAACCGGCCGAGGAGGTGCCAGCCGAGGAGACCGGTCCGCGTCAGTTGGTCGGCGATATGGCCGATCAGGCACAGCAGGCCGAACAGCAGGCGAGCGCCGAAGCGGCAGCAGCGGCAAGCGCGGAGACCCAAGAGCCGACTGCCGGCCAGGAGAGCTCCGACAAGGCGGCCGCGCCGGCTCCCGACCCCGAGGCCCCGGGAGACAATATTCCCAGCGAGCCGCAGGTCGAGGACGAAGAGCCGACCTCCAGCAGCGAGCCGTTCGTCGAGGCGCCGCCCAAGGAACCGCGCACCGAGAACCGTCGCGCGCATCCGAAGAAGGACAAGGAGCGCGATCAGGGGCGCCGTGGCCGTCGGGACGACGACGAGCGCGGCGAACGTCGTCGCGGCGGCGGAGCCAAGAAGGTCAAGCGCTCCGAGCGTCGCGGCAGTCGTCGCGGCCGCGACAACGAGCACGGCTTCCAGAAGCCGACGCAGCCGATCGTGCGCGAAGTGGCGATCCCGGAATCGATCAGCGTTGCCGAGCTGGCCGACAAGATGTCGATCAAGGCCAACGAAGTGATCAAGGCCATGTTCAGCATGGGCGCGGCGGTGACCATCAACCAGACCATCGATCAGGATACCGCCGCGATCGTGGTCGAGGAGATGGGCCACAAGCCGAAGCTGGTCAAGGAGGACGCGCTCGAGACCGAAGTGCTCGAGGGCATCTCCTACGAGGGCGACGAAATCACCCGCTCGCCGGTGGTCACCGTCATGGGTCACGTCGACCACGGCAAGACCTCGCTGCTCGACTTCATTCGTCGCACCAAGGTCGCGACCGGTGAGGCCGGCGGGATTACCCAGCATATCGGCGCCTATCACGTCGAGGGCGAACACGGTGGTGTCACCTTCCTGGATACGCCCGGACACGCTGCCTTTACCGCGATGCGCGCACGCGGTGCCCAGGCCACCGACGTGGTCATTCTGGTGGTCGCTGCCGACGACGGCGTGATGCCGCAGACGGTCGAGGCGATCGAGCACGCCAAGGCGGCAAACGTGCCGCTGGTGGTCGCGATCAACAAGATCGACAAGGAAGGCGCGGATCTCGACCGCATCCGCAACGAGCTGTCCCAGCACGGTGTCATCTCCGAGGAGTGGGGCGGCGATACTCAGTTCGTGCCCGTATCGGCGAAGACCGGTGAAGGCATCGATCAGCTGCTCGAAGCGGTGCTGCTGGTCTCCGAAGTGCTCGAACTCAAGGCGGTACCGGAAGCGCCCGGCAAGGGCGTGGTGGTCGAATCGCGCCTCGACAAGGGGCGTGGTCCCGTCGCTACCGTGCTGGTCCAGAACGGTACGCTCAAGCGTGGCGACATCGTGCTGGCCGGTCTGCACTACGGCCGCGTGCGGGCGCTGATCAACGAACTCGGCCAGCAGGTCGAGGAAGCCGGTCCGGCGATGCCGGTGGAGATCCAGGGGCTCGACGGCACGCCGGAAGCGGGCGAGGAGTTCATGGTCCTGGCCGACGAGAAGAAGGCGCGCGAGATCGCCAACTTCCGTCAGGGCAAGTACCGCGAAGTGCGTCTGGCACGCCAGCAGAAGGCCAAGCTGGAGAACATGTTCAGCCAGATGGGCCAGGACGAGGTGGCCAAGGTCAACATCGTGCTCAAGGCCGACGTGCAGGGTTCGCTCGAAGCGATCCGCGGCGCACTGGAAGAGCTTTCCACCGACGAAGTTCAGGTGGCGGTCGTCTCCTCCGGGGTCGGTGGCATCACCGGTACCGACGCCAACCTGGCATTGGCCAGTGAGGCGATCCTGGTCGGCTTCAACGTGCGTGCCGATGCTTCCGCACGGGAGATCGTCGAACGTGAAGGGCTGGATCTGCGCTATTACAGCGTCATCTACCAGCTGATCGACGAAGTCAAGCAGGCCATGAGCGGCATGCTGGCGCCGGAGTGGAAGGAAGAGATCGTCGGCATCGCCGAGGTTCGCGACGTCTTCCGCGCGCCCAAGATCGGTGCCGTGGCCGGCTGCATGGTGGTCGAGGGCTCCGTTCACCGCAACAAGAAGATCCGCGTCCTGCGTGATAACGTGGTCATCTACGAAGGCGAGCTGGAATCCCTGCGCCGCTTCAAGGATGACGTCAACGAAGTGCGCAACGGCATGGAGTGCGGTATCGGCGTCAAGAACTACAATGACGTCCAGATCGGCGACAAGATCGAGGTCTTCGATCAGGTCAAGGTCGAGCGTACCCTGTAAGTGACAGGATCCTGCGGGTGCCTAGGTTTTTTACGAAATAGGCGCCTGCGGGTTCTCGAGAGGCAACGATGCGTGAATTCAAACGAACCGATCGGGTCGCCGACCAGCTACAGCAGGAGCTGGCCGTGCTGATCCAGCGCGAGATCAAGGATCCGCGGCTGGGGATGGTCACGGTCAGCTCGGCCAAGGTCAGTCGAGATCTGGGCTACGCTGATATCTATGTCACGTTGCTGGGCGAAAACGCCCCCGAGCGAATCAAGGAGAACCTGGCCGTGCTCAAGCGTGCGTCGGGTTTTCTGCGTTCGCAGGTTGCGCGTCGTATCAAGCTGCGCCACGTGCCGGAGCTGCGATTCCACTACGACGAGAGCGTCGTGCGCGGGCACCAGCTATCGGCGCTGATCGACGAAGCCGTTGCCAGTGATCGTCGTCAGGACGATTCCCAGCACGACGACTCCCAACAGAACGATGACGACGCCTCGGCACGAGGAGACGAGGAGTCCCGCTGATGGCGCGTCGTCGCAAGGGGCTTCCCATCGATGGCGTGCTACTGCTCGACAAGCCCAAGGGCATGTCGAGCAATCACGCCCTGCAGCGTGTCCGGCGCCTGTTCCAGGCGCGCAAGGCGGGACATACCGGCACGCTGGATCCGATGGCGACAGGTCTATTGCCGGTCTGTTTCGGCGAAGCGACCAAGTTTTCCGCACACCTGCTCGATGCCGACAAGGTCTACCGTACCCGGGTCAAACTGGGCGAGACGACCGACACCGGTGATGCCGAGGGAGTCGTCGTCGAGCGCCAGGCGTTACCCGATACGCTCGATCGAAGCGCCGTTGAAACGATTCTCGAGCGCTTCCGCGGCGAGATCGAGCAGATACCGCCAATGTATTCGGCGCTCAAGCACCAGGGGCGCAAGCTCTACGAACTCGCCCGCGAGGGCAAGACGATAGCGCGTGCGGCGCGGTGCGTGACGGTGTATGATATGCGGCCGCTCGGCTGGGAGCGCGACGGTTTCTGGCTGCAGGTACGCTGCAGCAAAGGCACTTACATTCGCACCCTGGCCGAGGATATCGGCGCGGCGCTGGGCCTTGGTGCCCATATCACCGCGCTCGAACGCCTGGAAACCGGGCCGTTCGACAGCGAGAAGCGGCTTTCGCTCGAGGCCCTCGAGGCAATGAGCGACGACGAACGCCTGGGGCAGTTGATGCCGATCGACGTGCTGCTCGGGCATCTGCCCTCGCTCGCGGTGGAGGCGCCGGTCGCCGATCGCCTGCTGCAGGGACAGCGGGCGTCGGTTCCCGATGCCGCGCTGGCGCTGGCACCGGGGGCGACGGCAAGACTGTATCGCGGCGAGTCCTTTCTGGGACTAGTCGAGTCGACCGCGCCGGGGGAAATCGCCCCCCGGCGTCTGGTCGACACTTCGGCACTGGTGCCGGGCTGAGCGGTTGCGCGTCAGCCGGGCCAGGTTGCCAGCGTCGACTCGGCGCATTCGCCGGATGAACGCCGGCGATCATCCGGGAGACTGCAAATATGCGTGGTCTCCGACATTCATCACACAGGCATATTGCTGACTGGAGAGTTCCATGGCACTAACTGCTGAAAAGAAGGCCGAAATCGTCAAGGAGTTCGGTCAAGGCGAAAACGACACCGGTTCTCCGGAAGTCCAGGTGGCGCTGCTGAGCGCCAACATCGATGGCCTGCAGGGCCATTTCAAGGATCACAAGCAGGATCACCACTCCCGTCGTGGTCTGATCCGCATGGTCAACCAGCGCCGCAAGCTGCTGGATTACCTCAAGGGCAAGGACTTCGAGCGCTACCAGGCGCTGATCAAGAAGCTCGGCCTGCGTCGTTAAGAAAAGCGTCTTTCGTAACGCGGAATTCGCCTTTCCGTCAGGCTTATGAAACGGGCAGCCCCTGCGGGCTGCCCGTTTTGCATTGATAGCGGCGCTACTGGTGGCCCTTGGGCGTATCACCCCCTAAAATGGTCGCCGAGTCAAAAGACATCCATGAATTCGACAAGTTGAAGGAAAGCCCGTGAATCCGGTCCAAACCACATTCCAGTATGGTCCCAGTACCGTCACCCTCGAAACCGGGCGTATCGCCCGCCAAGCCACCGGCGCCGTGCTGGTGACCATGGACGACACCGTGGTGCTGTGTACCGTGGTGGGCCGCAAGGAGCTCAAGCCCGGTCAGGACTTCTTCCCGCTCTCCGTGCATTATCAGGAGAAGACCTATTCCGTGGGCAAGATTCCGGGAGGTTTCTTCAAGCGTGAAGGGCGTCCCACCGAGAAGGAGACGCTGACCTCGCGCCTGATCGACCGTCCGATCCGTCCGCTGTTTCCCAAGGGATTCATGAACGAAGTGCAGGTGATCTGCACCGTGCTCTCCGCCGATCGCAACCAGGACCCCGACATCGCGGCGATGATCGGCACTTCCGCCGCACTGGCAATCTCCGGACTGCCGTTCAACGGTCCGATCGGTGCTGCGCGTGTCGGTTTCACCGAATCCCGCGGGTACTTCCTCAATCCCAAGGTCGAGGAGCTTGCGACTTCCGAGCTCGACATGGTCGTCGCGGGTACCGACAAGGCGGTGCTGATGGTCGAGTCGGAAGCCCAGGAGCTGACCGAAGACGAAATGCTGGGTGCCGTGCTCTACGCCCATCAGGAGATGCAGGTCGCGGTCGAGGCGATCAAGGCCTTCGCTCAGCAGGCGGGCAAGCCGAAATGGGACTGGCAACCGGCCGCCGACAACGTCGCGCTCAAGGAAGCCGTTGCCGGCGCCTTCGAGCAGGCCGTGGGCGAAGCCTACCGCATCACCGACAAGATGGCGCGCCAGGACGCGCTGGCCGAGATCCGGGCCAAGGCGGTGGAGCAACTGGCCGGTGGCGAGGCGCCCCAGTTCGACGCCGACGAGGTCGGTGCAGCGCTGGCCAGCCTCGAGAAACGCGTGGTGCGTCGCCGCGTGATCGCCGGTGAGCCGCGTATCGATGGCCGCGACCACAAGACCGTGCGCCCGCTGGACATCAAGGTCGGCGTGCTGCCGCGCACCCACGGCTCGGCGCTGTTTACCCGTGGCGAGACCCAGGCGATGGTCATTGCCACCTTGGGCACGTTGCGTGACGCGCAGCTGATCGAATCGCTGGAAGGCGAGCGCAAGGACCGTTTCCTGCTGCACTACAACTTCCCCCCGTACAGCGTGGGCGAAGCCGGTTTCATGGGCGGTCCCAAGCGCCGCGAGATCGGCCACGGCCGTCTGGCTCGCCGCGGCGTTCAGGCGATGCTGCCGAGCGAAGACGACTTCCCCTACACCATTCGCGTGGTTTCCGAGATCACCGAATCCAATGGCTCCAGCTCGATGGCTTCGGTATGCGGCTCCTCGCTGGCGCTGATGGACGCCGGCGTTCCGCTCAAGGCCCCGGTGGCGGGTATCGCCATGGGGCTGGTCAAGGATGATGACGGTTTCGCCGTACTGACCGACATCCTCGGTGATGAAGACCATCTCGGCGACATGGACTTCAAGGTGGCCGGCTCCGCCAATGGCGTGACCGCGCTGCAGATGGACATCAAGATCGAGGGCATCAACGAAGAGATCATGGAGACCGCGCTGCAGCAGGCGCATCAGGCGCGTATCGAAATTCTCGACAAGATGAATGCCGTGATCGCCGAAAGCCGCACCGAAGTCTCCGACTACGCCCCGGCGATGCAGACGATCAAGATCGATCCCGACAAGATCCGCGACGTCATCGGCAAGGGCGGCGCCACCATCCGCGGCATTTGTGAGGAGACCGGCGCTTCCATCGATATCGACGACGACGGTACCGTGCGTATCTATGCCGAGGACCGCGCTGCCGCCAAGCGCGCCATCGATACCGTTCTCGGCATCACTGCCGAAGCCGAGATCGGCAAGCTCTATCGCGGCAAGGTGGTGCGTCTGGCCGATTTCGGCGCCTTCGTCAACTTCATGCCGGGAACCGACGGCCTGGTGCATATCTCGCAGATCGTGCCCGAGCGCGTCAACGATGTCCGCGACTACCTGAGTGAAGGTCAGGAAGTGATCGTCAAGGTGCTCGACATCGACAATCGCAACCGCGTCAAGCTGTCGATCAAGGAGATCACGCCGGAAGAGAAGGCCGCCTTCGAGGCTTCCCTCGCCGACGCCTGAGGGCTCGATTCGATAGCGCAAGAGCATGCGCCCCGCCTGGTGACAGGCGGGGCGCTTTACGTTGGCGACGGCTTAGGCTGCGGCCGTGCGGTGAGAGCGCGGCAGACGCCGCTTGAGCTGCCGCGAGAGCTTTTTCTCGACGAATTCGAAACTCAGCCACGAGCACAGCGCGATGATCGGCAGGCAGATCGCCAGCGCCAGGTAGGGACTCAGTCCAAACTGCTCGGTCAATACGTAATTGCCCGACCACAGCACGATGACGTGCAGCAAAGAGGTCGAATAGGACCAATCGCCCATCACCTTGAACATACGGTTGTCACCGGTGCGGGATTCCAGCGCGATGAAGGCGAGCATCAGCAAGGCGCTCGGTAGACCCCAGGCCAGAAAGCGGGTCAGCCCCGACGGATCATTGCAGCGGAGGATCACCGCCGCGCTCGCCACGGCCAGGCCGATCGGCCACCAACGCCCGGAGGGAATGCCGTAGCGGGCATAGACGACGCCGATGCCGAGTCCCAGCAGGAACTCGAAGATGATCGGGTCGGTATAGAAACTGCTGACGAAAGGTTGATGCGCGAACAGGGTGTTGATCACCACGATTGCCAGCACCACGCCCCAAAGTTGCCATTGGCGCTTGAGCATCAACGACATGGCGAACACCACGTAGAACAGCATCTCGAAGTTGAGCGTCCAGCCCACCGGCAGAATGGGATAGTAGCCGTAGCCGGCGGGGTTTTGCGTGGGGATGAAGAACAGCGACATCACCAGCCCTTTCAGGCTGAAGCCGTAATCCGGCATCACGTCACTGGCGAAGTAGATCACCGCGGCGGTGGTCGTGGTATAGAGCCAGTGGGCGCGCACGGGCGAAGCGATGGAGCAGGAACTGCGGCGTCGACAAGTGCTTGCCGCGGGCCGACACGTAGATCACGAAGCCGCTGATGACGAAAAAGATATCCACACCCACTTGGCCGCGGGTGGAAAACAGATACTCGACCCCATTGTCCGCCTCGAAGCCAAGAAAAAGCTACACCTTACGCAGCGCGACCTGCTCCACCAGATGGTCCGGGCCCTTGCGCAGGATCAGGTCGGCACGCGGGCGGGTGGGCAGAATGTTCTCGCGCAGGTTGCGCCGGTTGATGTCGCGCCACAGCCCCTCGGCGATATCGAGGGCTTCCCGTTCCCCGATCTGTGCATAGCGGTGAAAGAACGACGCGGGGTTCTGGAACGCGGTCTCGCGCAGCAGCTTGAAGCGTTCGAGATACCAGGCGTGGATATGGGTCTCCTCGGCGTCGATGTAGATCGAGAAATCGAAGAAGTCCGACACGAAAGGCACCATCTTGCCATCCTCGGGCAGGTCACGGACCTGCAGCACATTGATCCCCTCGACGATCAGGATGTCCGGACAATCCACGCTCTGGTACTCGTTTTCGAGCACGTCATAGGTCAGATGCGAATAGAGCGGTGCCTTGACGTTGCGTGCCCCGGCCTTGATCCACGACAGGAACCGCAGCAGTGCGCCGATGTCGTAGCTTTCCGGGAAGCCCTTGCGCGCCATCAGCCCTTTTTCTTGCAGCACCGCGTTGGGGTAAAGAAAGCCGTCGGTGGTGACCAGGTCGACCTTGGGGCTGGATGGCCAGCGCGCCAGCAACTCCTTGAGAATGCGCGATGTGGTTGACTTGCCCACGGCAACGGAGCCGGCAATGCCGATGATGAACGGCGTCCTCTGAGTGTCGACGATGTCGAGGAAGCGCTTGCGCTGCGCGTAGAGCTGCTGGCTGGCCTCGACGTAGGAAGAGAGCAGCCGCGACAGCGACAGATAGATGCGCCGGACCTCGCTGAGATCGATCGGGTCGTTGAGCGAGCGCAGCCGCTGGACCTCCTCGGAGGAGAGCGTCAGCGGCGTATCGGCGCGAAATTCGGACCACTGCTCCGCCGTGTAGAACTGATAGGGGGAGAACGGGTCCGGTCTCAGTTGGTTCATGACATCTCTCTGACCAAGGACGTTGGCGGGCGGATGACGACGCCGTCAGCCATTGTCGGTTGGCCCATTGTCCGTGTTGTCGGCAGTGCCGGCAAATGCCGGCAGACGCATAGGCAAGACACCGCGGGCATCGGGCTTGCCCGCCGGCACGAAGCCGAGACGACGATAGAGCGCGAGCGCCGCTTGGTTGTCGGCGAACACGTTGAGCGTGATGTGTGTGGCATGCCGCGAGCGCGCCTCTTCCAGCAACCGGTGGCACAGCTGGCGTCCCAAACCAATTCCCCGGTGAGCCGGCGAGACGATGATGCGAGCCAAGTGCTGACGCTTGTCGCCTTTCACGAAGAGCTGGCCGAAGGCCACGGCAAGATCGTCCTGCGTCAGGCAGAACGAGGGCAGCTCGTTGCCACCCAACTGTTCGAACAGCGCCGACGCCTTTATTGGCCAGGTGAGCCCCGGCCCCGCCCAGCGTTCCAGCGCTCGCGCCGAATCGACCCAGCTGGCGATCGTCTCCAGGTCGCACGGTCGGGCATGGCGCCAGATGAGCTCAGCCACGTTCGGCCTGCGGCAGCGCGACGGCGACATTGTCGATCAGGCGTGTCGAGCCGAGGTAGACCGCCGCCAGCAGACGCCCCTGCACGTGTCGGTTTTTGTCGAAGGGTGCGAGATCGGGCGCCCGCAACTCGAGATAGTCGAGTCGCAAGCCCGCCTCGACGAGCGCGTGCGAGGCGCGTGCCAATGCCGTTGCGACGTCTTCGCCCCGGCCCAGTGCCTGTGCGCAACGCCGCAGCGTGTCCTGGAGCGCCGTGGCTTGCCGGCGCTGGGTGGCGTCGAGATAGCCGTTACGCGACGACAGGGCCAGACCGTCTTCGGCGCGCACCGTCGGTACGCCGACGATCTCGATCGGGAAATGCAGATCGCTGACCAGCTTGCGAATGACGGCCAGTTGCTGGAAGTCCTTCTCGCCGAAGCAGGCAACGTCCGGTTGAACGAGGTGGAACAGCAACGTGACGACGGTGGCGACGCCGTCGAAGTGGCCGATACGGCTACCGCCGCAAAGCCCCTCGGAAACCCCCGGAACGTGAACCCGAGTCTGCGCCTCCAGCCCGTTGGGATAGAGCGTCTCCGCGCTGGGAGCGAACAGCAGATCGCAGCCGCGGGCGGTGAGCTGGTCGCGGTCGGCCGCCAGCGTGCGCGGATAGCGGCCGAAATCCTCGCCGGGGGCGAACTGCAGCGGATTGACGAACAGCGTGGCGACGACCACGTCGGCCAGCTCCCGGGCGCGATCGACCAGCGCCAGGTGACCTTCGTGCAGGTTGCCCATGGTGGGGACCAGAGCGATGCGCCGGCCGGCGCGCCGATGTTCGTGCAATGCTTCGCGCAGCGGTGCGATGTCATGCAGGGTCTGCATCAGAAACAGTGCTCCTCGCCCGGAAAGCGGCGTGCCTTGACGGCGGCGTCGTAGGCGCGGAATGCCGCTTCGATACTGTCGTTGCCGCTGAGGAAATTCTTGACGAAACGTGGCACGTAGCCGCTGTCGAGACCGAGCGCGTCGTGCATGACCAGAATCTGGCCATCGACGTCCGGCCCGGCGCCGATGCCGATCACCGGCACTTCCACTGCCTTGCTCACGGCCCGGCCCACCGCGCGTGGCACGCACTCCAGCAGAATCACCGCGGCGCCGGCATCGACCAACCGACACGCATCGTCGACGATCCGTTGCGCCTCGTCCTCGGCCTTGCCCTGAACCTTGAAGCCACCCAGACGATGGACCGTCTGCGGCGCCAGGCCGAGATGGGCGCAAACCGGCACGCCGCGGCGATCCAGTTCGCGGATGCCGTCGGCCATCCACGCCTGGCCCTCGATCTTGATCAGTTCGGCGCCGGCACGCATCAGTTCGCCGGCATCGCGCAGCAACTGACCGCTGTCGGCATTGCTCATGAACGGTAGATCGACCATCAGCAGGCTACGCTGCTTGCCCCGCGCCACGCAGGCCGTATGGTAGCGAATGTGGTCGAGAGTCACGGGCAGCGTGCTCTTGTGGCCCTGCAGTACCATGCCCAGCGAGTCGCCGACCAGCAGCAGGTCGATCCCGGCGTTGTCGGCACAGCGCGCCAGGGTGGCATCGTAGGCGGTCAGACAGCTGAAGGCCTCGCCCCGCGTCTTGTAGTCGCGCAGGGTATTGAGGGTGACGCTCTTCATGGCTTTTCTCTCACAGACGGTGGGCGACCGAGCCCGGAGGATGACGCGACGCAGAGTGTAATGGGTTGTCGACAAGACGCAACACGACGTTGGCGTCATGTTTCAGGACGACTCGATTCAGCTATCGAGTCGCCGCAGTGGCTGGTCGGTGAGACGGGAGGCCAATAGCGTAGTGGTTTCGCCGTCGAGTTCGAGATTGGGTGCGATCTCGGCCAGGGGCTCGAGTACGAAGCGTCGACGGCGCATCTCGGGGTGAGGAAGGCGCAGGCGCGGTGTTTCCAATGTCACTCCGGCATACCACAGCAGATCGAGGTCGAGCGTGCGTGGCCCCCAGCGACGGAGACGCACGCGGCGGTGGCGCTGCTCCAGTACCTGCAGCTGATCGAGCAGTGCCAGCGGCGAGAGGCGGGTACGGATGGCGGCGACGGCGTTGACGAAGTCCGGCTGGTCCTGAGGACCGACAGGGGAGCTGGCATAGAGCGGGGAGCTCGCCGCGAGTTCGCTCAGCGGCAACCTGGCGAGTGCCGCCAGCGCTCGCCGGATCTGGTCGCGAGGGGTATCCAGGTTGCTGCCCAGGCCGATGTAGGCAAGAGCGGGAGGTGGCACGTCAATCATCCAGCGTCGGCGGTGTCGGCCGGTTGGCCGGACGGCGGCGTTTGCGCGGCCGACGACGACGGGGCTTGCCGCTGGCATCGGCAGGGTTGCCAGTATCGACACTGGACAATAGCTGGCGCTGGCGGTCGTCGTCGGCCTGCTGGAACTCGGTCCACCACTCGCCCAGCCCCGGCGTCAGTTCGCCGGCTTCCTCGCGCAGCAGCAAGAAGTCATAGGCGGCGCGGAAGCGAGGGTGTTCCAGGGTCTGGTACACGCGGCGGCCACGGCGGCGCGGCAGCTGTTGCTGCAGATCCCAGATCTCGCGCATCGGCATGCTGAAACGCTTGGGGATCGAGGTGTGCTGCAACTGACGGCTGATGACCTGCTGAGCGGCGGCCTGCTGCGCCGGAACATCGGGCAGATCCTGTTCATGCGACACCCGTAGCGTGCGCTGCTGTACGCAGGGCCACAGCAGGGCGGCGAACAGGAACGCCGGCGTTACCGGGCGCTCCTCGGCCAGCCGCGTATCGGTATTGGCCAACGCCTGTTCCACCAGTCTGACCGCCCACGGGTGTTCGTTGAGTACCTCGTCGCTTTCGGGAAAGAGCATGGCATAGAGGCCGCGCTCGCGAAGCACGCGGAAGCTCTGCACGGCATGGCCCGACAGAAACAGCTTGAGTACTTCCTCGAACAGACGCGCGGGCGGAATCTGCAACAGCAGTGGCGCCAGTTCCCGAATCGGAGTATCGGTTTCCTCGGCGATGCGGAAATCTAGCTTGGCGGCGAAGCGCGCGGCGCGCAGCATGCGCACAGGATCTTCCCGATAGCGGGTTTCCGGATCGCCGATCAGGCGCAGCACGCGTGCGTCGAGATCCTTGAGTCCGCCGGTCCAGTCATGAATCGCAAAATCGCTGACGCTGTAATAGAGGGCGTTGACGGTAAAATCACGGCGAATGGCATCTTCCTCGACGCTGCCCCAGACGTTGTCGCGCAGCAGCAAGCCCTCATCGGACTGCTGGCTGAGATTGCCGCCGTGCTCGTCGCTGTGGCGTCCGCGAAAGGTGGTGACCTCGATGATCTCGCGGCCGAATCGCACGTGCACGATACGAAAGCGCCGGCCAATGATGCGGGAATTGCGAAAAAGCTGGCGGACTTCATCGGGCGTGGCATTGGTGGCGACATCGAAATCCTTGGGCTGACTTCCGAGCAGCGAGTCGCGGATGCAGCCGCCCACCAGGTAGGCGTCGAAACCGGCGCTATTGAGGCGGTAGAGCACTTTGAGCGCGTTCTCGCTCAGATTCTTGCGCGAGACATTGTGCTCGTCACGGGGCAGTACGGTCTGCAAGGCAGAGGCATCTTGGTCGGTGTGGGCGGACTCGGGGCCGAAAAGAGTCTTCAAACGTTCACCGGGACGTTGGAGAAAACGGGAAAATCCTTTGAACATGCGGCGAAATCGACTCGCGAGATAGCAAAGGTCCAGTGTAGCGGAGCCCTGAGACCTTGCAAAGGCGAGAGCAAGGTACAGGTGTCGATGAGGGCGGAAAATGCCGAACATGACCGCTCGAGCGGCCGTCGGGTAACAATTGAAATGACAGTAAAAAAGGGAGGCCCATGGCCTCCCTTTTAAGGATGCTTGCAACGTCCATGCCGCTTCTTCTTGTTCGTGATGGCGCATCGCCTTGAATACGCACCACAGTCGCCGAACGATAGCGCAATGAAGGCGTTGTCGTTGTCTAGCTTGTTGAGCGACCACCTCGTATTCAAAGCAATAATCCAACCACGACAGGCAATGCCCTTTCCGGTTCTTGTTGTTGTTCCGGCAAGTCTTCAGCTGACGGGGAAGTTTATTGTTGTTGCCCCGCTAACGAAGAACGTCGCGTCCTGATTTTTGACTCCGAGGGATTGTTGTTGTTAGCCCCTTTTCCGCCTGCAAGGCCGTTGTTGTTGTTATCGGCTCGGCGGCAGCGAGTCGTGGATATCTGCGCCGTATTGTTGTTATTGGCGACGCCTGGGTCATCGGCCGATCGATGGTCTTGTTATTGTTGGGTTCGATCGGCGCCCGCTGTTGTTTTTCTTGTCATAGATATTGCACTCACCGTGCCACTCCGTATTTTTTTCAGCCCTGACAACCATTTGCTGTTTCTGGTCCGTGCCAACCTCTTAGTCGTTTGCTGTCACTGTTCAGTAACCTGATTCATAACAGGGCACGAGAGGTTAGCCATGCTTGTTCGTGGTGCATCATTGGGCTGCGATGGCGACAGGGTGGCGCAAAATGGCTTCAGTTTCGCTTAGACCATAGTCTTCAATCGATAGTCTTCAGCCGAAGGGGGCAGGCAAATTCTTGGGCAGAAGGAAACGGCACCGCAGGTCCCGGCGGCTTCAGACCAGGGAACCGGCGCGGGTCGGTGTTGCCGTCAGCGACGCTGGTGCCCAGTTGTCCAGGGCCTCGGCCAACTGCTCCTCGACGGAGGCGAGACGCAACGATTCGGCCGGCTGCTGGTCGAGAAGTTGCAGAGCCTGGTGCAACAACGGACGTGCGGAGTCGCTGTCCTGCGGAATGGGAGGGGCCAGATTCTGCTTGGAGAGTTTCTGACCGTCGTCGCCGAGAATCAGCGGCAGATGAAGATAGCGTGGCTCGGGATAACCCAGCGCCGCCTGCAGCTGGCGCTGCCACGGAGTATTGTCGAGCAGATCGAAGCCCCGCACGATATCGGTGACGCCCTGATCGGCATCGTCGACCACCACGGCCAGTTGATAGGCCCAGAGGCCGTCCTTGCGTTTGAGCACGACATCGCCCAATGCCGTGGGATCGAAGCGCTGCTCGCCGAACAGACGGTCGTTCCAGATCACGGGATTGATGCCCAGATCGCCCCGCAGGCGCCACGCCTGGGGCCGCTCCGGATGGCGTGGGGTTTCCCGGCACCAGCCCGGATAGTGGCCATATCGTTGCCACTCCTGGCGCGAACAGCCGCAAGGGTAGGCCATGCCGATGTCGATCAGACGCTCGAGCGCGGCTTGATAGGCATCGCCGCGCCGGCTTTGATAGCGCGCCTCGCCATCCCATTCGAGGCCGAATGCTGCTAGCTGGCGGCGGATGGTGTCGTCAGCGCCGGGCGGGCAGCGCGGCGGATCGATGTCTTCGATGCGCAAAAGCCAGCGGCCGCCGACGGCACGGGCATCGAGCCAACTGCCGAGGGCGGCGGCAAGGGAGCCAAGGTGGAGTGGGCCGGAGGGCGTCGGGGCGAAGCGACCGATGTAGTTCATCGTGACCGGAGACATGGGGACGGTAGAAACAAAACGGGCACCAATGCGGTGCCCGTTCATGAGTGCGATGGCCAGGCGCTTAACCGCCGAGCTGTTTTTCCTTGAGCTCGGCCAGCGTCTTGCAATCGACGCACAGCGTGGCGGTCGGGCGCGCTTCCAGGCGACGAATGCCGATTTCCACGCCGCAGGCCTCGCAGAAGCCGTAATCTTCTTCGTCGATCTTCTCGATCGTTTCGTTGATCTTCTTGAGCAGCTTGCGCTCGCGATCACGGGTACGCAACTCCAGGCTGAAGCCCTCTTCCTGCGTGGCGCGGTCGGCCGGGTCAGCAAAGTTGTTGGCTTCTTCCTGCAGATGACGAACCGTGCGGTCGACCTCTTCCATCAGATCCTGTTTCCAGCCGAGCAGGATCTCACGGAAGTGCGCAAGTTGCTTTTCGTTCATGTACTCTTCACCCGGTGCCGGCTGGTACGGGGTGAATGCTTTGGGCGCTTCCGTTTTCTTTTCCGCTACTGGCATGGGGGCTGCCTCGTTACGCAAGTGTCTGACGCGTTTGTCCTGGCCGAGGATCGGCCGTGGGCAGCATGAGCCACTGCCCGAAGCCATGCTTATTTAGCGAAAAAGTTGCCGCATTGCAACCGAATGCGCGCTTTATTTTTCTCATCATCCTCGCCAACGCTGATCGACCGGAACCGTACCGATGGCACCATTATCGGTCAAGTTCGAGGGTTGATCACCATCGTTTTCTGCACGGGGGACCAACGACATGCCATGGAGCGACCGCCTTGCGGCAGTTGAGCCGTTTCGCGTCATGAGGCTTCTGGAAGCTGCGCAAGCGCGGGAGGCCGCCGGTCACGACGTCATCCATCTCGAGATCGGAGAGCCCGACTTTCCGACGCCATCCGCGGTGATCGAGGCCGGGCAACAGGCCTTGGCCGCGGGACATACCCGTTATACGCCAGCCTGCGGCCTGCCGGCCCTGCGCCAAGCCATTGCCGGACACTATCGACGATGGCACGGCGTCGATCTCGATCCGGCCCGGGTCATCGTCACGCCGGGGGCCTCCGGTGCGCTGCTGCTGGCCAGCCAGTTATTGGTGCAGCGTGGCGATCGGGTGCTGATGGCCGATCCCACCTACCCCTGCAATCGTCACTTCATGGCACTGGCCGAGGCCACGCTGGATACCGTCGCCGTGGGCCCCGAGAGCGGCTGGCAGCTCGATGCCGAACTGGTTGCGCGGCACTGGCGACAAGAGACGCGCCTGGCGATGCTCGCCACGCCGTCAAACCCCACCGGGCACATGCTCTCCGCCGAGGCCCTGACCCAGGTCGGCGCGGTCGTGGCCGCGCATGGCGGTGACCTGCTGGTGGACGAAATCTATCAGGGGCTCTGCTATGATCAGCCGCCGGTATCGGCCGTGGAGTGCGTGCCGGACGCGTTCGTGATCAACAGCTTCTCCAAGTACTTCGGCATGACCGGCTGGCGGCTGGGCTGGCTGGTGGTGCCCGGAGCGGCGGTCGAGCCATTGACGCGACTGGCGCAGAACGTCTTCCTGGCACCGCCGACGCTGGCCCAGCATGCCGCGCTGGCAGCCTTCACGCCCGCCTGCCTGGATGAGCTGGAACGTCGGCGGGCCGAGCTGCACCGACGCCGCGACGCGCTGCTCGGCGCGTTGGCGCGGCTGGGACTTGCACCCTCCCAGCCGCCGCAAGGGGCATTCTATGTATGGCTGGACGTCTCCGCCCACACCGACGACAGCCAAGCCTTCTGCCGCCAGCTGCTGGAGGAGGAGAACGTGGCAATCACGCCGGGGGTGGACTTCGCGGTGCGCGGCGGCGAGTGCCATGTACGCATCGCCTTCACTACCGATGTCGCGCGTCTCGAAGAAGCGGTTTCACGCCTCGAGCGGTTCCTGGCCCGGCGAGGCCGGCAATGATCGATGGCGCTCTGGTTCCCGGCACGCTGCTCAGACGCTACAAGCGGTTTCTGGCCGATATCCGGCTCGACGATGGCCGCGAAGTGGTGGCGCACTGTCCGAATACCGGCTCGATGCGGGCGGTCAACGTGCCGGGCTGTCGTGTCTGGCTGTCGCCGAGCACCAACCCGGCGCGCAAGCTGGCCTGGACCTGGGAACTGATCGAGCTGCCCGACGGGATGAACGGCGTCGACTGGGTTTCGGTGCATACCGGACGCACCAATGCATTGGTCGAAACGGCCCTGCGAAAGGGCACGATTCCCGAACTGGCGGATTTCACCCAGCTCAAGCGCGAAGCGAAGGTCGAAGGCGCCCGGCTCGACTTTCGCCTGGAGGACGCGGCCGGCAGGACGATCTTCGTCGAGGTCAAGCAGGTCACGTTGAAGGAGAGCGACGGCCACGGCTATTTCCCCGATGCCGTCAGCGAGCGCGGTCGGCGACACCTGACGGTGCTGGCGGAGCTGGCCGCGCAGGGCCATCGCAGCGTGCTGCTGTTCTGCGCGGCGCATACCGGCATCGACGACGTGGCCGCGGCGGCGCATCTCGACCCGGCCTACGCCCGGGCGTTGCGCGAGGTCGCCGAGCGCGGGGTGGAGATTCTCGCCTATGGCTGTCGGGTGACGTTGGTAGAGGGACGCCCTGTCGGACTGTCGCTCGATCGCCGCCTGGCGGTCGACCTCGAACGCCGCTGGCGGCCGGATCTTTTCGAGATCGAGTGAGCCTTCCGCGGATCCAACCTGACAGCCGTCAGCGTCCGCGCCGCACGCGGAAGATCGCCGTTTCGCCGAACAGATTGGGCCACAGCCGCGAGCTCCAATGGCCCTCGTGGTCGGCGCTGCCAACGGCCTGATCGACGATGGTCACGCCCTTGTCGCGACACAGGTTGGCGAAATCCCGAAACGTCGACAGGTGGATGTTGGGTGTGTCGTACCAGGCGTGCGGCAGCGAGCGCGACACTGGCATGCGCCCGCGCAGGGTCAGATGCAGGCGGTGCTTCCAATAGGCGAAGTTGGGGAAGGCGATGATGCATTCCGGCGCCACCCGCAGCATCTCGTCGAGCATGACATCGGGGCGACGCAATGCCTGCAGCGCTTGGGTCATGATCACCAGGTCGCAGGCGTCGTCATCGAAATTGCCCAACCCGTCGTCGAGGTTCTGTTCGAGCACGTTGACCCCTTTGCCCAGACACGCGGTGATGCCCTCGGGATCGATCTCCAGCCCGTAGCCGGAGACGTTCTTGTGCTTGGCCAGGGCCGCCAGCAGGGTGCCGTCGCCGCAGCCCAGGTCGAGGATACGGGCATGTTCCGGCACCCAGTCGTAGATCAGTTCGAGATCCGCGCGCATCAGGCCGCCTCCCCGCTGAGCTCGACGTGAATGCGTCGCATGAAACTGCCGAAGACTGCTTCGTAGTGGTCGTTGGGCAGCAGAAAGGCGTCATGACCGTGAGGCGAGTCGACGTTGACATAGCTGACCGACTTGCCGGCGCGCAGCAGGGCGTTGACGAGTTCACGCGAGCGTGCCGGGGCGAAACGCCAGTCGGTGGTGAAACTGACCACCAGGTAAGGGCAGGCGACCGGTGCCAGCGCCGCGGCCAGGTCGCCGCCGTGCTGGCCGGCGGGATCGAAATAGTCCAGTGCCTTGGTCATCAGTAGGTAGGTATTGGCGTCGAAGCGGGTCGAGAAGGTATCGCCCTGATGGCGCAGGTAGGACTCCACCTGAAACTCGACGTCGTAGCCGAAGTTCAGCTGATCGCTGCGCAGGTCGCGACCGAAGCGCGAGCCCATCGAATGCTCCGAGAGATAGGTGATATGACCGATCATGCGCGCCAGCTTGAGCCCCAGCTTGGGAATGGCCTCATGCTCGGCGTACCAACCATCATGGAAATCCGGGTCCGAGCGGATGGCCTGACGGGCGACTTCGTTGAAGGCGATGTTCTGCGCCGAGAGCCTGGGCGTGGCGGCGATCACCGCCACGTTGGCGACGCGTTCGGGATAGGCGATCGACCACTGCATCGCCTGCATGCCGCCGAGACTGCCACCGACCACGGCGGCGAAGCGCTCGATACCGAGGCGGTCGGCCAGGCGTGCCTGGCTGTGTACCCAGTCGGCCACCGTCATCACCGGGAAAGTGGGTCCCCACTGGCGGCCGGTCTCCGGGTTGAGGCTGCAGGGACCGGTGCTGCCATGACAGCCGCCCAGATTGTTGAGCGAGACGACGAAGAAGCGGTCGGTGTCGATCGCCTTGCCGGGGCCGATGTAGGCGTCCCACCAGCCGGGCTTGCGCTCATCGGCGCTATGGTAGCCGGCGGCGTGATGATGTCCGGACAGCGCATGGCAGACCAGCACGGCGTTGTTGCGCTCGGCACTGAGCGTGCCGTAGGTCTCGTAGATCAGCTCGAAGCGTTCGAGCGTCTTGCCGCAGGCCAGCGCCAACGGCGATTCGAAGGTCGCGATTTGCGGTGTGACCAGACCGACGGAGTCGGACGGGAAGGAAGCGGACATGAAACGGGATGTCTCCAGATTCTACGGGGGCGCAAGGCCTGGGGCGGCGGCAGGATACCCCGAACGCCGCAGGAGTCGACTCCCGCGGCGGCTGTGCGTGCTCAGAAACCGACCAGCGCCCCGGGCAGGCCGGCGGCACGGGCCAGCGAGCCGACCACGATGCTATCGAGCAGATTGATGGCGATGAACACCACGATCGGCGACAGGTCGATCATGCCCAACGGTGGGATTACCCGGCGCACCGGCGCCATGATCGGCTCGACGATCTGCATTACCAGCAGCGCTCCGGGATGACTCGCCTGCGGTGCTACCCAGCTCAGGATGATCATGATGATCAGCGCGAAGAAGTAGATCTTGAGAATGGCGTTGAGCACGCCGGCGATGGCGGCGAGCAGGATGCCCTGCAGCGGCGGCATGCCGAATCCGGCGAACTGGAAGATGGCGATGATCACGATGACCTTGAGCAGAAAACCGACGAACAGCGTGGCGATATCGATACGGCCGACGGGGCGCAGAAACTTCTGGATCGGCGCGACGACTGGCTGCGTTGCCTTGACGATCCCCTGGCTCATGGGGTTGTAGTAGTCCGCCTGCGAAAATTGCAGCAAAAAGCGCAGCATCAGCACAAACAGATAGATGTTGACCAGCGTGTTGACCAGCATCAGGCCGGCGCTTCCGAGATTACTGCCCATGACTTTCTCCTAGTGATTCGGCGAGTTCCATTCCGACTCGGTTCAATTCTTGTTTCACTCCCCCGAGAGCTCGCGCGACAGTTCGCGGGCGCGTTCGGCGCAGGCTCGAGTGGCGCGACCCACGATATCCGCCAGGCCCGCTTCCTCGAATGTCTGGATCGCACGCTCGGTGGTGCCATTGGGTGACGTGACGCGCCGGCGCAGTTCGGCGGGATCGAATTCGCTCTCCCGCGCCATCTTGGCGGCGCCGAAGGCGGTCTGCAACGCCAGCCGGCGAGCGCTCTCGGCAGACAGGCCCAGTTCGACGCCGGCCGCTTCCAGCGACTCCATGAACAGGAAGAAGTAGGCCGGGCCGCTGCCGGAAATGGCGGTGACGGCCTCGATCTGGGCTTCCTGCTCGACCCATTCGACCAAGCCTACCGATTCCAGCAGTTCGGTGGCGAGGCGGCGCTGAGCATCGCTGACCCGATCGTTGGCGTAAAGGCCACTGGCGCCCGCACCGACCAGCGAGGGCGTATTGGGCATGCAACGGATCAGGGCCAGACCGCCGCCCAGCCAGCGATCCAGCGTCGCGACGTCGAGCCCGGCCGCCACCGAGACGATGAGTGGGCGACGCGCCTGGACGGATTCGCGTAGCGACAGGCAGAGGTCGCGCATCATCTGCGGCTTGACCGCCAGCACCACGACATCGGCCTCTTCGATCGCGGCCAGATTGTCCTGCATTGTGCGGATGCCGTAACGCTGGCTGATGGCGTCGCGTTTTTCCTGGCTACGCGACGTGGCGACGATGGCCTCGGCGGGGTAACCGCTGCCGAGCATGCCACCGAAGATGGCGCTGGCCATGTTGCCGGCGCCGATAAAGGCGATATGGCTGGGTTGGGGCGAGTCGGTCATGGCAGAGTCCTTGAGAGTAGTCCTGTCGGTCTAGGAAGAGGCGGGCATCGATACCGTCAGCTTCTGTCAGCTTCTGAAAGGAGGGCGGCTGCCGAAGATGGCGGTACCCAGGCGAACGATGGTGGCGCCCTCCAGGACGGCGGCTTCCAGATCGTTGCTCATGCCCATTGAAAGCGTGTCCAGGGGCGCGTCGGGGAAGCGCCGCTGCAATTCGGCCAGCGCGTCGGCGACCTGGCGAAAAGCGTGGCGCTGCTGCTGCGGATCGTCGCTGGGCGCAGGCAGTGCCATCAGCCCGCGCAGGCGCAGATTGGGTAACTGCAGCAGCGCCTCGGCCAGCGCCGGCAGGGCATCGACGCTCACGCCCGCCTTGCTCGCTTCGCCACTCACGTTGAGTTGCAGGCAGACGTTGAGTGGCGCCAGCGTTGGCGGCCGCTGGTCGGCAAGGCGCCGGGCGATCTTTTCGCGATCGACGCTATGTACCCAGTCGAAATGCTCGGCGACGTCGCGGGTCTTGTTCGACTGCAAGGCGCCGATGAAATGCCACTCGATGCCAGCCAGATCGGCCAACGCCTGCTGTTTCTCCAGCGCTTCCTGCAGGTAGTTCTCGCCAAAAGCGCGTTGACCGGCATGATAGGCCTGTC
The DNA here is from genome assembly GCF_003206715.1 of Salinicola peritrichatus. Taxonomy (GTDB): domain Bacteria; phylum Pseudomonadota; class Gammaproteobacteria; order Pseudomonadales; family Halomonadaceae; genus Salinicola; species Salinicola peritrichatus. Next base: position 5,123 of record NZ_PZJU01000007.1, on the reverse strand, counting down.
GCAGCATGTCTGCCGGCTTGGTCTTGCTGACCGCGAGCAGGGTGGCCGCATCCGCCGCGCGACCGGCCGCCGCCAGTGCCGCCTGAAGCCGCTGGCGGGCGGAATGGAGAGACTCGGACACCGATGCATCTGGCATACTGGGTAGCGACCTTACGCAGGGGATAGAACAAAAACCATGGATATTACCGAACTGCTGGCGTTTTCGGCAAAGCAAGACGCCTCAGACCTGCATCTTTCCGCCGGGCTGCCGCCGATGATTCGCGTCGATGGCGACATGCGCCGGCTCAACGTGCCGGCACTCGACGATAGCCAGGTCAAACGTCTGGTCTACGATGTCATGAATGATCGCCAGCGGCGCGACTTCGAGGCCGAACTGGAAACCGACTTCTCCTTCGAGGTGGCTGGCGTTGCCCGTTTCCGCGTCAACGCCTTCACTCAGAGCCGTGGCGCCGGGGCGGTGTTTCGTACGATCCCGAACAAGGTGTTGTCGGTCGACGATCTGGGCCTGGGCGACGTCTTCCGGCGTCTGTCGATGCTGCCGCGCGGGCTGGTGCTGGTCACCGGGCCGACCGGCTCGGGCAAGAGCACGACGCTGGCGGCAATGATCGACTACATCAACAGTAATCGCCAGGAACATATCCTGACCATCGAGGATCCGATCGAATTCATCCATCAGAGCAAGCGCTGCCTGATCAATCAACGCGAGGTCCATCGCGATACCAAAGGCTTCGCGCCGGCGTTGCGCTCGGCCCTGCGCGAGGACCCGGACGTGATTCTGGTCGGCGAACTGCGTGATCTGGAAACGATTCGTCTGGCGCTGACCGCGGCCGAGACCGGCCATCTGGTCTTCGGTACCCTACACACCACCTCGGCGGCCAAGACCATCGACCGCATCATTGATGTGTTTCCGGGAGACGAAAAGGGCATGGTGCGTTCAATGCTGTCCGAGTCCCTGCAGGCAGTGATTTCGCAGACGCTTCTCAAGCGTGACGGAGGGGGGCGCGTTGCGGCTCACGAGATCCTGGTGGCCACGTCGGCGATCCGCAACCTGATTCGCGAAGGCAAGGTGGCGCAGATGTATTCGGCGATCCAGACTGGCGGCAACCTGGGTATGCAGACCTTGGATGCCGCGCTGTCGCGCCTGGTTGCCGATGGTGTGGTGACCCGCCAGGAAGCGCATGCCAAAGCGCGTGTCGGAATCGAAAGCTAGCCCAGTCCATGCGCCGCGCTCCCAGAACGAGGCCCCAGGAATCGTTATGACCCCGTCCCAATGGTTCGAACAACTGCTCGATATCATGCTGGCCAAGCAGGCATCGGATCTGCTGATCTCCACCGGTGCGCCGCCTTGTCTCAAGCTCGATGGCAAGCTCGTGGCGCTCGGCGATGTACCGCTGCAGCCCGATCAGGTCCGAGAACTGGTGGCGGCCACGTTGCCGCACGGCCGCCGCGAGGCGTTCGAGGAACAGCATGAAGCCAACTTCGCCTTGAGTTTGAGCGGCAAGGGACGATTTCGTATCAGCGCCTTCTTTCAGCGCAGCCAGCCGGCAATGGTGGTGCGGCGCATCGCCTTCGACATCCCCGATCTCGAAACCCTGGGGTTGCCGGATGTCGTCGCCACGCTGGCCTCCATCCGTCGTGGCCTGGTGTTGATCGTGGGCGGGACCGGAAGCGGCAAGTCGACGACGCTGGCGTCGATGATCCAGCACCGCAACCGCACGACCGGCGGCCATATCATCTGTATCGAGGATCCGATCGAGTACATGCATCCGCACCGGCGCGCGATCATCAATCAGCGCGAAGTGGGGATCGATACCGAGTCCTACGAGGTGGCGTTGAAAAACGCCCTGCGCCAGGCGCCGGACGTGATCGTGATCGGCGAGATTCGCAGCCGCGACACCATGGAGCTGGCGCTCAGCTTCGCCGAAACCGGGCATCTCTGTCTGGCCACCTTCCATGCCAACAGCGCCGATCAAGCGATCGAGCGCATTCTCAGCCTGTTTCCACCGACGCGTCACGAGCAGGTGTGGATGGACCTATCCCTCAATTTGCGCGCCGTGGTCGCCCAGCAGTTACTGCCGCGCCAGGATGGCGTCGGGCGCTGCGTGGCGACCGAAATTCTGCTCAAATCGCCACTGATCAGCGAATTGATCCGGCGCGGCGAGGTCGGCGAACTCAAGGACCTCATGCGCCGCTCCCATGAGCAGGGCATGCAGACCTTCGATCAAGCGCTCTACGCGCTGTTCCGCCGGGGGTGCATCAGTGAGGGCGTCGCGCTGTCACATGCCGACTCGGCCAACGATCTGCGCATGTTGATCAAGTATGGTGAGCAGCGCGCCAAGGCCGGCGACACCGGCGCCGGCGATGCATTCACGCTGCTCGACGACGACTAGCCGGTTCACGGCGCATAGACGCCACCCAGCACGCGCGGGCCGCGGGCGCCGGTCACCTCGGGCAGGTTGCCCGGCAATCCTCGCAGGCGGCGCCACGCCAGCCAGGCAAAGGCGCCGGCTTCCAGCCAGTCGGCCGACCAGCCGAAATCCTCGCAGGCGAGCATCGATACCCCGGGCAAGCGAGTGGCGAGGCGCTGCATGAGATAGGCGTTGCGTGCGCCGCCGCCGCAGACGATCAGGTCGGTGTTTCCCGCATCGATGAACGGTGCCGCGGCGCGGGCGACGCTGGCTGCCGTCAATTCGGCCAGGGTGGCTTGAACATCGGCCGCGGCTTCCCGCCCCGTCAGGCGGGAGGCGACCCAGTCGAGATGGAAGCGTTCGCGTCCGGTGCTCTTGGGCGGCGGCGCGGCGAAGTAGGGGTCGTCGAGCAGGCGCTCGAGCAGGGCGCCATCGACACGTCCGCTGGCGGCCCAGCTGCCGTTCTCGTCCACTGGGCCATTGCGATGGCGGCTATGCCAGGCATCGATCAGCAGGTTCGCCGGGCCGGTATCGAAGCCGAGCACCGGCCGTGGCGCATTCCTGGGGGCAAGTCGTGTCAGGTTGGCGATGCCGCCGAGGTTGAGCACCAGCCGGGTGCGCTCATCGTCGGCGAACAGCGCCTGGTGGAAGATCGGGGCCAGCGGCGCCGCCTGTCCGCCGGCGGCCATGTCACGGCGACGGAAGTCACCGACGACCCGGCAGCCGGTCAATTCTGCCAGCCGGCTGGGGTTGTCGAGCTGGCAGGTAAACGGAGGGATGGCGTCGGGTGCATGCTCGATGGTCTGGCCATGGCTACCGATGGCGCTGATGTCGCCCGGCTTCAGGTCGTGGCGCTGGAGCAGCGCTTTCACCGCCCGCGCCTGCTGGTCGCAGAACCCGCTTTCGGCGGCGCCGAGGGCGGCGAAACCGACCTGACTCGCTTGGGTCAGCTCGAGTAGCGCCGCACGCAGATCGGCACCCAGTGGCAGGCAGAGCGCATCCACCAGTCGAGGAATCCGTTGCGGGTCGTCGTCGATTTCCACCAGGGCGGCATCGACGCCGTCGAGACTGGTACCGGACATCAAGCCCACGAAGAGTGGCATGGTTTCCTCCTGGCTGGGCGAGGTTCAGCGATGGCGAGTGACTCGTGCTACCATTGCCGCCTTTCCAGGGCGTGTCATCCATGGCTGCCTGGGCGCCTGGCAACCAATGAACGAGACGCCCCAACCCGATACGTTTGTAGTGGAGACGGATACGATGACCGAGGTCGCCGATGCGCTGGCGTTGATTAAGCGTGGCACGCAGGAGATTCTGATCGAAGACGAGCTGGTAAGAAAGCTCGAATCCGGTCGTAAACTGCGCATCAAGGCGGGTTTCGATCCCACGGCGCCCGACCTGCACCTGGGCCACAGCGTACTGTTGACCAAGATGCGCCAGTTCCAGGACCTTGGTCACGAGGTGATCTTCCTGATCGGTGATTTCACCGGGCGTATCGGCGATCCCACTGGCAAGAACGTCACCCGCAAGCCGCTGACCGAGGATGAGGTCAAGGCCAACGCTCAGACCTATCGCGAGCAGGTATTCAAGATCCTCGATCCCGGCAAGACCGAGGTTCGCTTCAATGCGGAATGGTTCGGCCAGATGTCGGCGGCCGACATGATCGAGCTGGCGGCGCAGAGCACCGTGGCACGCATGCTGGAGCGTGACGATTTCGAGAAGCGTTACCGCGCGGGGCAGTCGATCTCGATCCACGAATTCCTTTACCCCTTGGTCCAGGGCTACGACTCGGTGGCGCTGAAGGCCGACATCGAGCTGGGCGGCACGGATCAGAAGTTCAACCTGCTGATGGGGCGCGAGATCCAGAAGCACTTCGGTCAGGAGCCGCAGGTAGTGATTACCATGCCGCTGCTCGAGGGACTCGACGGCGTGCAGAAAATGTCGAAGTCGCTGAACAACTACATCGGTGTCGACGATACGCCGGGCGTGATGTTCAACAAGCTGGTGTCGATGCCCGACAGCCTGATGTGGCGTTACTTCGAGTTGCTGTCGCTGAAGTCCAACGAGGAAGTCGAGGCGATTCGCCAGGATATCGAGCAAGGCGCCAATCCCCGGGACATCAAGATGCTGCTGGCCCGCGAGCTGATCGCGCGCTATCACGGCGAAGAAGCCGCGGCGACGGCACACAAGTCGGTCGGCAATCAACTGGCGGATGGTGAGTTGCCCGAGGATCTGCCGGAGGTGACGATCGAGTTCGAAGGTGCGCCCCGGGTGCCGATCGCGGCCGTGCTCAACCGCGCCAACCTGGCCAACAACAGCGCCCAGGCCAAGGACATGCTCAATAACGGTCGGGTCAAGGTGGACGGAGAGGTCATCGCCAAGGACGCAATGCTCGACACCGGCCGCAGTTACGTCATCCAGGCCGGCAAGAAACGTTATGCGCGCGTTTTGCTGAACTGACCGGCACGCGCCATTGCTCTCATGACGCCCGCCCTACGCGGGCGTTTTGCTATCTATTGGACCGGCTGGACAACTTTTTTGCCGCGAGGGCTTGCCAAGTCGGGCCGGGGTCCGTAAAGTACGCATCCGCTGGCGACGAGACAGGCTCTCGACGGCAGCGGAGAGACAAGCCAAGCGATTGATTCGATTGAACAAATCAAGCATCGTTAGGCAGCGAGGCAAGCGGTTGGGCTTCACGGTTTCTCCAGGGTTCGCGGC
>NZ_PZJU01000069.1:331-547 GCF_003206715.1 Salinicola peritrichatus | reverse complement strand
AGGGCAAACCGTTTGTTTCAATCGAGGATGGTGGCTGCGTCCTGGCTTACGGCTTACGGCTTACGGCTTACGGCTTTTACCAATACCTGTGAATTTACCGGATACGCTATGACCGAGATTACCCCCGAACGCCAAACCCACCTCAAGCAGCTCGAGGCGGAGTCGATCCACATCATCCGCGAGGTCGCCGCCGAGTTCTCGAACCCGGTGATGCTC
>NZ_PZJU01000069.1:0-254 GCF_003206715.1 Salinicola peritrichatus | reverse complement strand
GGCGCCCGCCGCGACGAGGAAGCCTCCCGCGCCAAGGAGCGGGTCTACTCGTTCCGCGACAAGCACCACCGCTGGGACCCCAAGAACCAGCGCCCGGAGCTGTGGAACCTCTACAACGGCAAGGTCAACAAGGGCGAATCGATCCGCGTGTTCCCGCTCTCCAACTGGACCGAGCTGGATATCTGGCAATACATCTACCTCGAATCGATCCCCATCGTCCCGCTGTACTACTCCGCGCCGCGCCCGGTGGTCGA
>NZ_PZJU01000068.1 GCF_003206715.1 Salinicola peritrichatus | reverse complement strand
AGGGAAACGCTGCACAAATCCCGCCGTAGCTGCCTGAGCGTCTCTGGCGGGGTAGAATCTTGCCTCCTGCCCCCGTCTGACAGAGCCACCCGATGAAGCAGATCTCGTTCGCCCAGGCTGAACATCAGAACAAGAAGAAGATTACCCGCCGCGAGCGGTTCCTGACCCAGATGGACACCCTGGTGCCTTGGCAACGGCTGACCGATGCGCTGTCGCCGTCCTACTTTCCGAACTCGGCGGGCAAGCGCGGCCGGCCGCCCACTGGCCTGGAACGCATGCTGCGGATTTACTTCCTGCAGCAGTGGTATGCGCTGGCTGACGAAGCGTTGGAGGATGCCATCTATGACAGCCAGGCCATGCGCGATTTCATCGGCATCGACCTGGCCATCGAGAGTGTGCCGGACGCCACCACGCTGCTGCGCTTCCGCCATCTGTTGGAAAAGCATGCGCTGACTCAACGGATCTTCGAGGAGATCAACGCCAGCCTGGCCGAGCAGGGCCTGTTCATGCGCGAGGGCACCATCGTCGACGCCACCATCGTGGCGGCCGCCCCTTCCACCAAGAACAAGGCCAGGCAGCGCGATCCAGAGATGAAGCAGACCAGGAAAGGCAATCAGTGGTTCTTCGGACTGAAGGCCCATATTGGTGTCGATGCCGTGACCGGACTGACTCACAGTGTCGCCGCCACCTCGGCCAATGTGGCCGATGTCACCATGGCAGGCCATCTGGTTCGGGATGACGACAAACGGGTATATGGCGATGCCGGTTACACCGGCATGTGGAAGTACCTGGACGAAGAGAAGGGTGACCCGGATTCCCGGTGCTGGATCGCGGCCAAACGCGGCACCCTCAAGAAGATGGACGACAGCCCCAGGAAAACGCTGTTGCTGGAATTCGAGAAGATCAAAGCCAGTATCCGTGCCAAGGTCGAGCACCCGTTTCATGTCATCAAGAGCCTCTTCGGCTACCGGAAGGTTCGCTACAAGGGTCTGGCCAAGAACCAGGCGCAGTTGCTCACCCTGTTCGCACTCAGCAACCTGGTGCTGGCTGGACGATGTCGAGGTCATGCTGACGGGGCCAGGGTGTCTTGAAACTGGCCTGGCAGCCGGTAAAGCCGGCTGCCAGGGTAAATAGGCCACCTTCGGTGGCCAGAAAGCGACCGCTGACGCGGTGAATGTGCCGCTCTGAGCGCTTCAACAGCCCAGAGACGAATTGATCAGCGATTCC
>NZ_PZJU01000067.1 GCF_003206715.1 Salinicola peritrichatus | reverse complement strand
TACTCGTTGGGTCATGAAGTCATCATCCATGTCGTTGCCGCCAGCATAACGGAGTCAGGCTGCTAGGGTATCGATGGCTTAAAAATCAGTGGCTTGAGTTCAGGGTAACGCGCCAGACAGTTAGCGAACTGTCGGTCGTTGCTGCCGCGCTTGATATTGTCTTCGTGAAGCGCCGACTCACCGGCGGCCGGTGTCGGCAAAAAATTGGCGTTACGAGGATTGATTCTGACACAGCGAGTGCCGGCCTTGAGCGAGGCCATCTTGAACCAGATGTCATCGGCGTTCGGCGCCAGGGATCGGAAGGCTTCGGCATCGAATACCATAGAGTCCAGCGCATTTGGCGGATAGAGCACTCCCCCGCTTCCGGTTGGCATCAGCAAAAAATTGGGCTGGGTGGCGCCAGGGTCCTGACGACTCTTGACCACCTGGTAGGAGACCTGCCCCGATCCCGGCGAGCTTTCGCATAACATATGGCCGCGATGACAAATGATACAGCCGGAATAGCGTTGCGCACCTTCGACCAGCCGCCGAGCCCAATCCGACGGATACATCATATCGTCATCGGCGGTGATGATGGTCGCTTCTGGATGGGCCTTCAGTGCATGCAACAGTTTGTCGTAAGAACGATAATCTTCTTTTGTGACCACGATCCGTACACCACGCCGAGTCAAGCGCGAAAGCGAGCGTGGCAAAACATCTCCAACAGTTGCCATGTCACGCTTTGAAAGATACAGATGCACGTCGAAGGCATCGAGATCCTGCTCGCAAAGAGATTCGAGCGTGGCGAAGACCTGTCGAATACGAGGTGGATGCGTGGTCAATGAGATAATGAGCCGGTCACCGCTCGAGGGAACGCGACGAGAGGATCGCAAATTCTTCCATCGGTAATGGAGAAAACGCAACACTGATAGCATCTTGCGCTTTCGCTTGGGAGTCAGTAGCGGCATGGTCGTTCTCAGGATGGGTATAATGCGGCGAGGTCTCAGTGGTTGCCGGCCGAGCTAGCATCGCATCGCCTGCTCGATACTGGCCGGCAGCATCTGTCTCAGACAATTGTGGTGGCCCAGCGGACAGGTGCGCTCGAAACAGGGCGAACAGGAAAGCCCCAGATAGTGGATCTCGGCATTGTCGGTCAGCGGCGGGGTGTAGATCGGTGACGAGGAGCCGTAGAGCACCTGGATACGCGTGCCGACGGCCGCCGCGACGTGCATCAGTCCTGAGTCGTTGGTGACCACTTGCTCGCAGGCGGCGAGCAGGTCGACCGCATCCGCCAGGCGCGTCCGGCCACACAGATTGTGGGCATGGGCCATGTCGTCGGCGATCGTTGAGCCGGCCTCGACATCCTTCGGGCCGCCCATTACCCAAACGGCATATCCCTTGCCGATCAGCATCGCAGCCAGTTCACGAAAATATTCCAGCGGCCACTGCTTGGCCGGACCATACTCGGCGCCGGGCATCATGCCGATGGCCGGGCGATCGTCGAGTCCGAGCTCATCGCGCAGTCGAGACTGGCGCTCGGCATCGACTCGCAACCGCGGTTGGGGAATGGGGAAAGCGCCGGTGGCGGCTTCCCCGGATTCGAGGCCGAGTGCGACGAAGCGCTTGACGGTCTGGTTCAGTACGCCCTTGTCGAGCTTGCGTCGATCGTTGAGCAGCACGAAGCGCTGCTCGCCGGTGAAGCCGGTGCGATGCGGGATGCCGGCCAGGAACGGCACCAGCGCCGATTTCCAGGAGCGCGGCAGCACGATGGCATGATCGAAGCGGCCTTTCAGCGAACGAGCGATCTCGCGCCGGGTGGCCCAGCCGAATTCGCCGTGTTTCACGTCGAGCGCGATCGCCTCATCGACTTCCGGCATGCGCTCGAGGATCGGCAACGACCAGCCCGGCGCCAGCACGCCGAGCGTCGCCCCGGGATAGCGCTGCTTGAGGGCGATGAACAGACTCTGTGCCATCACCATGTCACCGACCCAGGAGGGGCCGACGATCAGGATGCGTGGTGCGCCAGATTTTGCTCGAAATGTCGCGGCTTCAGCCATTCAGCCATTCCAGGTAGGCGGAGACGCCCTCGCGTACCGTCTTGAATTCGCCGTCGTAGCCCGCTTCGCGCAGGCGGCCGATATCGGCGCGGGTATAGCTCTGGTAGCGGCCCTTGAGCTCATCGGGAAAGTCGATGTATTCGATATCGCCCTTGCCGTAGAAGTCGATAGCGGTCTCGGCGATCGCCTTGAACGGCTCGGCGCGCCCGGTGCCGAGGTTGAAGATGCCGGAGACCTCGGGGTTGTCGAGGAACCATAGGTTGACGTCGACCACGTCGCCTACGTAGACGAAATCGCGGCTCTGCATGCCCGCCTCATAGCCGTCCCAGGCACCGAACAGCTTGGGATTTTCGCCGCGCCGGACCTGGCTGTGGTGATGATAGGCGACGCTCGCCATCTTGCCCTTGTGCTGTTCGCGGGGACCATAAACGTTGAAGTAGCGGAAGCCCACCACCTGGCTGGTGAATTCGTCCCAGCGCGCGCGCACGTACTGATCGAACAGCAGCTTGGAGTAGCCGTAGACGTTGAGCGGTTTCTCGTGTTCCGGCTCCTCGACGAACACCTCGCTGCCGCCATAGGTGGCGGCGGACGAAGCGTAGAGAAATGGAATGCGCTTGCTCTGGCAATACTCGAGCAGCACCTTGGAGTACTCGAAGTTGTTCTCCAGCATGAAGCGACCGTCCCACTCGGTGGTATCCGAACAGGCGCCTTCGTGGAAGATCGCCTCGATGGGGGGCAGACCGCCAAACTCGCCGCGCATCTCTCCACTCAGTTCTGCCTTCACTCGAGCGAGAAAATCGTCCTTGTCGAGATAATCACCCAGCGTGCAATCCGCCAGATTGATGAACTTGGTGCCGTCGCTGAGATCGTCGACCACCATCACGTCCCGATGGCCGCGCGCGTTGAGTGCCTTGACCAGATTGGCCCCGATGAAGCCGGCACCGCCGGTGACTACGATCATGTCGCTTTCCTCTTGTCTCGACTCGGTTGCAGGATGCGGTCACCTACGACCGCGGGGAGCGGCGCAGGGTTCGCGCCAGCCGATTGATGACGGCGCCTATAACCGATTGAGCGCTAATTGTATACTTGGCGGCTCACGAATTCATGGGCAACGGTGCGCAGTCAATGACAGAGTCGACGGCAGATGCGAAAACCTTTCAGGGGCTGATACTCGCCCTGCAGCAATATTGGGCGGAAAAGGGCTGCGTGGTGCTGCAGCCCCTCGACATGGAAGTCGGCGCCGGGACGTTTCACCCGGCCACCTTCCTGCGCTCGATCGGTCCGGAAAGCTGGAACGCCGCCTATGTCCAGCCGTCGCGCCGCCCTACCGATGGCCGCTACGGCGAAAACCCCAACCGCCTGCAGCACTACTACCAGTTTCAGGTAGTGATGAAGCCATCGCCGAAGGATCTGCAGGACCTCTATCTCGGCTCGCTGGAGCGCCTGGGCATCGATCCGCGCGTCCATGACATCCGCTTCGTCGAGGACAACTGGGAGTCGCCGACGCTGGGCGCCTGGGGGCTGGGCTGGGAAGTCTGGCTCAACGGCATGGAGGTGACCCAGTTCACCTATTTCCAGCAGGCCGGCGGACTGGAGTGCTACCCGGTCACCGGCGAGCTGACCTACGGGCTCGAACGCATCGCCATGTATCTGCAGGATGTCGACAGCGTCTACGATCTGGTGTGGACGATCGCGCCGGACGGCACCCGTGTGACTTACGGCGATGTCTACCTACAGAACGAGCGCGAACAGTCGGCCTACAATTTCGAGCATGCCGATGTGCCTTACCTGTTCGAAGCCTTCGACCACTGCGAGAGCGAGTGCAACAAGCTGCTCGAGGCCAACCTGCCGCTGCCCGCCTACGAGCAGGTGCTCAAGGCCTCGCACACCTTCAATCTGCTGGACGCGCGTCACGCCATCTCGGTCACCGAACGCCAGCGCTATATTCTGCGGGTGCGCACGCTGGCGCGTGATGTCGCCCATGCCTACTACGCCTCGCGCAAGGCCGCCGGCTTCCCGCTGGCACCGGAGGCGCTGCGCCGCGAGCTGTTGCAGGACACGTCCGAAACCAATCAGGGAGACGCATGAGCATGGCAGCCAACACCCTACTGATCGAACTGGGCGTCGAAGAGCTGCCGCCGGGCGCCCTGAGCGCTCTCGCCTTCGCCCTGCGTGACGGCATTGCCAAGGGGCTTGAGGAAGCCGAGGTACCGTTTGGTGCGACCAAGGCGCTCGCCTCGCCTCGCCGGCTCGCCGTGCGCATCGACCAGCTCGCCGACAAACAGCCCGACCGCGAGGTCGAGAAGCGCGGCCCGGCACTCGCCGCCGCCTTCAAGGATGGCCAGCCGACCAAGGCCGCCGAGGGCTTCGCCCGCTCCTGCGGTGTCTCCGTGGACGATCTGATTCATCTGGAGACCGACAAGGGCACCTGGCTCGGCTATCGCGAACGGCAGCAAGGCGAAAGCGTTCAACAGCTGCTGCCGGCGATCTTGACCAGCGCCATCAACGCTTTGCCGGTACCCAAGAATATGCGCTGGGGCGCTTCCCGCATCGAGTTCTCGCGCCCGGTACACTGGCTCGTGCTGCTCTACGGCGACCGGATCGTGCCTGCCAGCGTGCTCGGCCTGGAGGCAGGACGCACCACCCTTGGCCATCGCTTCCATGCGCCGCAACCGATCGATCTCGCCCACGCCGACGACTACGAAAGCGCACTCGAGAATGCCTATGTGCTAGTCGATCTCGAGCGCCGTCGCGAACGCATCCGTGAACAGGTATTGGCCGAGGCGGAAGTTCATGATGCCAAAGCGGTAATCGACGAGGATTTGCTCGACGAGGTCAACGGCCTGGTGGAGTGGCCCGTCGCGCTGGCCGGCAGCTTCGATGAGCGTTTCCTGGAAGTTCCCGCCGAGTGTTTGATCTCGTCGATGAAGGCCAATCAGAAGTATTTCCACCTGCTCGACACGGAAGGCAAACTCAAACCGCAGTTCATCACCATCGCCAACATCGAAAGCGAAGACCCCCAACAGGTGATCTACGGCAACGAGAAGGTGATTCGACCCCGCCTGGCTGATGCCGCCTTCTTCTTCGAAACCGATCGCAGGCAGACCCTGGAATCCCGCCGCCCCGCGCTTGCCAGCGTAGTATTCCAGCGTGAGCTGGGCTCGCTGGCCGACAAGGCCGCGCGCAGCGAGATCGTCGCCCGCTTCATTGCCGAGAAGATCGGTGGCGACACCAGCGCCGCCGCACGCGCCGCGCAGCTGGCCAAATGCGACCTGGTGACCGAAATGGTGCTCGAGTTCCCCGAACTGCAAGGCATCATGGGCACCTATTACGCTCGCCATGACGGCGAGCCGGAAGCCGTGGCCCAGGCACTGCACGAACAGTACCTGCCGCGCTTCGCCGGTGACGGAATTCCCCAGACGCAAACCGGTTTGGCGCTGGCGTTGGCGGATCGCCTAGATACTCTGACCGGCATCTTCGGAATCGGCCAACGTCCTACTGGTGCCAAGGATCCGTTCGCCCTGCGTCGCGCCACCATCGGGGTGCTTAATATCCTGATTAAAGGCGAACTGGATCTCGACTTGCGCGAGCTGCTTGAGCTGGCGGCTTCCCAGCACCGTGATCTACCGAAAGCCGAAGGCTTGGTCGACGAAGTGCTGACCTACATGCTGGATCGTTTCCGTGCCTGGGCACATGATGAAGGATTGCCGGTCGACGTCTACCTGGCAGTGCGTGCCCGTCCGGTCACTCGCCCGCTCGACTTCGCCCGCCGCCTGCGTGCCGTGCACCGTTTCGGCCAGCGGGAGGAGGCCGCGGCACTGGCCGCCGCCAACAAGCGCGTCTCCAATATCCTGACCAAGCAACAGCATGACGGGAACTCCGCCGTGGATGGTGACTTGCTGAGCGAGGAGGCGGAAATTGCGCTGGCCAACGCCATCGCCGATTGCCGTGATCAGGTCGAGCCGCTGTTCCGCGAAGCCGACTATGCCCAGGCGCTGGATATTCTGGCGACATTGCGGGCGCCAGTGGATCGCTTCTTCGATGAAGTCATGGTCGTGGTTGACGACGACGCCATTCGCGCCAATCGCCTGGCGCTGCTGGCCAGCCTGCAGGCGCTGTTCCTGGAAATCGCCGACATCGCCGAGCTACAGCAGTAACGTTTCACGTGAAACGGATAGAACGCCCGGTAGTCTGAATGGACTGAAACCGGGCTTTCTTTTTCTTTTGTCTTCCCTCCTCCCTCCGTGCTCGCAGCAGATGTTTCACGTGAAACGTTCCGTCCTGGGCGAAACGCACAGCCTGAGCCAGAATGAAGCGGCTCGACTATTTCCTCGAATTCCTATTTTGCATGGGTCGGTTGGTTTATTAACCAAGAAAAATATCGGTCCATCTTGAATACTTTGAAGCATGGTCGTGATGACATAGGTCCGGGATCAATGAACACCGCCTATGCTGAGCAACGGCATATCGATGTTCTGGTATCGCCGTGACGCAAGAAATATCCATGCGACTCACAGCACAGGCGAACGTTTCACGTGAAACAGGAAGGATAGACATGAAAGCATTGATTGCAGGCGCCAGCGGCATCATTGGCCATGGCGCGCACGAAGCATTGAAGGCACATGGTGCCGAGGTCAAGGGACTCGGCCGGCGTCCTATTGAAGGTATCGATACCGTTACGGTGGATCTGACCAATGCCGAGGAAACGCTGGCCAGGATCCGCGAGCAGGCGGCAGACACCACCCACCTGTTCTACGCCGCGCTGGCTCCCGACCCCGACCTGGCCATAGAAGCGGAACGCAACGGCCGAATGCTGGACAATCTGCTCAATGCTCTGGAGCAGGCCCAGGCGCCCCTGGAGCGCGTGGTCATCTATCAGGGCTTCAAGATCTATGGCATCCATCTCGGTGCCCAGGTGCCGACGCCGGCACGGGAGTCCGATCCCAGTCACATGCCACCGAACCTCTACCAGTCGCAGGAAGCGATGCTGGCCAGGCGCGCGAAAACCGCCAGGTGGGATTATGTCGCACTGCGCCCGGATGTCGTTGTCAGCGGCAATATCAACGGCAACCCAATGAACATCGCCACGGTCATCGGCGCATTCGCGGCGATCTCGCGTGAGCTGGACGTTCCCCTACGCTACCCGGGCAACGAGACCGCATATCGTGTGCTGATGCAGATAACCGACGCCGCCCTGCTGGGCGAGGCCAGTGTCTGGGCCGCCGAAGCCGAGGGCATCGGTGGCGAGGCATTCAATGTCACCAATGGCGACATTTTCCGCTGGGAGCGTATGTGGCGGGATATCGCCAACTACTTCGATTTGCAGACCGCCAGTCCGGTTCCGCTCGATCTCGAAAAACACATGGGCGACAAGCAGCCGCTATGGGAGCGCATCGCGGAGAAACATGGCCTCGCGGAACACCGCCTGGACCGCGTCGTCCAGTGGGGCTTCGGAAACTTCGTATTCAACACCGAAACCGATGTTATCTCGGACGTCAACAAAATCTACCGCTATGGTTTCACGCCGCGTCTCGACTCACGCGAATCCTTGTTCGCGGCCTTCGATCGGCTGCGTGAAAGAAAGATCATTCCCTGATCCCACTCAAGGCGGTATGTTTCACGTGAAACGTACCGCTTTCTTTGCACCCGGCCGACCCAGCCACGATAATCGACGCATTCACATCGAGCCGAGACCCTTATGACCCGACTCGTCATCCTCGATCGCGATGGCGTCATCAATCAGGATTCCGATGCCTACATCAAGTCGCTCGATGAGTGGCAACCCTACCCTTCCGCCATCCAGGCTATCGCTCGCCTGACCCAAGCCGGTTGGACGGTCGCCATCGCCACCAACCAGTCGGGAATCGGCAGGGGTTACTATGACGTTGCCACGTTGGAACGAATCCACCGACGCCTGCTCTCGCTAGTCAAAGCGGCCGGCGGTGAGATTGCCACGATCGCCTACTGTCCCCACCTTCCTGAAGATGGCTGTGAATGTCGCAAGCCGAAACCGGGATTGCTGTACCGAATTCAGCGCGGGCTCGCTCTCGATACCCTCGCGGATAGCTGGATGGTGGGCGATAGCCTGCGTGATATCCAGGCTGGCCTCGCGGCGGGCTGCCGTACCGCCCTGACCAGAACCGGCAAGGGCCGGCGTTACGAAGCCGAGGTACGCTCTATGTCGCCCGTGACATGGATATGCGAGGACCTGATGGATTTCGCGGAGCAGCTTATCAACGAGCCTGACTTACCGTAGCCGTAGCCGTAGCCGTAGCCGTAGCCGTAGCCGTAGCCCAAAATTGTTCCACGTGAAACGTCGGTCCCGAGGCGTGGGACTGGGACTACGTTAAGTCACAAACGCCCCTGAGCCTGTCGGCTATGCTTGAGACAAGTCCAAAGCAAAGGATGGCGTCATGACGCTAGGAAAGAAAGTCGGCTTGTGGGTGCTGGTGATTTTGCTGTTGGTACTAGTTGCGCTGGTTATCATCGTGGCGACCTTTGACTGGAATTATTTCAAGCCAACGATCAACGAGCGAGTATCGCAGACGTTGAATCGCCCCTTCGCCATCGAAGGCGATCTCGACGTCAGCTGGCAGTGGCCAAATGATCAATCCGGATGGCATGGCTGGATTCCCTGGCCGCATCTACATGCCGAAGACATCCATCTGGGCAGCCCTGAGGGCGTCACTGATGCCGACCTTGCCAGCCTCGCCGCGCTGGATGTGGTGTTGTCGCCGATACCCTTGTTCGAGCATGAGGTTTCGATACCCAGCATTTCGCTAAGTGGTGGGGAGGCAACGCTGGCTCGCCTGGAAGATGGCAGCAACAACTGGACCTTCGATTTGGGCAGTGAGAACCCGGACACTCAGGCGGCTGATTCCTCCGATAGCGACTGGACCGTGAATATCGGCAGCATCGATTTCGAGCCGATTTCCCTTCATTATGACGATGCCATGCTGGCTGCCGATGTCGACGCCACCTTGACACTGCTGGGCAAGCCTATCGCCTTCTCCGAGCTTAACGCCGAGGATAGCGCCGCCGGCGGGTCGGCAGCCGAAGAGGACATAGTGGATTACCGATTCGGCTGGCAAGCCAAGGGCAACTATCGCGGCCAGTCATTCCAGGGCAATGGTCGCCTGGGCGGTCTCGAGGCGCTACGCCAACGCGACGCTGCCTATCCAGTTCAGGCCGATGTCCAGGCCGGCGCGACCAAGGTTGCGCTCAATGGCACACTAAGGGATCCGCTGGCGCCGAAGGCGATCGATATGGATCTCAGTTTTTCGGGCCAGAATCTCGGCGATCTATATCGAGTGATCGGTGTCACGCTTCCGGATACCCCTCCCTACTCCACCAATGGCCACTTGACCGCCGACTTGACAGACCGGGAGACGCTGACATTTCGCTATCGCGACTTCAATGGCCAGGTCGGCGACAGCGACATCCACGGCGATCTCACTTATCGCATGGGCGAACCACGCCCTTCACTGACTGGAGAGGTCGTCTCCCGGCAGCTGCGCTTCGCCGATCTGGCTCCCCTGATAGGTGCCGACTCCAACACCGAGAAAGCCGAGCGCGGCGAGACCAGCCAACAACCGGAAGACAAGGTTCTCCCCGTGGAAACGTTCGATACCGAACAATGGAAAGCCATGGACGCGGACGTCAAGTTCACCGCGCAACGTATCGAACATGGAGAGTCGCTGCCATTGGAGGATATCTATACCCATGTCCGGCTCGACGACGGTGAAATCCTGCTCGATCCGCTGCGCTTCGGTGTCGCCGACGGCAACCTCAACACCACCCTGCGTCTGGACGGCAGCCAGGATCCGATGCAGAGCCGAGTCGACATGCATATACGCCGCCTGAGCCTAAGCAAGCTCTTCCCGGACGTGGAATTGATGCAGAACAGTCATGGCGAACTCAATGGCGATGCCTCGCTCAGCGGTACCGGCAACTCCGTGGCAGCGATCCTGGGCAGCAGCAATGGTAACCTGCGGATATTGGTCAGTGACGGTCTGATCAGCCAGAATCTCATGGAGCTGGCCGGCCTCAATGTCGGCAACTATCTGGTTGGCCAACTGTTCGGCGATGAACAGGTACGCATCAATTGCGCCGCTACCGACCTGGAGGTCAATGATGGTCTCGCCCGCCCGCGTTTCTTCATCATCGATACCGAAAACGCACTGGTAAAAATCGATGGTACGGTCAATTTCGCCAATGAAGCACTCGATCTCACCATCGAGCCGGAAAGCAAGGGTCCGCGAGTTTTCACGCTGCGTTCCCCGCTCTATGTCAGAGGCACGTTCAAGAATCCCTCTCCCGGCGTCGATGCCGAATCCTTGATTGCACGAGGTGCGGTGAGTGCCTTTCTGGGCACGGTGGCCACTCCGGTGGCGGCGTTGCTGGCGCTGGTCTCGCCGAGTGCCGACGAAACGACACCCTGCAATGACTTCTTGAGCCAGATTCAGACGGGAGAATGAGAGGCCGGGTGTTTCACGTGAAACCACTATTCAGGGAATACTTCGAGACAAGGCTCTTTGCGTGGCCGTGCGCATTTGTCAGATGATTCGAAAATGGTCCGCTAATCGAGAAAGAGGCTCGCCGGCATGGGCGATCCCGTACGCCAAGGAAAAGAGACCCGACACTAGGCGAAGTGAGTGTCGGGCCTGGAGGCAAGGGGATGGGATGGGCACGGGGTCAGCGTTGCGCGTGATCGTTGGCAGCACCTTGATACTGCTGCCCCAATGCCTCCAGCGCGCCGATGATCTTCTCGACCTCGGCATCGAACCGCTGTTGCTGTTGCATGTAGAAGTGGCGCGTATAGGAAGCGCCCTTGTGTTTTTCGACCAACTGGGAGAATTGTTCCTCGAGCTGCTCGGTGTGGAAACGCAACCGCTCGGTGAGAAACTCGGCATGTCCCTGATGACAAGCCACATCCATCAAGGCTCTCACCTGAACCGTCAGCAGATACAGCTGAAGCACGTTGCGATCCTGAACTTCCTTCTGCGTGGAGACGCTATCATCGAGCAGGTTGATCGAACTCATCTGGCAGCAGCCGCTGTCGTCGGCCAGCGGGCGATTCTGAGTCGATTGATCTCGAGTCTGCAACATGGTCAGACCCTCCTTAGGTCGTTGAACCACACGGTTCATAGTAACACCGCGACACTGCCTGACCGTTCATCATTGGTCGAAGGGCTACGCGCCATCAGGGTCGCCTAAAGCGTAATGGCGAGAGCGCATCAAGGGGCGCAAATTGGTAGAGAAATCCAGCAATCGGTCACCGATTCAACAGGAGCACCTCACCATGCGTTACGCCAACCCGAATACCTCGGACGCCATCACCCAGTTCGAGAAGCGCTATGACAACTATATCGGCGGTGAATGGATACCACCGGCCGAGGGACGATATTTCGAGAACATCACGCCAGTCACCGGCGAAGTCTTCTGTGAGGTCGCTCGTTCCAGCCAGAAGGATATCGACCTGGCGCTGGATGCCGCTCACAAGGCTGCCCCCGGCTGGGGCAAAACCTCCGTTCAGGAACGTTCAACGCTGCTACTCAAGATCGCGGATCGTTTGGAGCAGAATCTGGAAATGCTGGCCGTCGCGGAAACCTGGGACAACGGCAAGGCCGTACGCGAGACATTGGCCGCCGATATCCCGCTGGCCATCGACCACTTCCGCTACTTCGCCGGTTGCATTCGTGCCCAGGAAGGCACCACTGCCGAGATCGACGAGAACACCGCCTCCTATCACTTCCACGAGCCGCTCGGCGTCGTCGGCCAGATCATCCCCTGGAACTTTCCGATCCTGATGGCTACCTGGAAGCTCGCGCCGGCACTGGCCGCGGGTAACTGCGTCGTGCTCAAGCCGGCCGAGCAGACCCCGGTCTCGATCTTCAAGGTCATCGAGGTGATTCATGACCTGCTGCCCAAAGGTGTGATCAATATCGTCAACGGTTACGGCGAAGAGGCCGGGCAGGCACTCGCCACCAGTAAGCGCATCGCCAAGATTGCCTTTACCGGTTCCACGCCCATCGGCTCGCACATCATGAAATGCGCTGCGGAGAACATCATTCCCTCGACTGTGGAGCTGGGCGGCAAGTCGCCGAACATCTATTTCGAGGATGTCATGTCCGCAGAGCCTGCGTTCATCGACAAGTGTGCCGAAGGCCTGGTGATGGGCTTCCTCAATCAGGGCGAAGTCTGTACCTGCCCTTCTCGCGCCCTGGTCCAGGAAAGCATCTACGACGAGTTCATGTCGCGTGTCATCGAACGGATCAAGAAGATCAAGCGCGGCCATCCGCTGGATACCGAAACCCAGGTCGGTGCCCAGGCTTCGCAAGAGCAGTTCGACAAGATCATGTCCTATATGGACGTGGCACGAGGCGAAGGCGCCGAATTCCTGGCCGGCGGCGAGCGGGAGTCACTTGGCGATGAGCTATCCCGCGGCTACTACATTCAGCCGACTCTGCTGAAGGGCACCAACAAGATGCGGGTGTTCCAGGAGGAGATCTTCGGGCCGGTGGTGTCGGTCACGACGTTCAAGGATGAAGCGGAAGCACTGGCCATTGCCAACGATACGGAATTCGGCCTCGGCGCCGGCGTCTGGACCCGCGACATCAACCGCGCCTACCGCATGGGTCGTGGCATTCAGGCTGGCCGCGTATGGACCAATTGCTATCACCAGTATCCGGCCCATGCCGCCTTCGGGGGTTACAAGAAATCCGGCGTCGGTCGCGAAACCCACAAGATGGTGCTGGAGCACTATCAGCAGACCAAGAACCTGCTGATCAGCTACGACATCAATCCCATGGGATTCTTCTAACTATCTGACCAGGCGTTCCGATGGCATCGGAGCGCCTGAGGTCGACGGCTGCCCCGTCGATCATCGCGGCGGGCCTGTCCTGAGGAGATCGACATCAGGCATGCCCGCCGCTTCTCTGTCAGCAACATGGTCAGTCACATGTCGTCAGCGATGTGTTTCATGTAGGCTATTCCTTCGCGCCCTGAATCAGCTCGGCGAACCGGTTCAGGTCGACGTTCCCTCCGGACAGGATGATTCCTACCCGCTGCCCCTCGACGGCCACCCGGCCACTCAGGGCCGCTGCCGCCGCCAGGCAACCGGTCGGCTCGATGAACTGCTTCATCCGCCCGGCCATGAAGCTCATGGCATGAACGAGCTCGGCATCGCTCACGGTAACGATGTCGTCGACGCACTCTCGAAGTACCGGGAACGTCAGGCTGCCCAAGGCCTGGGTCTGGGCGCCGTCGGCGATGGTGCGCGGCGTGGCGATGGAAACGATCTCGCCGCTGGCCAGGCTTCTCTGCGCATCGTTGCCGGCTTCCGGCTCGACCCCGATCACACGACAATGGGGATATCGCGCCCTGGCGACCGTGGCACAACCGGAGAGCAGCCCGCCGCCCCCCAGAGGCACCAGCAGCGTATCGAGCTCACCAACTTCATCGAACAGCTCCTTGGCGGCAGTGCCCTGCCCGGCCATCACGTGGGGATGGTTGAACGGCGGGATCAGTGTCAGGCCCTCGGCCTCGGCGAGCTCGCGACCCAGCGCTTCACGATCCTGGGTATAGCGATCGTAGAGCACCACTTCTGCGCCATACCCCCGCGTGGCAGCGATCTTGATCGCCGGGGCATCTTCCGGCATGACGATGACGGCGCGAATGCCATGCAGCCTGGCCGACAGCGCAATCGCCTGCGCATGATTGCCCGAGGAGAACGCGATGACGCCGGCAGCCTTCTGTGCGGCGTCGAACTGGTTGATGGCGTTGTAACCGCCCCGAAACTTGAACGCGCCGATACGCTGGAGATGTTCCGCCTTGAAGTGAAGCGCCGCGCCGACAAGATCGTCTGCCGTCGTCGAGCGCAGCACCGGTGTTCGATGCGCGATTCCCTCCAGCCGCCGGTGCGCCGCCACCACGTCGTCGTAATCGATTGCCAGATTGCTCATGTCGTCATCGCTCTCCCAAGAATCATCGCCACTGACATTTTTCGAGGCGCTGCGTAAGATGCCGTTCCGAATGCCTGGATACGTATCGTCCGTATTCAGATGTCCGTATCCAGATAAAGTGCTTCGATCATGATGGCTGAACGGCGGCGAAGGAAGAGACAGATGGCATCATACGACTGGACATGGCACACCGGCCCCGAGCTCGATCCCGGCAAGCTCTATGCGCTGCTGTCGTTGCGGGTGGCCGTGTTCGTGGTGGAACAGCAGTGCCCCTACCAAGAGCTGGATGGCCACGATCTGCACGCCTCGACGCATCATCTGAGGGTGCTGACGAAGCATCATCTCGCGGCGACGTTACGTCTCAAGGTGCCGGAGGAGAGAGATAAGCCCGTTTCCATCGGTCGCGTGGTCATCGATCCCGACCACCGCGGCAACGGTCTTGGCCATGATCTGCTGCAAGCCGCACTGATGCGAATCGAATCGCTCTGGCCCGGCCGAAATGCAGCGCTTTCCGCGCAAGCCCATCTGCAAAGCTTCTATGACCGCCACGGATTCGCACCGATGGGGGATGTCTATCTGGAGGATGGCATTCCGCATATCGCCATGCAGCGGAATGCCGATCAGCAGGAAAAGTAAGCGGTCACTGACATCCGCGTGCAGGCATGCCGCCATGAAAAAACCGACGCTGGTCGCCAGCGTCGGTTTCTTGTGATGACCACGACCGTCCGTCAATGGACGGCGGCTGTCGATCAGGCGCCGAATTCGCTCAGCATGGTCTCGATCAGATCGAGCCCTTCCCCGAGCACCTCGTCACTGATGGTGACCGGCATCAGGAAGCGGATCGTGTTGGCATACAGGCCGCAGGAGAGCAGGATCAAGCCACGCTCGCGCGCCTCGCGACACAGCTTGCCGGCCAGCTCGGCGTTCGGCGCACCGCTCTCGCCACTGACCAGATCGAATGCCGCCATGGCGCCCAGGTTGCGCACGTTGGCAACGCTGGCGTACTCCTGCTGCCACTTGTCGAAACGCGCCCTGAGCTTCTCGCCCAGCGCCTGGCTCTTCTCCAGAATGCGCTCTTCCTCGAACACTTCCAGCACCGCCAGCACCGCAGCGCAGGAAACCGGGCTGCCGGTATAGGTGCCGCCCAGCGAGTTGCCGCCGGAGGCATCCATCACCTTGTCCGTACCCACGACCGCGGAGATCGGCATGCCGTCCGCCATGCTCTTGGCCATGGTCATGATGTCCGGCTCGACGCCGCTGTGCTCGATGGCAAACAGCTTGCCGGTCCGTCCGAAGCCGGACTGCACCTCGTCGACGACCATCAGGATGCCGTGCTCGTCGCATATCTCGCGGATCGCTTTCAGGAAGCTCGCAGGCGCCGCATGGAAGCCACCCTCGCCCAGCACCGGCTCGATCACGATCGCTGCGGTGTCGTTGACGTTGGCGTCGGTCTTCAGTGTCATCTTCAGATGGCGCAGCGCCTCTTCCTCGCTGACGCCGACGGACGGCACCGGATAGGGCGCGCGATAGACCTGGCCAGGCATCGGGCCGAAGTCGTTACGATACGGCGCCACCTTGCCGTTCATCGCCATGGTCATGAACGTCCGGCCATGGTAGCCGCCAGTGAAGCAGATCACGCTGGAACGACCGGTGGCGGCGCGCGCCACCTTGACCGCGTTCTCCAGTGCCTCGGCGCCGGAGTTGGCCAGCATCACCTTGGCGTGGCCGCGTACCGGCGTCAACTCGCTGAGCTTCTGCGCCACCCGCACGTATCCCTCGTACGGCATGACGGTCTGGCAGGTATGCATCACCTTGTCGAGCTGCGCCTTGACCGCCTCGACCACCTTCGGATGACGATGGCCGATGTTGAGCACGCCGATACCACCGGCAAAATCGATGAAACGCTTACCGTCCTCGTCCCATAGCTCGGCATTCTCGGCACGGGCGGCGAACTGGCCGGCGGGGCTTGCCGCCCCGTTGGCGACGTAGCGCTGCTTGAGTTCGTTGAGTTCCGCATTGCTCATGGATTTACTCGTCATGGAACACTCCTCCTGACGCGGCATCGGCTGCCGCTAACGTGGATTGCGCGTCGTCGTCGGCTTCGGCAGGCGGCGCGCCATGAAAATCGGGATGCCGGCCTACGGCTGGTTGTCGTAGGCCGCCTTGATCAAACGATCGCCCATCTCTCGACCGTAGTGCTGTCGAGCCCATCCGTACAGTGCCAATCCGGCGATCATCCAGCCGCCGAAGATGGACCACTCGACGGGCGTCAGCGCCGACGGGCTACCGGGCAGGTAGAGACAGGTCATGCCCAGCGACAGCAGCACCGCCAGCACGCCGACCAGCTTGCCGGCACCGACATGGTAAGGACGCGGCATGTCGGGTTCGCGATAGCGCAGGATCAGAAACGACAGCGCCACGAACAGATAGGCAAGCACGATGCCCAGCCCGCCAGCGTCGACCAGCCATACCAGCGCCGGGCGGCCGAAGAAGGGCGCAGCGGTGGAAAGCACGCCGATCAGGATGATCGCGTTGGTCGGTGTCTTGTAGCGGGGATGCAGCTTGCCGAGGAAGGCGGGAAGCATGCCGGAATGGGCCAGTGCGTAGATCGCCCGCGAGCCACCGATGTAGAACGCGTTCCAGCTGGTGATGATCCCGGCGATGCCCGCCAGCACCATCAGGTTACCGGCCCAGGAAGCATCGAATACCGCCGTCATCGCGTCCGGAACGCTGAGAGAACTGCCCTGTAGCGCTTCGTTGTCGAGCATCAGGCTGGTACCGAGGATGATCAGGGTATACCAGCACACCGCCATGATGACCGAAAGCACCAGCACCTTGCCGATGTCCCGGAACGGCAGGTTGATCTCTTCCGCCGCCTGGGGAATGACGTCGAAACCGACGAACAGAAACGGCACCAGCACCAGTACCGCCACGATACCGCCGATCGCTCCGTGTTCACCACTGGCGAACAGCGGCTGCATGTTGCCGCCGTCACCGGTGAACAGCGACCCGGTCACGAACATCACCCCCGCCACCAGAATCAATCCGGTCACGACCTTCTGCAGCAGCGCGGCGGTGGAGATTCCCAGATAGTTGACCACCATCATCACGATCGAGCCGATCACACCGACCGCGACCCAGGTCGCCTTGACCTCCCAGCCGGCGATGGTCCACAGATCGCCGACGGCGTAACCGGGAAACAGATGCTCGAATACCGTGGGTAGCGCCACGGCTTCGAAGGACGCCACGCTGACGTAGCCCAGCACGATGCTCCAGGTACAGACGAACGAGGCGAAATGACCGAGCGCACGGTAACTGTAGACGTGTTCGCCACCGACTTGTGGCATGGCAGACGCCAGTTCGGCGTAAGTCAGCCCCACCAGCAGCACGGCAATACCACCGATCACGAAGGCAAGCATGGCGCCCACGCTGCCGCCATCGAGAATGGCACTGCCGGTAAGGACGATCCAGCCCCAGCCGATCATGGCGCCAAAGGCCAGGGCAAGGACATCCGCACGAGCCAGGACTCGCACGAACTCCGGAGGTTGAGAAGCGTTCGACATGACGGGATTCTCTTCAGGTTGTTATTGATAAGCCGACCGTTTCTGGAGCAACCCAGTGCTCGGCCCTGACGCCACGCTACCACCCCGGCGCCTCGTCGGGACTAGACTGTAGTGGTCAACT
>NZ_PZJU01000066.1 GCF_003206715.1 Salinicola peritrichatus | reverse complement strand
CTACCCGACTATCTTCGTTTTCGGGCCGGCCTCATGAATAAGCCGGGATTAAGCCTGCTCCCCAACCAACACCAGATGACTTCTGGCACCCATAAGCCGCAGTGGAGAGAGATCATCCCGGATGACTGGGAAAAAGGGGTTACAAAGCATGAGTATTGGTTACAGACATCGTCATACGCAGAGCTAGCGGTCAGTGCAGCCGGACTGGATGTTGCCAAGCTTTCTGAGTTAATTGACCACTCTGACAATCTGACTCGGCCAGCATTCGATCAGATGATTGAAACTCTGTCTTCCGATCAGATTCGGTCGCTTCCTGAAGATCAACGACAAATCCTATGGCGTCGACTTTCCAAGTTCACCAAGAAACACCGGCGATTCCCAGAGGCAGAGTGGTCGCTACCTGACGAGCTGTTAAAGCCGCTCGAGGCAGTTATGGATAAGCTGGCCCCGACTGATCCCTTACTCTTATACCAGGAGCTTTTTTCAGGTCGAGACTTTGACCTCTACGAGGAGTCTGGAGACTGGGAGGAGCAGCGTAGAAAGCTTGATGAGCGGCGAGCATCAGCCATCAGTGAGATTATTGCAAAAGATGGTGTAGACGGTGCAATTCGTTTTGCCGAGACCGTCTCATCACCTCGTGATGTTGGCGCCGCATTGGCTGACCTATCTGTGCCGGATATTGAAAAAACGCTGCTACCGAACTTTTTGGATTCTGAGAACGAAAAGCACCTGGACCTGGTGGGCGCGTTTATATGGCGCCGCCGTCATGATGAGGGCTGGGATTGGTGCGACAGGGTAAATAGAGCGGGATGGAGTCCCAAACAAACGGGACAGTTTCTCGCTTGCTTGCCTTTCAGTCGAGAAACTTGGGAGCGAGCAGCGCAGTGGCTTGAAGAGCATCAGGAGCATTATTGGGCTCGGGCAAGTGCTTTCCCCTATGACGCCAAAGAAGATCTCGAATTTGCCATTGAAAAGCTACTCGAATACGGGCGGCCACACGCAGCCATAACCTGTCTGGAAAGAATGCTGCACTCGAAGAGGGCGATTGATCCGCAGCAATGCGTGCGCGCTCTTCTTGGGGCGCTAAAATCCAGCGAGCCAAACCACGCCATGGATAGTTATCACATGGTTCAACTGATAAAGCACTTACAGTCGGATAGTGCCGTTAGTGATGACGACCTTTTCAGAGTCGAATGGGCCTATTTGCCATTACTTAATCAACTCGATGGGAACAAACCTGTTTACTTACAGCGAAAATTGGCTAATGAGC
This sequence comes from Salinicola peritrichatus, assembly GCF_003206715.1. Taxonomy (GTDB): domain Bacteria; phylum Pseudomonadota; class Gammaproteobacteria; order Pseudomonadales; family Halomonadaceae; genus Salinicola; species Salinicola peritrichatus. Next base: position 60,820 of record NZ_PZJU01000066.1, on the reverse strand, counting down.
CTGATTTTTTCTGTGAAGTAATTCAACTAATTTATCTTTCGGACAAGCAGGGAGACAAGGTCGGAGAGCCTTCTGAAGAGCAAACGGCTATAGCCACCAACGCCCACCGATTGCTCCGTGAGTGGACAAGACCGCCTGGACTCAAAGATGACGGAACGTTTGATTCTGAACACTTCAAAGGTTGGCTTCAAAGGGTTAGAGAAGTTTGTACGGAGTCAGGCCACTTGAATGCGGCACTGCTCAACATTGGCAAGACATTGATTTATTCGCCACCCGATGCGGATGGTTTATGGATCAATAGAGCCGTGGCTGATGCGCTGAATAATCGTTACTCGGAAGAGATGCGCGATGGCTTCAGAACCGCTTTATACAATTCTCGCGGTGTTCACACGGTTGATCCATCAGGCAAACCGGAAATGGATCTAGCTGAGAAATACGGAAAGATGGCCGAGGATGTCGAGAACGCGGGTTGCCACAGGCTGGCCGTGACCTTGCGGGGCTTATCAGAAAACTATATCAGGGAAGCAGAACGGGTCAGAGCAGGTTTTGGAAAAGACGAATATGAATGACGGTAATAGAGTTTTGGGGGCTAGCGAGTGAAGGTAGTTGATGCACTATTGAAGGCTATTCGTGACGCCGGCACCTTCAATCCTGACATTCAGGTCGCCCCTGCCTGCCTCCTCTGGCCAGACCGTGACCGGCAATGGGAAGCGGTTATTCCGGTCCTTCAGGCGGAATTGCCGGAGCTTCTGGTGCTGGGTGACTATGCCCCCGAAAAGCGCACCGGCCCGGCGATTTGGCTGCGCTGCGTGATTGCCGGCTTGGTGGATGAAGTATCCCTGGTAGATGGGACGATACCCATTCTCTACCTGCCCGGCGTCAGCCGTCAGGATCTGCGGGCGGTGGAAGGTTGCCCGGATTCGCTCAAGCCGCTGGCTGAGTTGCAATACCGGGGGGTGATCTGGTCCCAGGTGAATGCCAAGGACTGGACCATCCTTGCCTACCTGAAGTCGGATCAGGGTGGTCTTGGCCTGGATGTGGCACAGGACAGCGAAACCCGGCACGCCATGCAACTGGCGCTGTACCGACTACTCGACGAAGACGTCGACTTGCTCAAGGGCAAACGCCTGGATAAGGACTACTTCAATACCCTGTTAACCGGCGGCGACCCCACCCGGGATTTGCTGCTGTGGCTGGACCAGGGCGATGCATTCCAGGCTGCGAGGGGTGAGAACGAATGGCGGGCTTTTGTGGCGGTATGCACCTCCCAGTTGGCTTTCAATCCGCAGCATGAGGGGGTGCTGGCCGGGTGCGCCAAGCTTGCGGCCCACGAGGGGCCTTGGCAGGCGGTTTGGCAACGTTTCTGCGAGGCGCCCCACCGCTACCCCCATATTCCCGCCCAAATTCGCAAGTGCCAACCGCCGGCCTTTGATCTGTTTGCCGATGAAACCGTGGCCGGTGGCTGGCCTCAGTGGAACCAGAGCCAGGAAGACCACCTGCGCCGTGACTTGCTGGCTCTGGCCCAGGCTCCTGCGCACCAGGCCCGAGCCAGAATACTGGAGCTCGAACAGATACACGGCGGCAGGCGATCACTGGTATGGGCGGAGCTAGGGGAAGCTCCGATGGCGTGTGCACTGGAACACTTGGCCGCCATGGCCAACTATGCAAAATCGTCTCTGGCGGCGGGTTCTGTGGATGATCTGATGGACGGCTATGCCAACGCTGGCTGGAAAGTGGATGACGGCGTAATGCGCGCCTTGGCCCAAGTGGAGAGTACGTCTGACTTTGAGGCTGTCACAACGGCAGTCAGGGCGGTTTACCTTCCGTGGCTGGAAGAATCCGCCCGCTACCTGCAGAAGATCGTTGATGGTGCCTCCTATCCGGGTGGCTCCTGCACAACGGTGCCCCCATTTCCGGCAACTCCCGGCGATTGTGTGCTCTTTGTCGATGGGCTGCGCTTTGATACGGGCAAGCGGCTGGCAGAGATGCTGGAAGCTTCAGGGCTGGATGTGGACGAGGCGCCCACCTGGGCCGCTTTGCCCAGCGTGACCGCCACAGGCAAGGCGGCGGTGACGCCAGTCCGGGATAAAATTCGGGGGGGCGATGGCAGCGCGGATTTCGAACCCGCCGTGGCGGCGACCGGCCAGTCCCTCAAAGGTGGCTATCACCTCAAGAAACTGCTGAAGGACACCGGCTGGACGCTGCTGGATCGAACAGAGGACGGCCAGGGGGAAGGTTTCGCCTGGTGTGAGTTTGGCGACATCGACCATGAAGGTCACGACCGTGGCTGGAAGCTGGCCAAACACCTGGAAAGCCTTTTGAATGAAGTGCAGAACCGCATTACCGAGCTATTGGCGGCGGGCTGGAAGCGAGTGCGCGTCGTCACCGATCACGGCTGGCTGCTTCTGCCCGGGGGGCTACCTAAAATTGACCTGCCCAGCGTACTGGCTGAAAGCAAATGGGGGCGCTGTGCCGCACTGAAGGCCGGAGCGGAAACCCAGGAGCGACTCTTCCCCTGGTACTGGAATCCCAGTCACTACTTTGCCCTGGCCGATGGCATCAGCTGTTTCAAGAAAGGTGAGGGTTACGCTCACGGCGGCCTGAGTCTACAGGAGTGTCTGACACTCCAATTGGTGGTGACGGGTGGCGCCTCCGCACAAGGGGCCATGGAGTTTACCGACCTGGTGTGGAAAGGGTTGCGTTGCACGGTGGCGGTGACGGGCGACTATTCAGGGCTCACATTGGATATCCGTACCCGCGCGGGTGAAGCGGCCAGCAGTGTTGTGGTCGGGTCGAAGCCGCTCAAGGCCAATGGCACCGCTTCCGTGGTTGTCGAAGATGAAGATCTGGAAGGGCAGAAAGCGGTGGTTGTTCTGCTCGACGAAAATGGTTCTCTGGTTGCCCAAACGGGCACCGTGATTGGTGGGGCTCTTTCTTAAGAGGCAAATGTGATGGAATTGGACGATATCGACAGAAAGGCCGCAACGGCCCTGGATGGCTACCTGGTGCGAAAGGACCTGGTACGAACCTTCAGCCGCCAATTCCCGGTACCCACCTATGTGGTCGAGTTCCTGCTCGGGCGATATTGCGCAAGCACCGACCAGGAAGAGATCAACGAAGGCCTGGAGATCGTGCAGCGGCAGCTCAAGTCTCGCACCGTCAAGGCCGGTGAGGAGGAGCTGTTCAAGGCCCGGGCAAGGGAAAACGGTGAAGTCAAAATCATCGACCTGATTACCGCCCGCCTGGATACGAAAACAGACTCCTATATTGCCTCCCTCCCCAGCCTCCGCCTGAACGACGTGCGGATCTCACCGTCTTTGGTAAACGAGCATGAGCGGATGCTGACCGGCGGTTTCTATGCCGAGGTAACGCTCAATTACGATGCTGCCATTGCCCAGGAAAGTAATGGTCGCCCCTTCGGTGTCGAAGCCCTGCGGGAGATCCAGCTCTCCAAGCGCGACGTTTTGGATACCCTTGCAGAGGCCCGGAAGGAATTTACGACGCAGGAGTGGAAAGAGCTGCTGCTAAGGTCCACGGGGATTGAGGCCAGCGGCCTGTCGGAGCGGCAACAGGACGCAATTTTGTTGCGTATGGTGCCCTTTGTTGAGCGTAACTATAACCTGGTGGAGCTCGGCCCCAGGGGTACTGGTAAGAGCCATTTGTTCCAGCAGGTGTCACCCTACGCCCACCTGATTTCCGGTGGTAAGGCCACGGTGGCCAAGATGTTCGTAAACAACGCCAGCGGTCAGCGGGGTTTGGTCTGTCAGTACGACGTGGTCTGCTTCGACGAGGTCTCGGGTATTTCCTTCGACCAGAAGGACGGCGTGAACATCATGAAGGGCTACATGGAGTCGGGTGAGTTCAGCCGTGGCAAGGAAAATATTCGAGCCGATGGCAGCATCGTACTGGTGGGCAACTTTGACGTGGATGTGGAACATCAGCAGCGGATAGGCCACCTGTTCGGCCCCATGCCCCCGGAAATGAAGGATGATACGGCCTTCATGGACCGTATCCACGCCTTCTTGCCAGGCTGGGACGTGCCGAAAATCAGCAAGGAGCTGTTAACCGACCATTTCGGCCTGGTCAGCGACTTCCTGTCGGAGTGCTGGAGCCAGCTGCGCAATCAGAGCCGGGTCAGCCTGATTCAGAACCGGGTGTTTTTTGGTGGCGCGCTGTCCGGGCGGGATACCAATGCGGTGAACAAAACGGTCAGCGGCCTGCTCAAGCTGCTTTATCCTGGTGACGATGAGGTCTCGGACGAAGATATCGAATGGGCCGTTCGCATTGCCATGGAAGCCCGGCGCCGGGTGAAGGAACAGCAGAAACGGATTGGTGCGGCAGAATTCAGGAATACCCATTTCAGCTATGTCATGGGCGCCGATGGTGTTGAGAAATTTGTTTCCACTCCAGAACTCCAGAGCGAGAACAGCATTGGTGACGATCCCCTGGAGCCTGGCCAAGTATGGACCGTCTCTCCGGGTGGCGGAGAGGAACATCCCGGTCTGTACCGGATCGAGGTGAACGAAGGCCCAGGGTCGGGCGTCAAGGTCCTGAACAAGCCGGTACCGCCCGCGTTCAAGGAAAGCATCGGTTATGCGGAGCAGAACCTATACGCCCGGTCGGCGCAACTGGTAGGCGACAAGGATCCGCGTCACCACGAGTTTACGGTTCAGTTGCGAGCGTTCGACGCCTCCAAATCAGGCGCCAAGCTTGGCATGGCGTCTCTGGTCGCATTGAGCACGGCGCTACTGAAGAAAAGTGTGCGCGGTGGTTTGATCATTGTGGGGGAGATTAATCTGGGGGGCTCCGTGGAGCCGATCCACAATCCAGTGACGATTGCGGAAATCGCTGTGGAGAAGGGCGCGACCGCATTGCTGATGCCTGTTGCCTGCCGCCGGCAGTTATTTGACCTGTCGGATGATATGGCGACCAAGATCGATATCCAGTTTTATTCCGACGCGCGGGATGCTCTGCTCAAAGCCGTTGTGGAGTAGGCGCTCGGCCAGACATTAGTAAAATCGCCTTCGTGGCCGACGATCATTCGCCCCAGTCGGCAAAACGCCCGGCAAACGGCTTGGGCCGGGGGAAGGCGAGGTCGCCGTGCTTGCTCGTGCCCAGGCCCAGCGAGACCAGCGACTCCGCCAGCTTGACCGCGGCGCTGACGCCTTCCACCACCGGCAGGCCGAGTTCCCGGGTCAGGCGCTCGGTCAGGTCGGCCATGCCGCCGCAACCGAGCACGATGGCGCCGATGCCGTCCTCGTCCCGCGCCCGACGACACTCCGCCAGCAGCGCCTGATAGGCGTTGCCCGCCGGGTTCTCCAGCTCCAGTACCGGCAGATCGATGGCGCGCACGCGGCGGCAGTGCTCGCGGAAGCCGTATTGGCTCAACAGGTGCTCGGCGATGATCGCGGTGCGGCCGAGCGTGGTGACCACCGAGAAGCGGGTACTGATCAGTGTCGCCAGGTGAAAGCCGGCCTCGGCGATGCCGATGACCGGCGCCCGGGTCAACTCCCGCGCCGCCATCAGGCCAGGGTCGCCGAAGCAGGCGATCACATAGGCGTCCATCCCCTCGGCCTCGCCGCGACGAATCTCCTCCAGCACGCCGACGGCGCTGATCGCCTCGTCGAGGTGGCTCTCGATCGATACCGGACCGCTCGCCGGCTGGCTGACGTGGATCTCGGTGGCGGCGGCGGCCACGCGGCTGGCGCAGGCGCCGATCTTGTCGGTCATGCTGGCGGTGGTATTGGGATTGATGACATGGATGTGCATCGGCGGGTACCTTGGCGAGAGTCGGCGCCGGGAGCCAGGCGCACTTGTTTTGTCCACAAAAATAACCGATTTTGGATACAATATCGATTGATCGCTGCCTTCGCTGAATCGCGACTGCCGGCAGCGGAATCGAAAGAACAACAGACACAGGAAGGTCGCCATGTCCGAATATCCCCGTGACCTGATCGGCTACGGCCATACGCCGCCCCAGGCCAACTGGCCGAACGGCGCACGCATTGCGGTACAGTTCGTGCTCAATTACGAGGAGGGCGGCGAAAACTGCGTGCTGCACGGTGATTCCCACTCCGAGCAGTTCCTCTCCGAGATCGCCGGGGCCGAGGCCTATCCGGACCGCCACCTGAGCATGGAGTCGATCTACGAATACGGTGCGCGGGCCGGCGTGTGGCGGGTGCTGCGGGAGTTCGAGCGGCGCGGGTTGCCGCTGACGATCTTCGGCGTGGCGATGGCGCTGGAGCGCAATCCGGAAGTCGCCCAGGCCTTCAAGGAGCTGGGCCACGAAATCGCTTGCCACGGCTGGCGCTGGATTCACTATCAGAACGTGCCGGAAGCGGTCGAGCGGGAGCATATGCAGCGCGCGCTCAATATCTTCGAGACACTGTACGGCGAACGCCCGCTCGGCTGGTACACCGGCCGCGACAGCCCCAACACCCGGCGCCTGCTGCTCGACCAGGGCGGCTTTCTCTACGATAGCGACTATTACGGCGACGACCTGCCGTTCTGGAGTGACGCTCAAGATAGCCAGGGCCAGACCCATCGTCACCTGATCGTGCCCTATACGCTGGACACCAACGACATGCGCTTCGCCTCGCCGACCGGCTTCGACCATGGCGAGCCGTTCTTTCAGTATCTGCGTGACGCCTTCGACGTGCTCTATGCCGAGGGCGCGGAGACGCCGAAGATGCTCTCGATCGGTCTTCACTGCCGCCTGGTCGGCCGCCCGGGACGTTTCCGCGCGCTGCAGCGCTTCCTCGATCACGTCGAAGCTCACGACCGGGTGTGGATAACGCGGCGTGTGGATATTGCGCAGCACTGGGCTGCCGAACATCCGGCTTGAATAGCGAGGAATCCCTCATGTCACAACGCGCTTACTACGCCCCCCACGGCGGCCTGCCGCCGCAGACCCAGCTGATCCATGACCGCGCGGTGTTCACCGAGGCCTATGCGGTAATCCCCAAGGGGGTGATGAGCGACATCGTCGTGAGCTTCCTGCCGCACTGGGAGAAGACGCGGCTGTGGGTGTTGTCGCGGCCGCTGTCCGGTTTCGCCGAGACCTTTTCGCAGTACATCATGGAAGTGTCGCCGGGCGGCGGCAGCGAGCGCCCCGAGCCGGATGCCGGAGCCGAGGGCGTGCTGTTCGTGGTCGAGGGCGAGCTGCGCCTGACCTTCGACGGCGAGACCCACCTCATGGCGCCGGGCGGCTACGCCTATCTGCCGCCGGGCTGTGCCTGGCAGTTGCGCAACGACAGCCAGGCGCCGGTGCGTTTCCACTGGATTCGCAAGGCCTACGAGTTCGTCGAAGGGTTGGAGGTGCCGGCGGCGTTCGTCACCAACGAGCAGGAGATCGCGCCGACGCCGATGCCAGATACCGACGGCAAGTGGGCCACGACCCGCTTCGTCGATCCGCAGGATGTCCGCCACGACATGCACGTCACCATCGTCACCTTCCAGCCGGGTGGCGTGATCCCGTTCGACGAGACCCACGTGATGGAGCACGGCCTTTACGTGCTCGAAGGCCGGGCGGTCTATCACCTCAATCAGGACTGGGTCGAGGTCGAGGCCGGCGACTACATGTGGCTGCGCGCCTTCTGTCCGCAATCCTGTTATGCCGGCGGACCGGGGCCGTTCCGCTATTTGCTCTACAAGGACGTCAACCGGCACATGAAGTTATCGTTCTCGAAGCCATAAAAAACCGGCGCCCGAGGGCGCCGGCAGCAAGGGAGCGCGGGGTGCGCTCGGGAGAGAGGTCAGGAGGCGACGGCGGCGGCTACCGTGGCGCGCTTCATCGCCATCGAATAGAACAGCGCACCCAGGCCGCCACCGATGAACACCGAGAAGTGGCCGAGATCGCCCAGTGGCAGGAAGTTGATCACGATGCCGATGAGCGACGCGGCGACGACCGCCTTGACCGCTGCCGGATTGAAGCCGTTGCGGTACCAGTAGGGGCCGGCCGGGTCGGTGCTGAACAGGCTATCGACATCGATCTGGCCGCGGCGGATGCGGTAGAAATCGGTGATCAGGATGCCGTAGAGCGGGCCGATGGCGGCGGCCAGCAGATCGACGGTGTAGTGGATGATCTCCGGGTTGCTGAACAGGTTCCACGGCGTCAGGAAGATCGAACCGACGGCGGCGATGAAACCGCCGGTGCGGAAGCTGATCCGGCTCGGCGCCATGTTGCAGAAGTCGAACGCCGGGGCGACGAAGTTGGCGACGATATTGATGCCGATGGTGGTGGTGACGAAGGTTGCCGCACCCAGCACCACGATGAAGGTGTTGTCGAGTCGGGCGACGGTCTGGATCGGATCGTCGATCATCTCGCCGAATACCGGCAGGGTGGCCGAGACCATCATGACCGTCGTTGCCGAAAACACCAGAAAGTTGACCGGCAGGCCCCAGAAATTGCCGCGTTTGACGTCACCCATGCTGCGCGCGTAGCGGGTAAAGTCGCCGAAGTTGAGCGTCGGCCCGGCGAAGTAGCCGGCGACGATGGCGGCGGCGATCACCATCTGCCACAACTGCTCGCCCGGCGAGAGCTGGATGTCGCTCAGGGTGAAGCTGATGTTGGACCAGCCCGCCTGCCACACCAGCCACGCCGCCAAGGCGAACATCACCAGATAGACCGCCGGGCCGCTCCAGTCGATGAAGCGCCGGATCGAATCCATGCCGTGCCAGAACACCACGGCTTGCAGGCACCACAGCAGCATGAAGCTGATCCAGCCGAGATAGGAAAGGCCCAGGAAGCTCGGGTCGGCCAGCGACTCCATGCCGGGGAAGAGGCGTAGGATCACGATCGTCAATGCGTTGGAGGCCAGATAGGTCTGAATCCCGTACCACACCACGGCGATGAGTCCGCGAATCATCGCCGGGATGTTGGCGCCCAGCACGCCGAAGGAGAGCCGGCAGATCACCGGGAACGGCACCGCCGCCTGCTGGCTCGGTTTGGCCATCAGGTTGGCGAAGATCTGTACGATGCAAATTCCGACCAACAGCGAGATCAGCACCTGCCAGCCGGCCAGGCCAAGCGCGAACAGGCTGGCGGCGACCACGTAGCCGCCGACGCTGTGTACGTCGGAAAGCCAGAAGGCGAGGATGTTGTACCAGTTCCAGTTCTGTTGGGTAGGCGCGAGGTCGGCGTTATGGAGCCGTTCGCTGTACTGTTGTGTTGAGGCATGCGGTTGCTGTGGCATGGCGAATGCCCTCCGCGTGGGCAGCTTATGGTTGTGGTTCCCATTTTTGTATACAAGATATGTGCCACAACTACCATTAGACATCGGCAGAAGACGTCACCGGCGGAGAAACTTGCCTCGAACCGGAAAAACCATGCCGATGATCAAGCGGTTGGAACGCAAAGCATCCAAAACCGTTGGGCTGGTACCCATAGCGTGATGTCGCATAGCAGCTGCGCCAACCTCATGCCATGAGGATAAACAGGCTTCCATGCGCTACCGATGTGCATGTCGAGGTCGGTTTGCACTTATTAGGTGCATGTGTGTTTCGCTAGATTTTGTATACGATGATCTTGAAGAAGTCGAATCCGCCGAGCGAAAGAGGACGACCATGCTAGAACTGACAGCCCAACCCCTGACCCCGGAGGCCTTCGCCCCGTTCGGCGATGTCATCGATGCGCGCACCAGCGCTTCGTTCGCGATCAATGGCGGACGCACCCGGCGCCATCACGACCTTGCCCGGGTCGAAACCCTGGGCGAGGGCGCGCGTACGCTGATCAATCTGTTCGTCAGCCAGCCGGTCGCGCTGCCGTTGGAGCTGGAACTGCTGGAACGCCATCCGTTGGGCAGCCAGGCCTTCGTGCCGTTGCACCAGGAGCGCTTCGTGGTGGTGGTGGCGCCGGCGGGGGAGGCGATCGATCCCGCCTCGATCCGCGCTTTCGTCACCGACGGCCGCCAAGGGGTCAACTACCGCGCCGGTACCTGGCATGCCACTCACTCGGTGCTGGAGCGCGAGGGCGAGTTCCTGGTCATCGATCGCGGCGGTGAGGGCAACAACCTCGACGAGAGGCCGATGGCGATTCGGGTGTCGGTATAAAACGACGATGCCCCGCCGAAGCGGGGCATCGAAGCGTCGTCGTGAAAGCGGGCTCAGGTCGTCTTGCCGCTGCCGCTGACGACCATAGCCGGCTCCTCTTCCATCTCCATGCGCTGGCGTTCGTCGTCGATGATCTTCAGCGCCTGTTCCGGAGTCACTTTCGAAGCCGGGGTGACGAGACTCACCGCCACGCCCACCACCAGCGCGACCAGTACCGCCGGGATGCTGGGATTGCCCCAGAAGACATTCCAACTATCGACGTTGATCACGGCGAGCGAGGTCACCGACGCGGAAACCAGCGTGGCGACCGCGCCCTGCCAGTTGTAGCGCGGCCAGAAACGACCCAGCACGCCACACACGAACATACCGGCCATGACCGTGGCGATCATGCTGGTGATGTAACTGATGACGTTGTCGGAGGTCAGTGCGAACAGCAGCGCCAGGCCGATGGTCGCGACCAGCGCCAGGCGCGACAGTGTCACGACCCTGCGTGCCGAGGGCGTATGGCCGGTAAACAGCACATAGACATCGCGCAGCAGGATCGAGACGCCGGCGATGGCGTCGGAGCTGGCGCTCGACATCGTCGCCGAGAGCCCCGCGACCAGCAGCAGCAGGCCCAGCCATAGCGGCAGAATCTCGGTGGCGAGGAACGGGAAGGCGAAGTTGCTGTTGTCCAGGCCGGGATTCAACGCGTGCGTCGCCATGCCGATGATCGCCGGGATGATCGAGAAGAACAGATAGAGGATGCCGGTGATCACGAACGAACTGCGCACCGAACTGACCGAGTTGCCGGAGTAGATCCGCTGGCGGTAGGAGGGGGTCGCCAGCACGCCGACGGCGATCACCGTGGCCAGCGACAGCGCCGGAATGAGGCCGATCTTGTCGATGCCGAGGAAGCTGGTGGCGGCGGCATCCATGTTGGTGGAAAGGCCCGAAAAGCCGCCGACCTCGAACAGCGCGATGATCGCCATGACGATGAAGCCGACGAACAGCACCACCGCCTGGACGGTGTCGGTCCACACCACCGCCATGTAGCCGCCGATCACGCAGTAGACGCCGAAGCCCAGCGCCACCAGGATGCGTGCGGTGGTCAGGTCGATCCCGGCCATCCACGACAGATAGAGGCCGCCGCCGAGGATATGCGCACCGAGCCAGCCGATGCAGGCGATGTAGATCAGCACGGCGACGATGTTGCGCACGATACGGCTGGCGCCGACGTAGTAGGAGAGCTCCTCGCTCATGGTCATGAAGCGGAAGCGGCGTACCGGCGCGAACCACGCCGCCAGCAGCAGCACGCCGATCGCCCCGCCGATGCCATAGAGCGCGCCGGCCCAGCCATTGGCGTAGCCGAAGCCGACCGCGCCCATGCTCGAACCGGTACCGACCATGGTCGCCACGGTCGTACCGATGGTGAGGAAGATCGGCAGGCTACGCCCGCCGAGCAGGAAATCGTCGCCGGTGCTGCGGCTGTTGCGGGAGACCCACCAGCCGAACGCGATCATGACGAGTACGTAGGCGACGAAGGCGCCGAGGAAAACGTGACTGTTCATAACGGCCTCTTATAATTGTCGTTCCGGCCGTTGCCGCGGCCGGAGCAGTGTGGAATTTCATTGCCTGTGAGGTTTTTCACTGCGGTCGCGTCCTTGCCGGGACGCGACCATCTTCATCGATGCAAGCCGTCTCAAGCCCTGTCGGCGCGATAGCACTTGATATCGACCTCGACCTTGCAGTCGACCACCAGATCCTGAACGCTGCAGATGCGTGCCGGCGGATGGTCGCCGAAGACCTCCTTGAACACCTTGTTGAACGAGCTGAAGTAGCGCGCGTCGGTGAGCACCGCGGTGACGTGCACCACGTCCTCGACGCCATAGCCCGCCTCTTCCGCAATTTTCAGACAGTTGGCGAAGGCCAGCCGCGACTGTTCGACGATGCTGCCTTCGACCACTTCTCCGTCGGTCATCGGTGTCTGGCCGGAAACGAACAGCCAACCTCCCGCTTCGGTGGCACGGGCGAAAGGCAGCTTCTGGCCGCCGGTACCGACGCCGCCTTCGACGCCATAACGTTTGATGCTCATGGTTTGCTCTCCTGGGTAATCACGTTGGCTTGGAATTTTCATGCAGTCGCGCGAGAAGGCGCGGGAGACAACCGCGTCTTGCGCTTGAGCAGTCGTCCGGCACGTTGGCCGGTCGCTTCGCCCTGGCGATAGCTGACACAGCCATTGACCATGACCAGCACGATGCCGCGTGTTTTCGACATTGGGGCGCTGTAGCTGGCGGTATCCTCGAGTTCGGCGAGATCGAACAGCACCAGGTCGGCAAAGGCGCCGACGCGCACCACGCCGCGATCGACGAGGCCGAAATTGGCCGCCGACAGGCCGGTCATCTTGCGCACCGCTTCGGTCAGCGGCAGCAGCTCGAGGTCGCGGCTGTAATGCGCCAGCACCCGGGGAAAGGCGCCCCACAGCCGGGGATGCGGATGCGGGTCGTTGGGCAGGCCGTCGGAGCCGACCATCGTCAGCGGGTGCGCCAATACCTGGCGCATGTCCGACTCGCTCATGTTGTGGTAGACCGCGCCGGCCGGCTGCAGGCGCCGGGCGGCGTCCATCAGCGACAGATCCCACTGCTCGGCGATCGTCTTCAGCGGCTGGCGTGCCATCTCCGGGTGCGGATCGGACCAGGTGATGAAGATCTCGATCTCGTCGGTGACCTGGCCGAGATCCAGCGTCGAGGAGCCGGCGGTGTAGGGGTAGCAGTCGCAGTGCACCCCGTGGGAGGTCGCCGCCGCGTCGAGTTTCGCCAGCGCCCGGGGTGCGTTGCCCCAGTTGCCGGCACCGGCGCATTTCAGATGCGAGATCACCAGCGGCGCCTGGCCATGGCGGGCGGTGGCGAAGGCTTCGTCCATCGCTTCCGGCAGCCCGGCGAACTCGTCGCGCAGATGGGTGGTATAGACGCCGCCGGCGCGGCCGATCGCTTCGACCAGGGCATTCATCTCCGCCGTTGGTGCGTGAAAGGCATTGCGGTAGGCCAGCCCCGAGCTCATGCCCACGGCGCCCTCGGCCAGCGCGGTTTCCAGCCTTTCGCGCATGGCGGCGATCTCGCTCTCGCTGGCGGGGCGGTCGAAACGATCCATCACCTGGCTGCGCAGGCTGGTATGGCCGATCAGCGCCGCCACGTTGACGCTGGGACGGGCTTCGTTCACCGCCCGGACATAGGCGGCGAAAGTCGGGTAGCGGAAATCCTCCCGCCGGCCCAGCAGGTTCATCGGGTCCGGCACCTCGCCGGCGAGCGTCACCGGGCTGGCGCTGATGCCGCAGTTGCCGACCACCACCGTGGTCACGCCCTGAGAGAGCTTGGGCAGCATCTGGGGAGTGCGGATGACGTTGGTGTCGTCGTGGGTATGCACGTCGATGAAGCCGGGGGTGAGCACCAGCCCCTCGGCGTCGATGATCTCGCGGGCTTCGGCGATATCCAGATCGCCGATGGCGGCGATCCGCTCGCCCTCGATCGCGATGTCGGCGGTGAAGGCTTCGTGCCCGCTGCCATCGATGATCGTGGCGCGGCGGATCAACAGATCATGGGGCATGGTGGGCTCCTGGACGCTCAATCCCCCAGCGGCTGGCGATTGTCGCCGCCGCGGTGGGCATCGAGGGTGATCTTGAGTCGTCGCAGCTTGTCGCGGGTACGATCGCGGTGACGCAGCGCCAGGCCGAGTGCCAACATGTCGATCGCGGCCATCATGGCGTAGCGCGACGACGACGGAAAATAGATGTAATCGGTCTCGCGGGCGGCCAGCGGCAGGGCAAGATCGGCGATCTCGGCCAGCGGCGAATCGACTGCGGTGATGGCGAGCACACGGGCGCCATACTGGCGCGCCAGCTCGGCGGCTTCGACGATTTCCGGGGTATAGCCGGTAACGGAAAGCGCCACGACCACGTCGCTGGGTTCCAGAGTCGACGCGACCATGCGTGGCAGCAGCGACTGGGGATAGGCGCTGATCGCGTAACCCAGGCGCACCAGCCGGAACTGCAGCTCCTGGGCCATCACGCTGGAGCCGCCGCCGGCACCGAACACCAGAATCTGGCGGGCATCGTCGAGTAGCGCCACCGCGCCCTCGACATCGGCCTGCTCCATCAGCGTGCGGTTGAGCGCCAGCGTCTGGGCGGCGGTGTCGTAAATCACCCCGAGGCCGTCGTCCTCGCTCGCTTCCTGAATGAAACGACGGCCGGCGGCCAGCGCGCGGGTCAGGCGCGTCTTGAGGTCGCGCACGTTTCGGCACGCCACCGCCCGGGCGAAGCGCGTCACCGTGGCATCGCTGACGCCGGCGCGGGCGGCGATCTCGCCGATGCTCGCCTCGGCGACGAAGTCGATGTCATCGAAGATCAGGCCGGCGACTTTCTTCTCCGCCTCGCGCAGGCTCGGCAGGCGGGCGGTGATCTGCGACAGGATGTCGGTTTCCTGGCTCACGGGTCGGTATCCATCGGCTATGCTTGGCCTTGTTAGTAACTAACATATTTTTATTTTATGTGTTAGTAAATACCAATAGCTACGATGGAGTCACGACGCCGTGCCGGTTCTTGGCTCGACAACCCCCGATTCTGCCAGGAGATATTCATGTCGCATTCCGCTTCGGCCCCGCTGGAAAAGGGCGTGCCGCTGACGCAGCCGGCCAACCTGCTGCACGACGTGCCGCTGCCGGCGGCGGCGATCTTCGAGACACCGCTGGCCCACAACCTGGCCTGGATGCAGCGTTTCGCCGATGATCACGGTGCCAAGTTGGCACCTCACGGCAAGACCACCATGGCGCCGGCGCTGTTCAAGCGCCAGTTGGAGGCAGGGGCCTGGGGTATCACCCTGGCCACCGCGGTACAGACGGCGGCGGCCCACGCCCATGGCATCGAGCGGGTGTTGATGGTCAATCAGCTGGTCGGCCGGCCGAACATGGCACTGATCGCGGATGCCATCGAGGCGGGGCTGGAGTACTTCTGCGTGGTGGATGGTGTCGACAATGTCCGCGAACTGGGAGCGTTCTTCTCCGAACGCGGGCTGACCCTGAACGTACTGGTCGAGCTCGGTATCGAGGGCGGCCGTTGCGGTTGCCGCGATGCCGAGCAGGTCGAGGCGCTGGTGGCGGAGATCGCCGCGCAACCGGCACTGGCGCTGATGGGCATCGAAGGCTACGAAGGCATGATCGCCGGCGGCGACGAGGTTGCGGCGGTACGCGCCTACGGCGAGCGGCTGGTGGAAACCGTGCGCAGACTGCGCGCCAGTGGCGTGCTCAAGCGTGAGGCGCCGATCGTCACCGCCTCCGGTTCCAAATGGTTCGACCTAATCGCCGAGGCGTTCGACACCGCGGAGCTGCGCGAGCACTACACGCCGGTGCTGCGGCCGGGCTGCTATGTGGTCCACGATCACAAGCTCTACGCCGGTGCCATGGCCGAGGTGAAGGCTCGCCATCCGCAGCTGCCAGGCGAACTGCAGCCGGCGCTGGAGGTGTTCGCTCACGTGCAGTCGCTACCCGAGCCGGGCCTGGCGATCGTCGCCCTGGGCAAGCGTGACATCGGTCACGAACCGGATCTGCCGCTGCCGCAGCGGCTCTATCCGCAGGGTGCGGAACACACGGCACCGATCGACATTGGCGACTGGCGTACGACCCACATCATGGATCAGCACACCTTTCTGGCCGTACCCGAAGGCGCACAGGTCGCCGTCGGCGACGTGATCGCCTTCGGTACGTCCCACCCCTGCCTGACCTTCGACAAGTGGCGTCGCATGCTGCTGGTCGACGAGCGGCTGGCGGTACGCGAGGTGATGGAGACCTGTTTCTGATGCATGGATGACATCTCGTATTCAAATAGTGGAAATGTTTTCCATAAACATTGACGCCCGGTCGATGCTCGCTTAATTTGGCATCAGCGAGCATCGACGTCGGGGGAGTTCTCGTCGTCGATGCGTCGGCATGGATTGAACGGCTCGCGTCCCTGTTGGGCGAGCCGCTGCGAGCGCTCTTCCGTCGGGTAGAGACCTGTTTCGACGGAAGCTTGGCGAGCCATTGGCTCGCCATTTTTTTATGTTGCCGTGGCAAGCCTGGCCTCACATCGGTTGTGTCCCGTAGTGGGGTTAAGTTAAATAAAAAGGCTGACGTCAATTCGACATTCGGCACTTTCCATTGCCACAAGAGGTCGACAGTGTGAGTTATCAAGGACGAACGGTTTTTCCGATAGGACATCGGGGCCTGGCATCTCTCCTCGCCATGGCGCTTGGCCTGACGGGCGCCGGAACGGCGCAGGCGCAACTCGAGGATTTCGAGGCGATGGACAACCCGGCTACGGCGGAAGAGCCGTTCAAGGGGCAGGCCGAGCTGGGCTACAACAAGATCAGCGGCAACAGCAACAGCGAAAGCCTGCGTGCGGGTGCGGACATGACCTGGTTCGACGACCCCTGGTCCTACAACCTGCAGTTGAGCGCGAAAAGCGCCAGCGACGACGACGAGACTTCCGCCGAGGAGTACCAGGTTCAGGGGCGCACGCGCTACAACCTGTCCACTTACAACTATCTCTTCGGTCTGGCCCGCTGGGACAAGGATCGTTTCTCCGGTTACGATTCCCAAAGCACCTTGACTGGCGGTTACGGTCGCCAGCTTCTCGTCGGTCCGCCCCATTCTCTGGCGGTCGAGGTCGGCCCGGGTGTGCGCCACGACGAATATGAAGAGGGCGGCAGCGATAACCTTGGCCTGCTCTATGCCGGCCTCGACTACGACTGGCAATTTTCCGAGACGTCGCGCTTTTCGCAGTCGCTTGCCACCGAGGCGTCCAGGGAGAACATCATCGGTCGTTCCGAAACCGCATTGACCGTGGCGATGAACTCGGACCTGGCGCTGAAGGTATCTTACGAAGTCGAGTTCAACGACAATCCGCCGCCGGGTGCTTCCAGCCAGACCGACACCACCACCGGCGTGTCGTTGATCTACAACATGTGACGCCAAGGGAATGGACCGCGGGAATTCGCCCCGCGGTCATGAGCTCAGTTCTGCACCGAAATGACCGAGCCGCCGTCGACGCGCACGTTGCTGCCATTGACGAACGAGGCGTGCCGCGACACCAGCATGGCGATGATGAAGGCCACTTCGTCGGCCTCGCCGCGCCGCTTGGCGACGATGCCGGGGCGCTCTTCATCGAGAAAGCTTTCGATAGCCTGTTCGATGGAGACGCCCAGCTGTTCGGCGCGCTGCTGCATCATGCCATCGGTCATCGGTGTGGCGATGAATGCCGGGGCGACGGTGTTGCAGAGTACGCCATGAGCCGCTTCGCGGTAGGAGAGGTTCTTGACGAAAGTGCTCAGTGCCGATTTGGCGGCGTTGTAGACGGCTTCCTCCCAATAGGGCTGTACACTGTTCTCCGACGTGATGCAGACGAAGCGTCCCCAGCCGCGTTCACGCATGGCGGGAATGGTCGCGCGAGCGAGCCGCACGGCGGAAAAGAAGTCGATCTGCCAGGCATGCTCGTAGTCCTCGTCGCTCATCGCCAGCGGATCGCCCTTGGCGCCGGTGACACCGGCGGTGTGAATCACCATATCGATGGCGCCGAAGCGTTCGACACCCTGGGCGACCAGCGCGTCTACCTCTGCCTGGACCGTCACGTCCGCGGTCACGCAGAGCGAATCGCCGGAGAGGCCGCCGGCATCACGCGCGAGCGCCTCGCCATCGATGTCGGTAAGTACCAGATTGACGCCTTCGGCTGCCAGCCGCTTCGCCGTCGCCAGGCCGATGCCGCCTCGGGCGCCGGTAATCAGTGCCGTTTTGCCACTGATGCCCAGATCCATGGTCAAGCCTCCTTGCTTAGGGAAACACTGCATGAATGTCTGCGCAGGCGAATCGCTGCGTTGCGCGGTGCGCGGAATCCTTACCTATACCCCATAGGCTCCGGTTCCTGTGCTCCGGGCGCCTTGCGACGGAGTGCCGCCCACTTCATCCTGCTCGCCGATTTATTCAGCGTTTCTAACGGAACCTACTGTTGAGCATGGACAAGGCCGGCCATTTGCGCCAACACGTACCATAATCGGGTTTTGTCAAGCCGGGAGGCTTGGGGCATAGTGGCGCCGAAGAAAGGGGGGGCGCCGAAATCGTCATTACCCGGAGCTACAAAGACGTCGCTGCAGAGCGGCGCGATTCGATCGCAGGGAACGCCATGAAATCTCGTTATTTAGCGACCACGCTAGGGCTGGTCGCGACCACGTCATCCAGTGCCTTGCTGGCACAGCCATCCGCTCCCGAGGCCTCCACCCAGCCGGTGATCGAGGTGACCGCGCCACGCCTGTCGCGGGAACTCTATGCCACGCCGGCGGCGGTTTCGGTCGTCGATCGGGAGGAGATTCAGCAGGGCCAGCAGCGGGTCCGGCTGGACGAATCCCTGGTCACCATCCCCGGCATATTCCTGCAGAATCGCGACAACTTCGCCCAGGGCGAGCGCATTGCCATTCGCGGCTTCGGCGCCCGCACGCCCTGGGGCGTGCGCGGTATCACCGTGGTCGTCGATGGCATTCCCTACACGCTGCCGGACGGTCAGGCGCAACTGGACGCGATCGATCTCGACAGTGCCGAAAAGATCGAGGTGATTCGCGGCCCGGCCGCCGTCCAGTACGGCAACGCGGCCGGTGGCGTGATCAGCGTGACCACGGCCGATGGCCGCGACGACCCCGGCAGCCATATCCGGGTCGAGGGCGGCAGCGATGGCTACCGCAAGATGTCGGTCAGCAATGGCGGCGTCAATGGCCCCTGGTCGCATCATGTCAGCGTTTCCGCCCTGGGCGTCGATGGCTACCGCGATCACAGCTCGACCGAGAAGTACCTGCTCAATGCCAAGCTGCGCCGCGAATTGGGCAGTGACCGCGCGTTGACCGCGATCGTCAATCTGCTCGACAGCCCTTATGCGGAAGATCCCGGTGGGCTGACACGGGAGCAGGCGCATGAGAACCGGCACGGGACGGTGAAAGATAACGACTTCTATTCGCCGACCCGGATCGACTCGGGACAGGAGGTCGATCAGCAGGTGCTCGGCCTGCAGTACGAGGATCTCTCCGCCGGCCCTGGCGAGTTCTACCTCAGGGGCTTCTATCTCAAGCGCGATTATCAGCAGCAGTTGGCCTATGCGGGCGACGACAATTTCGTCGCCTATGACCGCGACTACTACGGCGGCAGCGCCGAGTATCACCAGGCGCTCAACCTGGGCGAGCTGCCGCTGCGCTACGTGGCCGGCGTGGATGTGGGGCGTCAGGTGGACGACCGCTACCGCGACGAGGTCTCCATCGACGGCGATCATCTTCGACGCTCCGCGGACGAAACGCAGAAGGCGACCTCGCTGGGCGCCTTCCTGCAAGGCGATCTCGACCTGAGCGAGCGCTGGACGCTCTCGCTCGGTACGCGCTACGACCGGATCGATTTCGACATTGACGATGACTATATCGATCTCGCCAACGACGATGGCGACGACAGTGGCGATCGCACTTTCGAGCAGTGGAGCGGCAGCGCCGGGCTCAGCTTCCGCTACCTGCCCACGCATCAGTTCTATTTGTCGACGGGTACGTCGTTCGAGACGCCGACCTTCGCCGAGTTCGCCAATCCGGCCGGTGTGGGCGGCTTCAATCCCGCCATCGAGCCGCAGAAGGCGTGGAATCGGGAAATCGGCCTGCGCGGCAATTTCGACAACGGGCTCGACTACGACGTGGCGCTGTTCTCGACCCGGGTGCGGGACTCATTGATCTCCTACCAGATCGATGGCCGGGATTACTACCGCAATGCCGGCAAGAGCCGCCAGGATGGCCTGGAGGCTGCGCTGGGCTGGCAGTTCACGCCGAACTGGCGCATCGACAGCGCACTGACGCTGGCCCGCTACGAGTTCGACGATTATGTCACCGAGGATGGCGACTACTCCGGCAATCGCATCCCCGGGCAGCCGGAGCAGACCTGGGTCAATCGCCTGACCTGGAACGGGATCGGACAGCGTTTCGCCACGCTGGAAACGCAATATGTCGGTTCGATGGTTGCCGACGACGCCAACGACACCAAGGTCGGCAGCTACTGGCTGGTCAACCTGCGCGGCGGCGATGGCTGGCGTCTGGGCGGCGACACCTGGCTCAAGGGCTATGTCGGCATCCGCAATCTGTTCGATCGCGAGCACTACGCCAATCTCATCATCAATGCCAACTCAGATATGCCCATAGATAATCGTCGCTACTTCGACCCGGCGCCGGGACGAACGGTCTATGCTGGTATCGGGATCGACTTTTGAGTCGCTAAAAATATTCAAGGAACAAGGATTCGCAATGCGTACTCATTTTCTTGCCGCGAGCGTCACCTGGCTGGCGCTTTCCGTGCTGGCCGGCTGCACGGTCAATACCTATGGCAATGGCCAGCACGAGGTCAAGGCGGGCGTGCCCCAGGAAGGGCCGACCAGCAATCCGGCAGATGTCTCGCACCGAGGGGAAGGCGACGACATGCCTTGAGCAGCCTTTCTCCTTTTGGTCTTCGCCCTGGCCGGATGCCAGGGCGGGCCCCTGCCTCACGCCCCTCTCTTCGTATCACAGATTGTCACGCGGTATGACCCGATCCCAATTCTGCGAATAGACCCGGTAGCCGTCCTGATAGGCATCGAGCTGGGCGTGGATCAGGAAATCGTGGCGCGTGCAGGTCAATACCGTGCGCGTGTTGATCCGAACGTCCCAGTCGTCGCGCTTGAAGCCGCGTTCGGTACAGGTTTCGCCGCGTGCGGAGGTAAAGTCGTCCTCGCGGAAGGAGTACCACTCACGCGTGCTGCGGCGCACCTCGGTGCCGATCTCGTCGATGCGAAACCCGCCTTGGTCATTGATCACCTCGAGGGTCGATTCCTTGCTGGCCAGATCGCGGTGCAAGAGCCAGTTGTGCTCGCTCGGTTCGAGCCGGGTGATCTCGGGTGCGGGAGCCGCTTCGGCCTCGTCGAACGGGCGCAACGAGACGTCGTCGGGGTTGGGCGAGCGGACCGGCAGCTTCAGGGCACTGTTGCCGGGGTAGAGCGTCAACTGCACGGGCTCGGGCGGCACCCAGGCCAGCGGCCAGTAAGAGGTCGATACCGATATGCGCAATTGATGGCCCGCCGGAAAGCGTTGTGCGATCCCGTTGAGCGCCACCTTGACGCGATAGCGGCGGTCCGGTTCCAGCGGCTCCGGATGCGCGTCGCTGTCGCGGTGCGACAGATTGAGCAGACCGTAGGTCACCCGCGTCGCCTTGCCATCGGGGGCGACGTCGGACAGGCGTACCGCGACCATACCCTGCGGCCGGTCGGCGGAAAGCTCCAGTTCGAGCTCCGGTCGGCCGGCGATCTCCAGCATCTCTTGCAGCGGCTGGCTGTTGAATACCAGCGATCCGCCATCCTCCTCGCGCTGATCGCCGGGCAGGTCAGGCGTCGCGGCGTAGGAGCACCACTTGCCGCCCGACAGTCCAACGCTGAGCGGGGACTGCACGCTCAGCGCGGTTTCGTTCAGCAGCGCCTCGGGGATGTCGTCTTCGTCCCGCGCGGGATCCTCGAGGGTGTAGACGCCGAGAGGATAGCGTCGCGTGGAGACGTTCGGCGAGGGCCAGGTGGGCTCTCCGATCCAGCGCCCGGGGCGGTCGGCGTAGGCGTTGTCCGGCGGTACGCTATCCTGCAGCCAGGCCCGCAGCATGGGCTCTTCCATGACGCCCGTGTCCTGGCCTTTCAGCCAGTAGTCCCACCAGCGCAGTGATTCCTGCAGAAAGCCGATCGTCGGTCCGGGTATGCCCTGGTGCGGATATTTGTGTCCCCACGGGCCGATCAGCCCCTTGCGCGGCACGTCGAGATGCTCGAGCAGGCGAAAGATGGTATTGGTGAAGCCGTCGGCCCAGCCGCCCACGGCGAATACCGGGCACTGGATCGCCGCGTAGTTCTCGCAGACCGAACTGCGAGTCCAGTATTCGCTGCGGCGTTGATGG
This sequence comes from Salinicola peritrichatus, assembly GCF_003206715.1. Classification (GTDB taxonomy): domain Bacteria; phylum Pseudomonadota; class Gammaproteobacteria; order Pseudomonadales; family Halomonadaceae; genus Salinicola; species Salinicola peritrichatus. The sequence continues at coordinate 38,794 of NZ_PZJU01000066.1, read as the reverse complement.
CCGAGCCAGGCGTCGAGCCAGAGCCCGCTGCCTTCGAGGCGTTCCTGCCACATGTCGCGCCAGCGCTCGCCGACGATTCGTGGATCCGGCGGCAGGCTGTTGAAGGCGAACATGACGGTGGCCTCCGAGAGGTTGTCGCCCAGCAGGCAGCCGCCCATGTAGTGCATGTTGTCGGCATAGAGATCGTCGCTCGAACAGAGGCTGATGATCGCCTTGAGTGCCGGCGGCTGCCGGGCCGCCACCTGCAGACTGTTGAAGCCGCCCCAGGAGATGCCCATCATGCCCACGTTGCCGTCGCACCAGGGCTGCTCGGCGATCCAGGCGATGGCATCGACGCCGTCTTCCTGCTCCTGCTGGGTATATTCATCGACCAGCACGCCGTCGGAATCGCCGCTGCCGCGCATGTCGACGCGGACGCAGGCATAGCCATGCCCGGCCAGATAGGCGTGGTTGTGCCCGTCGCGGTCGCGGGTCAGATCGCGCTTGCGGTAAGGGATGTACTCCAGAATGGCGGGGACCGGTGCCTGCTCGGCACCTTCGGGCAGCCAGATTCGCGCGGCCAGGCGCGTGCCGTCGCGCATGGTTAGAAAGGTGTTCTCGATCACCTGTACGTCGTGGGGGAGTGACGTGACGATGCGCATCGTTCCTCCTTAGAAACACTGCATAAATGTCTGCGCGGGCGAATCGCTGCGTTGCGCGGTGCTGGAGCGCCAGCTCGGTCGAATCCTCACCTATAACCCATAGGTTCCGGTTGCTGCGCTCCGTGCGCCTTGCGCTTCATCCTGCTCGTCGATTTCTTCAGCATTCCTTTGCTTGGTATCACGTCGGAAGGTCTCTCGCTTCACATCATGATGCCGCGGGTTCGAAATCGAACTGCAGCGCCTCGAGGCAGGCGTGATAGCGTTCGCGGATCTGCTCGTGGCTCTCCGCCCCTATATAGATGGTGCCGAGGTGATAAGCGAAGGCGTCCTGGTTGGGAAGATCGCTCAGGCGGTCGCCCGGAGCGACATCGAGCTCGACGAGCGTGCCCGGGAAGCGCCCCTGGCGGTTGATCATCGCGGGGCGCTGGCCCAGGGCGATATCGAGCGCGACCTCATGGTTGGACATGCCGTCGACCATGATGAACATCTCGCTATGCGACTGGGAAATGCGGGTATTGAATTCCACCAGCCACAAGCGGTCGCTGGCTTCGTCCCACATGAACTCCGCATTGAAACAGCCGTTGTCGAAACCGATGTGTTCGAGAAAGCGGCGGCAGGCATCGATCATCCGGCGCTGGACGCCTTCGGGCATGCCGGAGGGATATTCCAGGCGGTCGAAAAGTGCTTCGTCTTCGTCGCAGGGCTGGTCGAAAACGCCGTGGACGTTGAACTCTCCCTGGAACACCGTGCCTTCGGGCGCGCCCTGGACACCCGAGATGAGCTGTTCGGCGATGCAGGTATTGCCATCGGCATGGCGGATCTCGTCGGGCAGATCGATATGGGCGAGCGCTTCGTTGAAAGGATCACCAAAATGGCGAATCTCGCTTTTGAGGATGTCGATGGCTTCGAGGAACTGTTCATCGTTCTCGATCTTGAAACCGAGTTGTGACGAAAAGGCCTTCACCGGTTTGAGCCAGAAGGGATAGTCGAGTTCCAGCCGTGCCAGCGGGTCGTCGGCGAACGGATCGACGCTACAGAAGCGCGGCACCATCTCCGGTACGACCTTCTCCTGCTCCTTGCGGCTCCAGTACTTGTGTTCGCACATGAAGACGCTTTCGAGCGAAGGCGACGGAATCCCGTAATCGCGGCACAGGATCGGCACCATGACGCTGGTGGGAAAGTCCCAGTGCGCGACGATGGCGTCCACGGAGCCCGAAAATTGGCCGAGTTCCCGGCGGGCCTGTTCGAGCACGCGATCGAACGACAACGTGCTCGGTTCGACCAGCGTCGCGGTATCCAGCAGCCCGTGAAAGGCGAGTTCGTCGGTGTGTCGCAGCGTTTCGAGTTCGCGGCGTTGCCGTTCCTGCAGCGCCGGGATGAAGACGTTCCTGGTCGTGGAATGGGTCATTGGAATGCCTCCTTGCATCCGAGCAAATGACGACGCGGCTGAGCGACCAGTTCGCGCCTCGATAGCCTCTCCAACATAGCCATATCGCCAGCCAGGCGCCATGCAGCGCATGGAAGGGATTGAACGAGGTTAATCGGGCGAAAAACGCCATCGGCCGCCCGCAGGCGGCCGATGGCACAGTGACTTACGAGATAGCGGCTTTTCAGGCCCGCATGATGCCTTCAAACGCGATAGTCGCTCTCGGAGTAGAGCACGCGCAGGCGCAGGGTGTGTTCGACCTGCTTGAGCGCTTCCAGCGCCTGGGGGCCGTAGGCCTTGTCGACATCGATGACCACATAGCCGACCTTGTCGTTGGTCTGCAGGAACTGGCCGGCGATATTGATACCGTTCTCGGAGAGCACGCGGTTGATCTCGGAGAGCACGCCGGGCACGTTCTCGTGGATATGCAGCAGGCGGTGCTTGTCGGGATGCGACGGCAACGCCACTTCGGGGAAGTTGACCGAGGTGATGGTGGTGCCGTTGTCGGAGTAGGTGACCAGCTTCTCGGCCACTTCGATGCCGATGTTCTCCTGGGCTTCCAGTGTCGAGCCGCCGATGTGCGGGGTCAGGATGACGTTGTCGAGACCGCGCAGCGGCGAGGTGAACTCTTCGTTCGCGCCCTTCGGCTCCACCGGGAAGACATCGATCGCCGCCCCCAGCAGCTTGCCGCTCTTGAGTGCTTCGGCCAAAGCTTCGATATCCACCACCGAACCGCGCGAGGCATTGATCAGGATACCGTTCTGCTTCATCAGCGCGATCTGCTCGGCGCCGATCATCCAGCGCGTGGAGGGCAGGTCGGGGACGTGCAGGCTGACCACGTCGGCGCGGGCGAGGAGTTCCTCGAGGCTGCCGACCTGGCGGGCGTTGCCCATGCCGAGCTTGGTGACGACATCGTAGTAGAGCACGTCGAGTCCCAGGGATTCGGCGAGCACCGAGAGCTGGGCACCGATGCTGCCGTAGCCGATGATGCCCAGCGTCTTGCCGCGGACCTCGTGGGAATTCTTGGCCGATTTCAGCCAGCCGCCCTGATGGGCACGGGCGTTCTTCTCCGGAATGCCGCGCAGCAGCATGATCGTCTCGGCCAGCACCAGCTCGGCCACCGAGCGGGTATTGGAGTAGGGCGCATTGAATACCGGAATCGCCCGCGTCAGCGCGGCGTCGAGGTCGACCTGGTTGGTGCCGATGCAGAAACAGCCCACGGCGGTCAGTCTTTCGGCGGCGGCGAACACGCGCTCGGTGAGCTGGGTGCGCGAACGGATGCCGATGAAGTGCACGTCGCGGATCTTCTCGATCAGATCCTCTTCGTTCAGCGACGTGGAGAGCGTCTCGATGTTGGTGTAACCCGCATTCAGCAGCGTATCCACGGCGGACTGATGAATGCCTTCAAGTAGCAGGAACTTGATCTTGCTCTTGTCTAGAGACGTCTTGGCCATTGGAGGATCAACCTTTCTTCATCGGCTTGTCGCGAACGTCGTCGCGGTGATGGTGGAAGTCCGTCGGCTGGGCGAGAGCGGCATCGCCTAATGTCGTTGCCCTGATGTCTTGTCAGGGCCCGCCGCCGGCGGGCGCATAGGGTAACACATGCGCCATGCGACAGGATGAAAATGACGCAGCTGCGGCATGAGTCGGGTGCAACTGCCTGTACGATACGAAACGTCCCGGCGATCGCCGGGACGAAGGGTGGAATGCTGTTGCGATGCTCAGGGTGTCAGCACGATCTTGCGGCAGTCGTCTTCCTTGGCGTCGAACATTCGATAGCCTTCGGCTGCCTGATCGAGCTTCATGCGGTGGCTGATGATCGCCTGGGGTTCGAGTTTCCCGGCTTCGATCGCCTCGAGCAGCGTCGGCAGATAGTGATGGACGTGCGTCTGGCCGCCTTTCATGGTCAGCCCCTTGTCGAAGAAATCACCGATCAGGAATCCTTCGACCGCGCCGGCGTAGACGCCGGGAATACTGACGTTGCCGCCGCGGCGTACCGCTGCCAGGCATTGATGCAGCGCGATATCGCTGCTTTCGACTTCGTAGTGGTCCATCGCCGGCAACTGGCCGCCATGGCCCTTGGCCTCGTAGCCCACCGCGTCGATCACGGCATCGACCCCGCGATGTCCCTCGCTCATCTGAATGAGTGTATCGGCGACATCGTCGACCTGATCGAAGTTGAGGGTTTCGACGCCATACGCCTGCTTGGCGAAATCGAGCCGGTAGGCCTGGTTGTCGACCATGATGATTCGCTCGGCGCCTTCCATGCGCGCACAGGCCGCGGAGAGCAGGCCGACCGGGCCGGCGCCGAAGATCGCCACGCTCGAGCCCTGGCTGACGCCGGCGTTGAGTACCGCCTGGTAGCCGGTGGGCAGAATGTCCGACATGAACAGTACCTGTTCGTCATCGAGCCCATCGGGAATGGCGTAGGGGCCAGTGTTCGCCTGGGGCACGCGAACGTACTCGGCCTGCCCACCGGGGATGCCGCCGAACATGTGGGAAAAGCCGAACAGTGCCGCCGGTGCCGGAATCGATTTCTTGTTGAGCGATCCGCCCGCGTCGGGGTTGGTCTTTTCACACGCGGCATAAAGCGCATGTTGGCAGAAGAAACAGCTGCCGCAGGCGATGACGAAGGGCACGACGACACGGTCTCCCTTGCGCACGCTAGTCACCGCTGGCCCGGCCTCCTCGACGATACCCATGAATTCATGTCCGAAGATATCGCCGGGCTCGGTGGCCGGCATCGAGCCTCGATAGAGGTGAAGGTCGGAGCCGCAGATGGCGGTGGCGGTGACCCGCAGCACGATATCGTCATCCTGCTGAATCTTGGGTTCAGGCACGTTCTCGACACGGACGTCTTCGGCACCCTGATAGACCAGTGCTTTCATGTTTCGACTCCCTGAGAGGTCTGCTTCCATTGCCGGCTGGCATCAGCACAGCGCAATGCCGACCGCCAGTCGACGCCTTACCGTTCAAGGTAGAAAGCGTGCGGATGGCACGCCAATGAAAGCGACGCAAAAACGCGACAAGGTTCGCTTAAAAATCGACAATTTGCTGTGGATTAATCTTTCATGCCGTTGTGCCTGGAGGCTTGCCAGAGACATTGGCTGAGCTCAAGGGATTCCTCGCCCAGGGCAGACGACCCCCGGGGGCGGCGGTGTATACTGATGGCCGTTTGCAAACCGGCGTGATGGCTGTTGCCGTCCGCGCCTCGATAAGCGCTCCCGTCATCCATCCAGTCCCGGGAGCGACGATGATGGGAGCACCATGGCTGACAAGATGGCCGAACAGGACGTTCCACAGGACTTCGCCACGACGCTGGCTCAGCTCGAGCAGTTGGTGGCCCAGCTCGAATCCGGCGAACTGACGCTAGAGGCCTCGCTGGCCGCTTTCGAACGCGGCATCCGCTTGACGCGCGATGCCCAGAACCGTCTGGATGGCGCCGAACTCCAGGTACAGGCGCTGCTGGAACAGGCCGACGGTCGTCTGCAATCGGTGCCCTTCGAGACCGACGGCTTCAGGACCGATGATATCAGACGCACTGATTTCAAGAGCGACGGAGAGCCGGATCATGAGCGCTGATCCTGGCCATCCGGCGAAGGCGATCGATGCCGCGCGGGCGCGCAGCGAACACGTGCTGACGGGATGGCTCAATCGCCAGCACGGGGTTTCCGCGCCGCTCGACGACGCCATGCGCTACAGCGTGCTGGGCACGGGCAAGCGATTGCGCCCGGTCATGGTCTATCTCGCCGGACGCGCTTTGGGCGCCGATGACGAAGCGCTCGATGCGCCGGCGGCGGCGCTGGAGCTGATCCATGCCTACTCGCTGGTGCACGACGACCTGCCGGCGATGGACGACGACGACTTGCGCCGTGGCCGACCGACCGTGCATCGCGCCTTCGACGAACCCCTGGCGATCCTTGCCGGCGATGCGCTGCAGACCCTGGCCTTCGAAGTGCTCGCCTCGCGCCCGCATCCGCGCCTGGCCGCTCTGGTCACGATTCTGGCCCGGGCTGCCGGACGGGACGGCATGGCCGCCGGGCAGGCGATCGACCTGAGTGCCGTCGGCACGCCGCTGGATCTGGCCTCGCTGCAGGCGATGCATCAACACAAGACCGGGGCGCTGATCCGTGCCGCCGTGCGCCTGGGCGCCTTGGTCGCGGTGGACGAGAGCGATCCTCGCGTCGCGGCGCTCGATCGCTATGCCGCCGCGATCGGCCTGGCATTCCAGATTCACGACGACGTGCTCGACGTCACCGGCGATACCCGGACGCTGGGCAAGACCTCCGGCGCCGATGCGCAACGCGACAAACCCACCTATCCCGCGCTGCTGGGCCTCGAGCGGGCCCGCGAGCGCGCCCGGGAACTGCTCGAGGAAGCCCTCGAGGCGCTGGTACCGCTGGGCGCGAGCGGTGAACCGCTGGCGATCCTGGCCCGCTTTATGATCGATCGCGATCACTGACCGGTAACGACATGTCTATGAAGCTGTTCGACGAGATTCCCACTCAGCGCCCGCCGACGCCGCTGCTCGACACGCTCGACACGCCGGCCGGGCTGCACGAGATGACGCTTTCGCAACTGCGTCAGGTCGCCGACGAACTGCGCGCCTACCTGCTCTACAGCGTTGGCGTCAGCGGCGGTCACTTCGGTGCCGGTCTCGGCGTGGTCGAGTTGACCGTGGCATTGCACCGCGCGCTCGACACGCCGTATGACCGGCTGGTATGGGACGTCGGTCACCAGGCCTATCCGCACAAGATCCTCACCGGCCGCCGTGAAGCATTGAAGAGCATCCGCCAGTACGGCGGGCTGGCGGCCTTCCCGCGCCGCGAGGAGTCGCCGTTCGATACCTTCGGTGTCGGCCATTCGAGCACCTCGATCTCGGCGGCGCTGGGCATGGCGCTCAGCGCGCGTACCAAGGGCGAAAAACGCCGCGTGTGCGCGGTGATCGGCGACGGCGCGCTGACCGCCGGCATGGCCTTCGAGGCGCTGGCCCACGCCGGCCACGTCGATGCCAACCTGCTGGTGGTGCTCAACGACAACGAGATGTCGATCTCGGAAAACGTCGGCGGCATGGCCAGCTATCTGACCCGCATTCTCACCAGCAAGCCCTACGCGGCGATGCGCGAGAACAGCAAGCGGGTATTGTCGCATCTGCCCGGGGCGCTGGAGTTCGCGCGGCGTACCGAGGAGCACGTCAAGGGCATGATCAGCCCGGCGACGCTGTTCGAGGAGATGGGGTTCAACTACATCGGGCCGATCGACGGCCACGACCTGGCCGCGCTCAATCAGGCGCTGGAAGCGCTGCGCGATCAGCAAGGGCCGCAGTTCCTGCACGTGCGTACCCGCAAGGGGCGTGGCTTTCGTCCGGCGGAGTCCGACCCGATCGGCTTTCATGCCATCACCAAGCTGGAAAAGGCGCCACCGACGCCGCCCAGGGTCGATGCCACCACGCCGCCGGACTCTTCATTGCGCCCGAAGCCCAAACCTGGTGATTCATTGCGCCCGAAGCCGCGCAGCGATGATTCCTTGCGCCCGAAGCCGCGCAAGTATTGCAACGTCTTCGGCGATTGGCTGTGCGACATGGCGGCGGCGGATCCGCGCCTGATCGGTATCACGCCGGCGATGCGTGAAGGCTCGGACCTGATTCGTTTCTCACAGACGTATCCCGGCCGCTACTACGACGTCGCAATCGCCGAGCAGCATGCGGTGACGCTGGCCGCCGGCATGGCCTGCGAGGCGATGAAGCCGGTGGTGGCGATCTATTCGACCTTCCTGCAGCGCGGCTACGATCAGTTGATTCATGACGTCGCGGTGCAACATCTCGACGTGACCTTTGCCATCGATCGCGCCGGTCTGGTCGGAGAAGACGGCCCGACCCACCACGGCGCGCTGGATCTGTCGTACCTGCGCTGCGTGCCGGGCATGGTGATACTGGCGCCGGCGGACGAGGCCGAGTGCCGAGCCATGTTGACCACCGCCTACCATCACCAAGGGCCGGCGGCGGTGCGCTATCCGCGTGGCACCGGGCCGGGCAGCGAGATCCCGAGCGACCTGGAGGCACGGGTGGCGATCGGCGAGGCCGAGCCGAGACGCCGTGGCAAGGGCGTGGCGCTGCTGGCCTTCGGCAGCCTCAATACACCGGCGGCCGAGGTCGCCGAACGTCTCGATGCGACGCATATCAACATGCGCTCGGTGAAGCCGCTCGATCGTGAGACGATCATGGCCGCTGCCCATGACCACGACTTGCTGGTGACGCTGGAGGAGAACGTGGTCGCCGGCGGTGCCGGCAGCGGCGTCAACGAGTTACTGGCGGCGGAAGGCATCCAGGTGGCGGTGCTCAACCTCGGTATCCCCGATGCCTTCGTCGAGCATGGCAAGCCGGCCGAGCTGCTGCGCGATTGCGGCCTGGATGCCGACGGCATCGAAGCGGCCATCCGTCGTCGCCTGAACACCAACAACGACTGATAGGATCTCCATGTCAATTGCCATTCTGATCGGCGCCATCATCGGCTATATGGCCGGCAAGTTGCCGGGCCTTCTGATCGGTGCCGCCATCGGCTGGTGGGTCAGCCGAAAGCTGCGCAGCTCGATAGTGGGGCGCGTGGTCAATATCCAGCACCAGTTTCTCGAATCCACCTTCGCGGTGATGGGTTGTGTGTGCAAGGTGGACGGCCACATTACCCGGGACGAGATCCGGGCCGCCGAGATGCTGTTCGATCGCCTGCGCCTCAATGGCGAACAGCGCGAGCGGGCCAAGGCGGCCTTCAACCGTGGCAAGTCGCCGGAGTTCGATCTCGACGCCGAGCTGGCCACGATTCGTCGCATTACCGGCGGCCAACGGGCATTGCTGCAGGTGTTCCTGCAGGTACAGCTGTCGGCGATCGCCGCCGATGGCCAGATGCACCCGGCGGAACATGAAATGCTGCTGCGCGTGGCGCGGGGGCTGGGTTTCTCCGAGGCCGAAATCCAGCAGATCGAAGCGATGCTGCGTGGCGGTGCCCATCAGGCGGGAGGCGGGGCTTCCAGCGGCCAATCGCTGGAGGACGCCTATCGTGTGCTCGGCATATCCGAAGATGCCTCCGATGCCGAACTCAAGCGCGCCTATCGCAAGTTGATGAGTGAAAACCACCCCGACAAGCTGGCTGGCAAGGGGTTGCCGGAAAGCATGCGCGAGATGGCCAAGGAGCGCACCAGCGAGATCAGCAACGCCTACGATCTGATCAAGAAGACGCGCGAGAACCGTGCCTGACCCCGCCCACGTTGCGTGTCGGCCGCGGGCAGGCTTAGATAGTCGTAACACGGTAGATAGCCGTAACGCGGTTCGACGCGAAACATCGTAGCCGACAAGGACGTCATGCATGCCCGGGAAAGCCGAGCTCTATCGCACGACCGCCCGACTCTTGGGGGCCATGGATAAAACCGGGCTGATGCTGCGTTACCGTTACGGTGATCGTCGCCTGCTCGAGAACGTGGTATTGCCGGCGCTGGACCGCGATCCCGCCGTCGGGACGGTCCTGCTGGTCGGCTGCGCCTGGTACACCCGCCACTATCCGCAACTGTTGCCTGCCACCGATGTCATCACCATGGAGATCGACCCCGCCAAGGCGGTCTTCGGTGGCGAGCGGCACATTGTCGCCGACATGGCCCATATCGCCGAACACATCGCGTCCGGGAGTCTGGATGCGGTGGTCTGCAACGGCGTGCTGGGGTGGGGCCTCGATGAGCCGAATGCGATCGAGTTGGCGTTCTCGGGGGCGGTGAACTGTCTCAGGCCGAGTGGACTATTGCTGCTCGGCTGGAACGATGTGCCGCCGCGCAACGCCTATCCGCCATCCTCCATTGCTGCATTCGGTAAGCTTGAGGTCGCCGATATTCCCGGCCTGAGGACGCACTCGCTAGTGGCGCTTGAGCGCAATCAGCACTGCTACCAGGCCTGGCGCAAGCCATAGGCTTTATACGAAAACTGCCAATGTTGTGCGTACCGCTAGTGTACCTTTTTCACGGTGGGCAAGAGGCTGTGGTCACTATTGTGCTATCCTGTGATTACTATGTAACACATTAGGATGGTGCCATGAGCGATGCTACCTTCACCTTTCGGGTCGATGAAGCCCTGAAAGCAGAATTTGCCAGTGTGGCGAAGGCTCACGACCGTACCGGGGCACAGCTTCTGCGAGACTTTATGCGCGACTATGTGGCGCAGCAGCAGGAGGCGCAGGATTATGACGCCTGGTTGACCGCCAAGGTGGAACAATCACGAGCCTCTGCGGAAGCTGGCAAACTTGTGCCTGCTGCAGAGGTTGAAGCCAGGTTTGCGGCCCGCCGTGCGGCTACCCGTACCCGCCTGGCGAAGACTAAATAATGGAGCTGGTCTGGACGCCAGAGGCGATACAGGATCGTGACGACGTTTACGATTACCTAGAGCCAGAAAACCGCGCTGGCGGCCTTGATGCTTGACGAGCTGTTCTCTCAGAAAGCCTCACTGTTGATAGATTATCCCAATAGTGGCCGACCTGGCCGGGCTTTGGGCACCCAGGAACTGATCATCCAGCTACATGCTTGTTTATGACATTGTGGGTGAGCAGGTACGCATACTGAACGTGGTGCATACGGCTCGTCAGTGGCCGCCTGCTCAAGGCTAAAACGAAGTAACGAGAAGATTCCGGCCTTCAAGGCGTGCTTCGATTGGACCAATGTTCTCGTCATCCGCCGGCCTTCACACCTGCCCAGAATACCGACCAGACGCCTTCGAAGCGTTGGTTGAGCTCATCCCTTTCATACATGAAAGTCTCCGACAGCAGGCCATCCACCAAGCAGTATAGCGCAGCATTGAACTGGCGGGCCGTCAATTCGTTGCGCAGCACGCCGGATTGACGCCCCTGTTCGAAAAAGCGAGTCAACCGCTCGTCTAGCAATGTCTCGCCGCGACGGGTGATTGCCTCCGCCTGGGCACTCAACTCCTGGGGTGGGAACAGCAGGAAGCGCTTGTAGAACACGCCTTGGTGCTCACGGTAAGAGAAGGCGCAGCAACTCTCGACCAGATGCCGGAGCCGCTCCGCGTAAGGTGCTTGCGCATGCTGGGCCAGACTCGCTTCCACCAGCGCCAGGATATCGTTTTCGGCATCACTCGCGAGTTCGAGGAACAGTGCCGCCTTGCTCTCGAAATGGTTGTAAATCGAGGGCTTCTTGATGCCGGCGGCATCGGCGATCTGGCTCAGGCTGGTGCCTTCATAGCCATGGCGGGCGAACAGCGAAAGGCCGATGTGTTTGAGACGGTCACGGGTATTCAAGGTGGAGTCTTCTTCCAATGGTGGTCGCCTAGTCTGCACTAGCTTGCCAAGTGAGATGGGTCAAAATAAACTAACGACCGTTAGTTAGCCATTCGAAACGAGGGCAATCGGGCATGATTCGAGCACAATGGAGCATACTGCCGCTGGCCGGGTTGGCCGAAGTCGGATGGGCAACCGGGCTGAAGCATGCCGAGACCTTGGCGGGATGGCTGCTGACGATCACGCTGGCAGTGACCAGCCTGTGGCTCGCTTCCCGTGCGGTACGCTACATGCCGACCAGTACGGTCTACACGATTTTCGTCGGCCTCGGTGCGGCGGGCACCGCGATTGCCGACTGGGTGTTCTTCGGCGTCGCCTTCCATTGGCCGGTGCTGGCATTCATCGCCCTGCTGTTGATCGGCGTGATCGGACTGCAGCAGGTGGGCGACTGATGGATATCACCACGCTTCACTGGCTCGCGCTGCTGGCCTCGGGCTGCTTCGAAATCGTCGGCGTGGCTGGTTTCGAGCGCCTTCATCGGGGCCAGCGCCTACACGGCCTGCTACTCCTCATCGCAGGTTTCGGCATCTCGCTGGGGTTTTTATCGATCGCCATGCGTTCGATTGACATGGGCGTGGCCTACGCTATCTTCACCGGCATCGGCACGCTCGGCAGCACGCTGATGGGGATGTTGCTCTGGGGCGAGTCTCGCCGCCCACTCCGGCTCGCCTTCGTCGGCATGATCATCGTCGCCGTGGTGGGGCTGAAAGTAAGTGGGTGAGCAGGGTTGTGCCGAATTGGTGCGGCTGGTCAGTGTTGCGCGCCAGTGTGGTGCGCACAAAGCTTAAATTGTTGTAAGAATCAGCTCGACTAATCCCAGATGTTTAGTAAGTATTTGTTAAATATTTACTTTTTAAATAATGGCAAGATTTTTGTATAAACTCTTGTGATAACAACGACAGGGGTATCGGCAGCGCGTCTGCCAAACAATTCGGTCTTCAATGGATAGCTAGGGTTCCGGCTGCATCATCATTGCCCCGATGTAGTGCCTGGTCCGAGAGCTGTCGACCCGCGGCGACTGGCCCTATGAGGCCAACGGCGAAGGTTACACGGCGGGACAAAAGCCCGGGAGGATAAGGTGCGTACGCACCGATGCCCCCGACCGCTTAGTCAACCCATTGGAGGCCAATCATGCGCCCAAGCCGTATTCTGACTGCCGTTCTCTCCGCCACGCTGCTGGCGACCACCGCACCCGCGTTTGCCCAGTCCCGCGATCACTTCAGCGTCTGCTGGTCCATCTACGCCGGCTGGATGCCCTGGAGCTATGCCGACACCCAAGGCATCGTCGACAAGTGGGCCGACAAGTACGGTATCGATATCGATCTGGTGCAGGTCAACGACTACATCGAGTCGATCAACCAGTACACCGCCGGCAACGTCGACGGCTGCGCGATGACCAACATGGATGCCCTGACCCTGCCCGCCGCCAGCGGCGTCGACTCCACAGCGCTGATCATCAACGACTATTCCGACGGCAACGACGGCATCGTGCTCAAGGGCAGCGACGATCTCGCCGACATCGAAGGCCGCCGGGTCAACCTGGTGCAGTTCAGCGTCTCGCATTACTTCCTGGCACGGGCCCTGGAGACGGTCGGCCTCACCGAACGCGACATCGAGACGGTCAATACCTCGGATGCCGACATGGTCGCGATCTACCCCAACGACGACGTCGAAGCCGTCGTTACCTGGAATCCCCAGCTCGGTGCCATCGAGGACCTGCCCGACAGCCATGTGGTGTTCACCTCGAAGCAATTGCCGCGCGAGATCCTCGACATGATGGTGGTCAATACCGACACCCTGAAGGCCAACCCAGATCTCGGCCGCGCCCTGGTCGGCGCCTGGTACGAGGTCATGGACAAGGTCGCCGCCGGCGACGAGGCCGCATTGACGCAGATGGCCGAGGCCGCGGGCACCGACCTCGCCGGCTACAAGGCACAACTGGCCGACACCCACCTCTACACCGACCCCACCCAGGCCGCCTCGCTGATGCACGGCCAGGACCTGCTCGACACCATGCAGCACGTCGCCGAGTTCAGTTTCGAGCACGGCCTGCTCGGCGACATGGCGCCCAACCCCGGTTACATCGGCATCCAGACGCCGGCCGGCACGTTCGGCGACGAAGGCAACGTCAAGCTGCGCTTCGACCCGACCTACACCGAGGACTACATCGCCCAACAATAACCGTCGACTCGTCGCGGTCTGCCCGGAGTCGGGCAGCGCCGCGCACGCACGCCAATCAACCGACGGATACCGACCATGAAGCGACTCATCAACTACACCCCGTCCCGCGGCAGCCGCTGGCTGCTGGGTCTGGTACCTTTCGCACTGGTGGCGATGGTCTATCTGGCCCTGTCCAACGCTCGTCTCGCGGAAAACCCCGATGACCGCCTACTGCCCTCGCCCGCAACCATGGCCGACACCTTCAGCCAGTTGGCGACCGAAGCCAGCGTGCGCACCGGCACCATTCCCCTGTGGGACGACACCTTCGCCAGTCTCGAACGCTTGGGTCTGGGTATTGCCATCAGCGCCCTGATTGGTCTGATTGTCGGTCTATTCACCGGTGGGCTGCCGCTGGTTCGAGCCAAACTCTCGCCGCTGGTCACGGTAGTTTCGCTGATTCCACCCATGGCCATTCTGCCGATTCTGTTCATCGCTTTCGGCACCGGCGAGATGGCCAAGGTCGCGCTCATCGTCATCGGCGTGGCGCCATTTCTGATCCGCGACTTGCAAAACTACGCTCTGCGCCTGCCTGACGAGCAGTTGATCAAGGCGCAGACCCTGGGGGCGAGTTCCTGGCAGGCGCTGACCCGGGTGCTGTTGCCGCAGCTCACCACGCGGCTGATCGACTCGACTCGTCTGGCGCTGGGCAGTGCTTGGTTGTTCCTGATCGCCGCCGAGGCGATCGCCGCCCAAGACGGCCTGGGCTACCGCATCTTTCTGGTGCGCCGCTATCTCTCCATGGATGTGATCCTGCCCTATGTGGCCTGGATCACGTTGTTGGCCTTCGTGATCGACCGGGTTCTGGCCCTGATTTCGCGACGCTCCTTCCCCTGGTACCACGCTGAAGCGGGAGATCGGGAATGAGTCATCCCAAGAACTTGCTTGAGGCTCGTCGCGTGGAGAAGCGCTACGGCAATCAGGTGGTGCTGGAGCGCATCGACTTCCGCGTCGAGGCCGGGGAGTTCATCACTCTGGTCGGTGCTTCCGGATGCGGCAAGACGACCTTTCTCAAGCTGCTGCTGGGCACGGAGCGGATCTCGCGCGGCGAACTGACGCTGGATGGACGGCCGCTACCGGACGAGCCGGGGCCGGATCGCGGCGTAGTGTTCCAAAAGTATTCGGTCTTCCCGCACTTGACCGTGCTTGGCAACGTGATGATGGCCGAGGAGCTGGCCGGCTCACGCTGGCTTGGCAAGTTGTTCGGCAGCGCACGCCGTCGTGCCGCCGAGGCCGCGACAGCGCGTATCGAAGAAGTCGGACTCACTCACGCTCTGCACAAATATCCCCACGAGCTTTCCGGCGGCATGCAGCAGCGCCTGGCCATTGCCCAGGCCCTAATGATGCAGCCTAGAATCCTGCTGCTCGACGAGCCTTTCGGGGCCCTCGATCCGGGCATCCGTCAGGACATGCATGTGCTGATCACCCGACTTTGGCGGGAGCAGCAACTGACCATCTTCATGATCACTCACGACGTCAAGGAAGCCTTCGCCCTTGGCACGCGGCTATGGGTCTTCGACAAGATCCGCCATGATCCACAGGCCCCCGAGGCCTATGGCGCTACCATCACCTACGACCTGGCCATCGGCGAGAACCGGCGCCCACCGGAAGACCTGGCCAGGACCGTCGATGCGATGAGCGAACGACGGACACAGACACACCAGGAGACGCCGTTATGACAAATCCTCTGCGACCTCGGGACGACGCGTACTACAGCACTCATCTTCCCGGCGGTCAGCACTGGTCACTGCGCCTGCGCCGCGGGACCACGCTTTCTTTGACTGCACGCGAAGCCGATACCAACGTCGGGCTGCTCTGCTACAACCCGGAGAATCTGCTCGAGCGGCTGAATCTGCCGGATACTCTCAAGTGCCAGCATACCTTCAAGCTGACTCGAGGGAACTGCCTCTACTCCGATATGGGGCGAATCTTCGCCTCGATCATCGAGGACGATCTAGGTTGGCACGATAGCGTCGGCGGCAACCTCAACCGTGCGCATATGATCGCCAAGGGCTGGCAACCGGTGAGCTTTCAGCAGGCGCTCAATGAGCGGCCCCAGACTGGCCACGACAGTTTTCTGATCGAGCTGGCGAAGTATGGACTGGGGCGGCGCGACATGGCTGCCAACCTCAATCTCTTCAGCAAGGTGGAAAGTGACGATGCGGGGCAACTGCGTTACGTGTCGGGTCACTGCCAGCCGGGACAGCGCGTAACGCTGCGTTTCGAGATGGACACACTAGTGCTGTTGCACACTTGCCCCCATCCGCTGGTTCCGAGCGAAGCCTACCCGCATCGCGGCGTCGACATCGCCCTCGGCGTGGCGCCCGCGCCCGGCGAGGATGATGTCTGCTATCGCGCCTGTCCGGAAAATGCCCGCGGTTTCGCCAACAACCGTCTCTACCATCTCGGCCTGCAGGGAGCCTGACATGAGCCTTACCACGACTGCGCTGCTCCGCCCACTGCTGGAAAGCCCCTTGCGGGTGGAAAACGCGGTTTTCCGTCGCCTCGTCGAGGCCGGAGACCACTACATCGGCATCGTCCGCGCTGGACAGACGCTGCGGCTGGTCGATGTCGAGGGCAACGAGGCGGCGGACACGCTGTTCTTCAACGCCCACGATACGGCGGAACGCTACAGCGCCATGGATACCGTGCGCGAGCAGGGCCAGATCTACTTGGGTACCGGTTCCCGGCTGCTTTCCAGCGACGGCAATCTGATGCTGACGATCACCGCCGACACCTGCGGTCGTCACGATACCTTGGGCGGTGCCTGCGCCAGCGAGAGCAACACTGTGCGCTACGATCTCGAGAAGCGCCACATGCACTCCTGCCGGGACAACTGGATGCAGGCCATCGCCAACTATCCGGAATTCGGCCTGACCAAGCGTGACATCACCCACAACATCAATTTCTTCATGAATGTTCCGGTGACGCCGGAAGGGGGGCTGTCGTTTGCCGACGGGCTGTCCGGGCCGGGCAAGTACGTGGAGATGGAAGCTGCCATGGACGTAGTGGTGCTGATCTCCAACTGTCCGCAGCTCAATAACCCTTGCAGCGGCTTCAACCCGACGCCGCTGGAAGTGTTGGTCTGGGACTAAGTTTCACCCCTGGCGCTTTCTGATAACGCCCAGGTGACGCGAGGACGACCTCGCGAACATCTAAAGCAGGCGGGACGACCCGCCCCTGGTCGAGCAGATGCTCATGTTCAACAAGGTCTTGATCGCCAATCGCGGCGCGATCGCTGCACGGGTCCAGCGTACGCTGAAGCGGCTTGGCATCGGTTCGGTCGTGGTCTACGCCGAAGCCGATCGCGATGCACCCTACGTCTTCCAGGCAGACGCCGCCTACTCGCTCGGCGACGGTGGCGCCGCCGACACCTATCTTGATATCGACAAGCTGGTTAACATCGCCCGACAGAGCGGAGCCGAGGCGGTGCATCCCGGCTATGGCTTCCTTTCCGAAAACACTCGCTTCATCCAGGCCTGCGAGGAGGCCGGATTGGTATTCCTCGGCCCGACGCCCGAACAGATCCGCGACTTTGGCTTGAAACACAAGGCGCGCGACCTGGCCGAGCGTGCCGGCGTGCCCTTGGTACCGGGTTCCGGCCTGCTCGACAGCGTCGAGGATGCCGTCAGGGAGGCAGCGCGCATTGGCTATCCGGTGATGCTCAAGTCCACCGCCGGTGGTGGCGGTATCGGCATGCAGGTGTGTGACGACGAAGCCGCTTTGCAGCGCGCCTTCGACTCGGTGCGCGGGCTCGGCGAGCGCAACTTCGGAGACGCCGGCGTATTTCTCGAAGCCTACATCGCCCGCGCCCGTCACCTGGAAGTGCAACTGTTCGGAGATGGCCGAGGCAAGGTCGTGGCGCTCGGCGAGCGCGACTGTTCCACCCAGCGCCGCCACCAGAAGGTGATCGAGGAGTGTCCTGCCCCCGATCTGCCCGAGCGCGTGCGTCAGGAGTTGCACGCCACCGCCGTGCGCTTGGGAGAAGCCGTCGATTACCGCAATGCCGGCACCGTGGAGTTCATCTACGATGCCGAGCGCGAAGCCTTCTACTTCCTTGAGGTCAATACCCGCCTGCAGGTGGAGCATGGGGTCACCGAGGAGGTGTGGGGCGTGGACATCGTCGAGTGGATGATCCGCCTCGGCGCTGGCGAGCTGCCCGAACTCGACGAACTGGCCCAAAATCTCACCCCGAAAGGCCACGCCATCCAGGCGCGTCTCTATGCCGAAGATCCCAGCCACGGTTTCCGCCCCAGCGCCGGCCTGCTCACTGAGGTAGCCTTCCCTGAAGCGCCCGGCCTGCGCGTCGATCACGCCATCGAAGCGGGACTGGAAGTCTCGGCGCTGTTCGATCCCATGCTGGCCAAGGTGATCGTCCACGCCGACGACCGCGACATGGCCATCGAACGTCTGGCCGAAGTGCTAGAGCAGTCCAGCATCTATGGCTTCGAGACCAACCGTACCTGGCTGTCGCATGTGCTGCACGATGCGCGCTTCCACGATGCCATTATGCATACCCGCTGGCTGGCCGATCTTGTCTGGGCGCCGCCGGCCATCGAGGTACTCAGTGCCGGCACTCTAACCACCATCCAGGATCATCCCGGCCGCCAGGGTCACTGGGACGTCGGCGTGCCACCTTCCGGTCCATTCGACGATTGGTCGTTCCGTCTTGGCAACCGCCTTCTCGACAATCCGGCCGATGCCGCCGGACTCGAGATCACGCTCACCGGCCCCACGCTGCGTTTCCATCGCGCCACCCAGATCGTACTCGCCGGCAGCCAACTGCCCGCCGAACTCGACGGCAAGGCCGTGGCTTTCTGGCAGGTTCTGGACATTCCCGCCGGCGCCACACTGACGCTGGGCAAGGCCAGTGCCGGAGCGCGCGCCTACCTGCTGGTACGCGGCGGCATCGACTGCCCGCGCTATCTCGGCTCCAGAGCCACTTTCACCCTCGGTCAGTTCGGCGGCCACGGTGGGCGCGCCCTACGCAGCGGCGACATGCTTTCGCTGCCCGAACTCGACGCCACGACACCCCGCGCACTGCCCGAGACGCTCAGACCCGAGCTTGGTGGCGAGAACGGCCATGTCTGGCAGATCGCGGTGCTTTATGGTCCCCATGGCGCGGCGGACTTCTTTACCGAGGACGATATCGACACCTTCTTCGCTCACGAGTGGGAGGTGCACTACAACTCGAGCCGCACCGGCGTGCGCCTGATTGGTCCGCGACCCGAGTGGGCCCGCGCCGACGGCGGCGAGGCCGGCCTGCATCCGTCGAACATCCATGACAATGCCTACGCCTTCGGTACCATCGATTTTACCGGCGACATGCCGGTGATTCTCGGCCCCGACGGCCCCTCGCTGGGCGGCTTCGTCTGCCCGGCCACGGTGGTGCGCGCCGAACGCTGGAAGCTCGGTCAGCTCACGGCCGGTGACCGTATCCACTTCGTGCCGGTGGATCTGGCTACTGCCCGGCAACTGGAGGCTCGCCAGCAGGCCCTGCTCGCGTCGCTGAATGAGCAGCCGGCCGTGGCCGTCGAAGAGAATCGCGGCAGCCCCATCCTGCGCGACGTGCCTGCAAAGGACGCCGGTGAGCGCATCGTCTACCGCCGCGCCGGCGACGACTTCCTGCTGGTCGAGTTCGGCGCCATGGAACTCGACATCGCGCTGCGCTTTCGCGCCCATGCCTGGATGCTGTGGCTACAGCACAACTCTCTGCCTGGCCTGCGCGAGCTGACGCCGGGCATTCGCTCGCTGCAAATCCATTACGAGCCCGACGAACTCATCGTCGACGAACTGCTCGCCCACCTGCAGCGCGCCGAGCGCGAGCTTCACGACGTCGAGTCGCTGGAAGTCGAGGCGCGCACCCTGCACCTACCGCTGTCCTGGGACGATCCGGCCTGTCAGAAAGCCATCGACAAGTACCAGCGCAGCGTTCGTCCGGATGCACCCTGGTGCCCGAGCAACCTGGAGTTCATCCGTCGCATCAATGGCCTAGACGCCATCGAGCAGGTGCGCGACATCGTCTTCAACGCCCGCTATCTGGTGATGGGCCTGGGCGACGTCTACCTCGGCGCGCCGGTGGCCACGCCGCTCGATCCCACCCAGCGGCTGGTCACCACCAAGTACAACCCGGCGCGCACCTGGACCGCCGAGAATTCGGTGGGCATCGGCGGCGCCTACCTGTGCGTCTACGGCATGGAAGGCCCTGGTGGCTATCAGTTCGTCGGCCGCACCCTGCAGATGTGGAACCGCTATCGCCAGACCGAATACTTCGACAACCCCTGGCTGCTGCGCTTCTTCGATCAGTTGCGCTTCTTCGAGGTCAGCCATGACGAGCTGATGCGAATCCGTCGTGACTTTCCCCATGGGCGATACCCGCTCGAGATCGAGGTTACGCGCTTCAAGCTTGCCGATTATCAGGACGATATCGCCGCTCACGTTGAACAGATCGCCGAATTCCGTGAGCGTCGCGAGGCCGCCTTCCAGCAGGAGATGGCCGACTGGCGGGCCAATGGCCAGTTCACCTTCGAGGACCGGATCCCCGAAGTCGCCGAGGCCACGGAACTGGGTAGCGATGAGTTGGGTATCGATAGCCCGGTGACCGGCAGCCTGTGGAAGCTGACGGTCGCCGAGGGCGACAGCGTCGAGGCCGGTCAGGTCGTGGCACTGGTCGAGTCGATGAAGATGGAAGTCGAGATCACCACTCACGCAACCGGTCGCGTGGCCCGCCTGCCGATAACCGAAGGTGCCGCCGTCGCCCCCGGCCAGCCGATCGTGATTCTCGAACAGACCTCGAATCTGGAGACGTCCGTATGAGCGCCATCGATATGACCATGACTTCTCTGCTGGCGCGCTATCGCGCCAATGAGCTGACCCCACGCGGGCTGATCGCTGATCTGCTGGCCGATGCCGCAGCACGCGGCTTTGATCCCGCCTGGATCACCCGGCTCTCACGCGAGCAGCTCGAGCCCTATCTCGCTCGTCTCGACGCCATCGATCCGCAGAGCCTTCCATTGTACGGCATTCCGTTCGCGATCAAAGACAATATCGATCTCGCGAACGTGCCGACTACGGCGGGCAGTCCCGTCTATGCCTATACGCCCAATGAGTCCGCCTTCGTCGTGCGCCAGCTGATCGAGGCCGGGGCCATCCCCATGGGCAAGACCAATCTCGACCAGTTCGCTACCGGGCTGGTCGGCGAACGTGCGCTGGACATCTATGGCGTGCCCGGCAATGCCTTCGATGCCGAGCGCATTCCCGGCGGCTCCAGCAGCGGCTCGGCGGTGACCACCGCCCAGGGCCAGGTCAGCTTCGCGCTGGGTACCGACACTGCCGGCTCCGGACGCGTGCCGGCGTGCTTCAACAACCTGTTCGGCGTCAAGCCCACGCTGGGCCTGCTGAGTACGGCGGGCGTGGTACCGGCCTGTGCCACTCTGGATACCATCAGCCTCTTCACCTTGAGCGCCGACGATGCCGCCGCCGTGCTCGACGTCGCCGGCCAGTACGATCCGGAGTGCGCCTGGTCGCGGCGTCACGATTTCGCCGTGGCCGGCCAAGCCTATGGCGAGATGCTGAAGCGCTTTCGCTTCGGCGTGCCGCCCGAGTCGCAGTGGCATACCGACGCGGCCTACAGCGTTGGCATGCGCCAGGCTATTGCCCAACTCGAGGCA
The DNA here is from genome assembly GCF_003206715.1 of Salinicola peritrichatus. Classification (GTDB taxonomy): domain Bacteria; phylum Pseudomonadota; class Gammaproteobacteria; order Pseudomonadales; family Halomonadaceae; genus Salinicola; species Salinicola peritrichatus. The sequence continues at coordinate 17,514 of NZ_PZJU01000066.1, read as the reverse complement.
CTGGGCGGCGTCAGGTTCGAACTCGATTGCACGCCACTGTTGGCCGCGGCGCGCCTGCTCTACGAAGGCCCGTGGGTCGCCGAGCGCTACCACGCCGTGCGCGAACTGATCGAAAGCCAGCCCGATACCCTGCATCCGGCCACCCGTCAGGTCATCGAAGGCGGCGGCGCACCCAAGGCGGTAGATGCTTTCGACGCCCGCTACAAGCTGGCCGAACTCAAGCGCCAGGCCGATGCTCTGCTTGCTCAGGTCGACGTGATGCTGGCCCCGACCACGGTGGAACATCCCACCAAGGCCGAGGTGGCTGCAGAGCCCATTGCCGTCAACTCGCGAGTGGGAACCTGGACCAACTTCATGAACCTGCTCGACTACAGTGCCCTGGCCGTGCCCACCGGCTTCACCGATGCCGGCCTGCCGTTCGGCGTCACCCTGTTCGGCCCCGCTTTTGATGATCTGTCGCTGTTGAGTCTCGGCCGGGCACTGGAGCGCCGGCTCGTTCTGCCGCTGGGCGCCACCAGCATCGCCCGCCCCCAGCTGCCGGCACTGCCCCCGGCAAAGGACGGCACGCTGGAACTGGTGGTATGCGGCGCGCACCTTGCCGGGCTGCCGCTCAACCACCAGCTCACCAGCCGCGGCGGCGTGCGTGTCGCCAGCACCCGCAGCAGCCCGAACTACCGCCTCTATGCCCTGGCCGGCGGCCCGCCGGCGCGCCCGGCGATGGTGCGAGACGACGCCAACGGCGCGGCCATCGAGGTGGAAGTGTGGCGTCTGCCCATCGACACCATCGGCAGCTTCCTGGCCGGCATTCCCGCCCCACTGGGACTAGGACAAGTCGAGCTGGAAAACGGCGAGTGGCAATGCGGCTTCATCTGCACTGCGGGCGCCCTGGAGGCGGGTGGCCCGGCCGAGGATGTGACCCATTTCGGCGGTTGGAGAGGCTGGATCGCCAGCCAGCAGTGATCGAACCAGGAGACAGCCATGAGCCATGCAAAGCAGCAACTCAGTCATTTCCAGTCACTGCCGGTGATCGATATCGGCGGGCTCTTCAGTCCCAATGAAGACGAACGCCAGGCCGTCGCCGTACAGCTCGGCGACGCGGCACGCAACGTGGGTTTCTTCCATATCGTCGGCCACGGCATCGACGAAGATCTGCGCCAAGCCCTTCTGGACCAGGCCAGGCGATTCTTCGCCCAGCCGATGGAGACCAAGATGCGCCACTATATCGGGCTGTCCGCGGGCAACGGCACTACCCGCCATCGCGGCTACGTGCCCGAAGGCGAGGAGATGCCCGAAAAGGGCAAGCGTGACCTCAAGGAAGCCTTCGATCTGGCCTTCGAGCTGCCCGCCGATGACCCGGACGTAGTCGCCGGCATCCCCATGCTGGGACCCAACGTCTGGCCCGAGTTGCCCGGCTTCCGCGAGCAGGTCTATGCCTACTACCAGGTGACTTACGAGGTGGGCCTCGCCCTGATGCGAGGTTTCGCCCTCGCGCTGGGGTTGCCCGAAGAGCACTTCCTCAAGGACGTGACCAAGCCACCCAGCCAGTTGCGCCTGATCCACTATCCGTTCGATCCCGAGGCCGAGGATGTCCAGGGCATCGGCGCGCACACCGATTACGAGTGCTTCACCCTGCTGCTGCCCACCGCTCCGGGGCTGGAAGTGATGAACGGCCAGAGCGAGTGGATCGACGTGCCCTACCGCGACGATGCCCTGGTGATCAACATCGGCGACATGCTGGAGATCTGGACCAACGGCGAGTTCGTGGCCACCTCGCACCGGGTACGCAAGGTGAAGGAGGAGCGCTATTCGTTCCCGCTGTTCTTCGCCTGCGATTACGCCACCACGGTGACACCGCTGCCGCAACTGGTCGAGCGTGACGGACACGCGCGTTACGAGCCGCTCAAGGCCGGGGATCATCTCTACGCCCAGACCATTCACACCTTCGCTTATCTGCAGAAGTGTCTGGCCAGTGGTGAGATCCAATTACCCGAAGGGGCGAGAGATACCGCCACACTGGGTCAGCATGCGCGACACAAGGGAACGGAACGGGCATGAACACACCACAAGACGGCGTGCCATCCCGTTATCACGGGGTATGGCAACGCACGCTCTACACTGGCGAGGGTGAACATGGCGATTACATAGAGGACCGCACGACCCGAGTGATCTGGCTGCAGGCGGCATGCTGGCACGCCGACATGCGCGTGCCGGCGGATCGCCCCGATTTCGCCGACGTCACGTCGCTGGACGACTGCGACCGGGATCGGCTCGTATGGCTGGCCGGCCAGACCGCCTTTGCCGGCATCACCCGGGTCGAGGGCCGCTTCTGTACCTGGCATCGTTTGCTCGATCAGCATCCGGGACTGGGGAAAGACGTCGGCGAAATGGCGTTTCTTGACGAAGATACGCTGGAGGAACGTCATCCCCAAGGGCGCTATCGCGAGCTGTGGGTGCGCCAAGCGGATGCCGGCGGCGCAGAGCGGACATGTCTCGGCCCGGACGGCCTGCCGCGCTGGCTGCAATGGGGTGATCACGCCATGTCAATCGTGCCTCGCCTTGCTTTGCCGCAGACCCACGATCTGCTCGCTGCACCGCAAACACTGGATAGTGAGACCCTGCGCCTGCGCGCCGGGATGGAAATCAGCTATGCCCGATGCAACGGCAGCGGCTGGAAAATCATGCTGTCGACCCACCCCTGGCGAGAGGGGTTCGAGATTCAGACAACCGGTAATAGTAGGTAAGCCAGGTACTATTTACGGCACGCCTCGACCGGCCAGGAGGCGAGTATGCTCGGGTTCTCTTGTCCTTCTCTGCTCGAATCGAGCTGTCTGTCGGCGTTGCCGGTTTCGATCTCCATGCGCTCGATCGACATGGGCGTGGCCTACGCGATCTTCACCGGTATCGGTACGCTCGGCAGCACGCTCCTGGGCATGTGGCGATGGGGCGAGTCGCGACGGCCACTGCGGCTCGCCTTCGTCGGCATGATCATCGTCGCCGTGGCGGGGCTGAAACTGTCGGCGTGAATCCGACAGTGGGCTTGAAGAGGGCAGCGTGAGGCACCGGCAGATGGCGTGGCGGCTCACGCAGGCGTTGCCGTGCGCGGTGGCCGTCCCAGGTGCTGCTCGAGTTCGAGCACGTGGCGTGTAGTGGCGATCACGCTATCCGGATTGAGGCTCATCGACTCGATGCCGAGCTCGACCAGGAACGCGGCCATTTCGGGGTAGTCCGACGGCGCCTGTCCGCACAGCCCGGAGTGCATGCCGTTGCGCCGACAGCCCTCGACGGCCAGGCGGATCATCTCCTTGACCCCCTCGTCGCGCTCGTCGTAGTCGAAGGCGACGATCTCGCTGTCGCGGTCAACGCCCAGCGTCAACTGGGTGAGGTCGTTGGAGCCGATCGAGAAACCATCGAAGCGCTCGGCGAAACGATCGATGAGAATGACGTTGTTGGGAATCTCGCACATGGCGTAGATCTTCAGCGAATTGACGCCGCGTTCGAGCCCATACCTGGCCATTTCGGCCAGTACCTTGTCGGCCTCGTCGAGACGACGCACGAACGGTAGCATCAGGACCACGTTGGTCAGTCCCATGTCGTCGCGCACGCGCCGCATTGCCTGGCACTCCAGGGCGAAGCCCTCGGCGTAGGCCGGATGGGCGTAGCGCGAGGCACCACGGAAGCCGAGCATCGGGTTGGCCTCGTGGGGCTCGAAGTCGGCGCCGCCGAGCAGGCTGGCGTATTCATTGCTCTTGAAGTCCGACAGCCGTACCACCACCGGTTTGGGCCAGAAGGCGGCGGCGATGGTGCCGATGCCTTCGGAGAGCCGTTCGACGAAGAACTCGCCGCCGTTGGCGTGAGTGCCGATCAGCGCCTCGACCCGGGCACGTGTCGCGGTATCGTCGATCCTGTCCGGATGCAGCAGGGCGAGGGGATGCGCCTTGATGTACTCGCTGATGATGAATTCCATGCGTGCCAGGCCGACGCCATCGTTGGGCAGAAACGAGGTGGAGAAGGCCAGTTCGGGGTTGCCGAGATTGATCATGATCTCTGTGGCGGGGCGGGCGATCTCGCCGAGTTCAGTGGTCTCGACCCGGAAATTCAGCGCGCCACGGTAGACGCGACCGCTGTCGCCTTCGGCGCAGCTCACGGTCACCGTCTCTCCGTCGGCCACCGTCTGGGTGCTTTCGCCGCAGCCGACCACCGCGGGGATGCCGAGTTCGCGAGCGATGATCGCCGCATGGCAGGTGCGTCCACCGCGGTTGGTGACGATCGCCGCCGCGGTCTTCATCACCGGCTCCCAGTCGGGGGTGGTGGTATCGGCGACGAGCACTTCGCCGGGCTTGAATTCGGGGAGGTGGGCCACGTCCTGGATCACGTGGGCGCGGCCGGTGGCGATCTTCTCGCCCACCGCGCGACCGGTGGCCAGAGTCTCGCCGCGCTGGTCGAGAATGTAGTGTTCGAGCGTGGTGGGACGACGCTGCGAGGCCACCGTTTCGGGACGCGCCTGGACGATGTAGAGCTCGCCGCTCAGGCCGTCCTTGGCCCACTCCATGTCCATGGGGTGGCCGTAGTGGCGTTCGATCTTGATCGCGTAATCGGCCAGTTCCAGCACGTCGGCGTCGTCGATGCAGAAACGCTTGCGGTCGGCCTTCGGCGTCGGCACGTTGCGCGTGTAGTGCTTGGCGTCACCCTCGACGTAGATCATCTTCACCGCCTTGTCGCCCAGGCTGCGGCGCAGCACGCAATGATGGCCCCCTGCGAAGGTCGGCTTGTGAACGTAGAACTCGTCGGGATCGACGGCGCCCTGGACGACGTTCTCGCCTAATCCATAGGCGCCGGTGACGAACACCGCATCGCGAAAGCCCGATTCGGTATCCAGCGAGAACATCACTCCCGAGGCGGCGAGGTCCGAGCGCACCATCTTCATCACCCCGATCGACAGCGCGACCTTGAAGTGGTCGAAGCCCTGGTCGATGCGATAGTGAATGGCGCGGTCGGTGAACAGGCTGGCGAAGTTGCGCCGGCAGGCCTCGAGCAGGCTCTGCTCACCGTGTACGTTGAGATAGGTGTCCTGCTGGCCGGCGAAACTGGCATTGGGCAGGTCCTCGGCGGTGGCCGAACTGCGCACGGCGAGGCTCACCTCGTCGCCATACTCCTGTTGCAGGCGGTGATAGCCGGCGATGATCTCGGCGGCGAGATCGTCGGGCAGCCCCGCGCCGTAGACGATCTCGCGCGCCCGCTTGCCGCGTCGGACGAGATCGGCGACATCGTCGGGGTCGAGGTCATCCAGCGCGTCGTGCAGGGCCGGCCAGGCATCCGCCTGGTCGAGCATGGCGCGATAGGCCTCGGCGGTCACCGCGAAACCATTGGGGATGCGCACGCCCTCGTCGGAGAGCTTGCGATACATCTCGCCCAGCGAGGCGTTCTTGCCGCCGACCAGCGGCACGTCGTCGATGCCGAGTTCTTCGAAGAAGCGTAGATACTGGAACGAGGCCATTGCATCCCTCCTGACGATTCTGGCGCCGTATGACGGCGCATGGCGACCGGAGTACGACTGAAATTGGGGGTGTGGAGTACGAGAATCATATTCCCGCCGCAAGCGAGGGCCGGCAAGGTCATGCGACACTCGACCGCATTGGACGAAGGGTGTAGCGTGCCGCTTCGTAATACGTCACGAGGCGGTCGAAGGGACTTTCAGCGTCATTTCCGATGCGGACTTCTGGAGCGCTGCACGTCGGATGTGCCAGTAGTAGGACTCTCGATGAGTTGGTATGGTGTCTTGTCAGTAACGCGAAGAAATGTCGAACGGATTTTGTTGCGAGACACCACACTAGGTATCGATGGACGACTCGTGGGTCGAGACGACCGTTTGAACCGCTTCTTCCTCTGCCTCCAGAAATCCGCCGGACTGGCGCCGCCACAGCCGCGCATAGAGCCCGTCGCGCCGGATCAATTCGGCATGGCTGCCCTGTTCCACAATGCGGCCATGTTCCATGACCACCAGCCGATCCATGGCGGCGATGGTGGAGAGCCGATGGGCGATGGCGATGACCGTCTTGCCTTCCATCAGCCGGTCGAGATTTTCCTGGATCGCGGCTTCGACATCGGAATCGAGCGCCGAGGTCGCTTCGTCCAGAATCAGGATCGGCGCGTCCTTGAGCATCACCCGGGCGATCGCCAGACGCTGGCGCTGGCCGCCGGAGAGCTTGACCCCACGTTCGCCGACATGGGCGTCGAAGCCTTTGCGCCCTTGGATGTCGCGTAGCGATTCGATGAAATCCGCCACATGGGCCTCGCGGGCCGCGCGCCACGCCATGTCGTCGCTGGCATCGGGGCGGCCGTAGAGCAGATTGTCGCGCACCGAGCGATGCAGCAGCGAGGTATCCTGGGTGACCATGCCGATGCTCGCGCGCAGGCTCTCCTGGGTGACCTCGGCGATGTTCTGGCCATCGATGCGGATCGCGCCGCCCTCCAGGTCGTAGAAGCGCAACAACAGGTTGACCAGGGTCGACTTGCCCGCGCCGGAAGGTCCGATCAGGCCGATCTTCTCGCCCGGGCGAATGGTCAGCGAGAGATCGTCGATGACACCGCTGCCCTTGCCGTAGTGGAAGCGGATACGGTCGAACACGATTTCGCCGCGGTCGATCGCCAGCGGTTTGGCTTCGGGGCGGTCATCGATGTCGCGCGGCAGCGACAGCGTCGCCATGCCATCCTGCACCGTGCCGATGTTCTCGAACAGACCCGAGACTTCCCACATGATCCACTGTGACATGCCCCATAGCCGCATTACCAGTCCCAGCGCCACGGCCACTGCGCCGACACTCACGGCTTCGCCCAGCCAGAGCTGGATCGACAACCAGCCGACGCTGAACAGCAGCAACGCGTTGAGCAAGTAGAGCAGGCCGTAAAGGCAGGTGACCAGCCGCATCTGGCGGTGCACGGTAATCAGAAAACCGGCCATGCCTTCCTTGGCGAAAGCGGCCTCGCGCTGAGCATGGGAGAACAGCTTGACCGTCTGGATGTTGCTGTAGCTGTCGACGATGCGCCCGGTCATGCGCGAGCGGGCGTCGGCCTGGGTTTTGGAGACGCGGCCCATGATCGGTACGAAGATACGCAACAGCACGATATAACCGGCCAGCCACACCACCAGCGGGACCGCCAGCCGCCAGTCCGCGCTGCCGACCAGGATCAACGTGCCGAGGAAGTAGACGCTGACATAGTTCAGCACCTCGAACAGTTTGATGATGCACTCGCGCACGGCCAGGGACGTCTGCATCACCTTGGTGGCGATGCGCCCGGCGAACTCGTCCTGGTAGAAGCGCATCGACTGACGCAGCAGATAGCGGTGTGCCAGCCAGCGAATGCGCATCGGGAAATTGGCCATCAACGTCTGTTGCTGGAGCAGCGAGTGCAGCCATACCATGCCGGGCAACAGGATCAGCACGATGAACGCCATGCCGACGAGCTTCCAGCCTTGATCGGCGAGAAAGGTCTCGCGATTCTGCGCGGATAGCCAGTCGACGATATTGCCAAGAAAACCGAACATCCACACTTCGATACCGGCGATCAGCGCCATCAGCACGGTAGCCGTCAGCAGATATGGCCAGGCACCTTTGGTGTAGTGAAGACAGAAGGCGACCAGTCCGTCAGGCGGGCGCTGCGGCTCCTGTGGCGGAAACGGGTCGAGACGATTTTCGAACCAGCGGAACATGGCAATCCTTGCTCGATAGAGAAGCTTCAGATCGGTGGAATGGTGCCGTAGGGCTGCAAGCGTCGCGCCTGACGCAGGGCGTGTGCCCACCAGCGCCAGCGTGCCAGTAGCGTTTGCAGACGGCGCGCCTCGCGTTCCGGATCGACGAGCGTGCCATCCTCCAGAAAGCGATCGCGAGCGTGGGAGAAGCTGACCGTGTCGCGTAGCGTCACGGCGTGCAGCTCGGCAAAGACCAGACGCAACTGCTCGACGGCTCGCAGGCCGCCGGAGATGCCGCCATAGCTGACGAAGCCGACTGGCTTGGCTTGCCAGGGGCCATGCACGGTATCGATCAGTTGCTTGAGAGCGGCAGTGTAGCCGTGATTGTACTCCGGTGTCATGACGATGAAGCCATCGGCGGCGTCCAAGCGCCGCTCGAAAGCGTGCCATTCATCATGTGGCAGCGGTTGATAGTGGATCGACAGCGGCAGTTCGGCCGGGTCGATCAGATCCAGCTCGTCGAAACCGAGGCGATGACATTCGCGCTGGACCCAAGCAGCGACTCGGTCGCCGAACCGGGGGTGACGTGCGCTACCGAGAATCAGGCTCAAACGGAGAGGAGACGGGGCCGGCATGGTGGGGCTCTCTTGCAATGTCGTGGCTTCAGCCGGCACTCTATTTCCTCAAGTTTACTTGAGGTCAACGGAGAGATGGTTGAAAAAGCTTCCCGAGAGAGTCTGGCTGCCAAGAAGCGCGATCTCAGCGTGGGGGGAGGTCGCCCGCCGCAGTGGGGTGGCGGTGTCGACGCTGCACTTCTACGAAACCAAGGGCTTGATCCACAGCGGGCGCAATGCGGGGAATCAGCGACGCTATACCCGCGACGTGTTGCGGCGGGTGGCAGTGATCAAGATCGCGCAGCGTACCGGCATGCCGTTGGCCGAGATCGCCAGTGCCCTGGCCGCGCTGCCCGAATCGCGCACGCCGACGGCGGCGGACTGGCGCCGGCTCTCCGAACGGTGGCGGGCTTCGCTGGAATCGCGTATCGCGCAATTGACCCAGCTACGCGATCAGTTGGACGGCTGCATCGGTTGTGGTTGTCTCTCGCTCGGGCAGTGTCCGTTGCGCAATCCCGACGACGTTCTCGGCCGAGAGGGGAAAGGCGCACGACGGTTGGCCGCTATGGTTTTGAGTGATTCAGGTTTTGAGTGATTCAGGCTTTGAATGATTCGGATCCCGAATGATTCACGCCTCGAACGGCAGTACCGCGATGTAAACGGCGAGAAAGTGACACACGCTGCCGCCGATCACGAATAGGTGCCAGATGGCATGGTGAAACGGAATCACGCGCAAGGCGTAGAACAGCACGCCTACCGTGTAGGTAAGCCCGCCGGCGACCAGCAGAGCGATGCCGGTTTGCGGCAGGTGGTCAGCCATGTCGCCGGAGGCGATCAGGATCAGCCAGCCCATGATCAGGTAGATGAATACCCGCAGCACGCTGAAGCGGTGCGGCCAGATCAGGCGTAGTGCGATACCGCCCACGGCCAACCCCCACACGATGCCGAACAGTGCCCAGCCCATCGGCCCGCGCAGATTGACCAGCAGAAAGGGCGTATAGGTGCCTGCGATCAGCAGGTAGATCGCACAATGATCGAACACCTGGAAAACCCGCTTCAGGCGCTGACTGCGGAAACCGTGATAGAGCGTCGAGGCGGTGTAGAGCAGCAACAGGCAGGTGCCGTAGAGCGAAACGCTGACGATTTTCCAGGGGTCGACGTGGGCGGCGATGCTGGCCAGCACGATCAGCACGATCATGCCGACGAGGCTCAGCGCGGCGCCGATGCCGTGACTGATGCTATGCAGCCACTCCTCGAGCCGCGAGAATTCGGGGTCGTCGTCGACTGGGAAAGACATAGGGCGAGCCGGTTCTTCGTGCTCAGCGAAACGATGCGAGGTGTCGGACATGGCCTTCGAAACCCCTCTGCGGTATTGGCGGCAGGATTGGATCTGGAAAGATGTCGGTTTGGACCGAACCCGGGTAGCGTGGTTCAGTTTGCAAGTTCATGATGACACCGAGGTGAATGCCGTGCCCGGACCGGCCCCGGCGTGTCGTCCACTCGAAAGCTTTTCGCGCGGCTTCGGGCGTGCTGATTATAAGCCGCGTTCGATATCCACGTCGCTGGCGGGTGTGAAATCATCGAGCGCCATCATGTGGCCGAGCTTGCCGACCTTGGTGGTCAGGTAATGCTCGTTGAAGGGGTTGCGGCCGGTGGTGATCGGCAGGCGCTCGCGAATGTGCACGCCGTCGCGGCTCAATGCCTCCACCTTGCGCGGATTATTGGTCATCAGCCGCAGCGACTGGATACCCAGATGCTCGAGCATCGGCACGCAGATATCGTAACGGCGCTGATCGGCACCGAAGCCGAGCCGCTCGTTGGCTTCCACCGTGTCGGCGCCTTCATCCTGCAGGGCGTAGGCGCGGATCTTGTTGAGCAGACCGATGCCGCGGCCTTCCTGGCGCAGATAAAGCAGCGCGCCGCGCCCCTCGTCGGCGATCCGCTTGAGTGCCGCCTGCAACTGATAGCCGCAATCGCAGCGCATCGAGAACAGCGCATCTCCGGTCAGGCATTCGGAGTGGACACGGGCCAGCACCGGCTCCGGCGTGGTGACGTCGCCGAGCGTGAGCACCACGTGCTCCTTGCCGGTGGACGCCTCTTCGAAACCGTGCAGCGTGAATGTCGCCCAGGGCGTGGGCAGCTGCGATGCGGCGATGAAACGAATGGACACGGTGACCTCGCGGTGTGGAGAACCCTTCTGCCGGCCTCTATCGGAAGCCGGGAGCAACGATTGAGGGGCGGCATTATATCAGGCTTGCCGACCGATCCATCACAATGCCGCAAATCGCGCCGATAGCCGACTTCAATTTTGAAACCCGGCGGTTTTACTGCATGTTCGGCCGATCCGTTACAATGCGGGCAAACCTCGACTTCGAAGGCTGTCATGACACTTCACAACGATCGTCTGCTGCGGGCGCTGGCTCGCCAACCGGTTGACCGCACGCCGGTCTGGATGATGCGCCAGGCGGGGCGTTATCTGCCGGAGTACCGAGCCACCCGTGCCCAGGCCGGCAGCTTCATGGACCTGTGTCGCAACGCCGAACTGGCCTGCGAGGTCACATTGCAGCCGCTGGAGCGCTACCCGCTGGACGCGGCGATCCTGTTCTCCGACATTCTGACCATTCCCGATGCCATGGGGCTCGGGCTCTATTTCGAAACCGGCGAAGGACCGAAATTCCGCAAGCCGGTGAGAAACGCCGCCGATGTCTCGGCACTCAGCGCCCCCGATGCCGAGCGCGATCTCGATTACGTGATGAATGCCGTGCGCACGATCCGCCGCGAGTTGAGCGGTCGGGTGCCGCTGATCGGTTTCTCCGGCAGTCCGTGGACGCTGGCGACCTACATGGTCGAGGGCGGCTCTAGCAAGGATTTCCGCCACATCAAGGCGATGCTCTATGGCGAGCCGCAGACCCTGCATACCCTGCTGGGCATTCTGGCGACGGCGGTCACCGACTATCTCAACGCCCAGATTCGTGCGGGGGCGCAGGTCGTCCAGATCTTCGATACCTGGGGCGGCGCGCTGTCGACGCCTGCTTACAACGAGTTCTCGCTGGCCTACATGCAGCGCATCATCGGCGGCCTGATCCGTGAACACGAAGGACGCCGCGTGCCGGTGATCCTGTTCACCAAGAACGGTGGTCAGTGGCTCGAGTCGATCGCCGCGAGCGGCTGCGATGCAGTAGGCCTCGACTGGACCACCGAACTTGGCGATGCCCGTCGGCGCGTTGGCGAACGGGTCGCGATTCAGGGCAATCTCGATCCCAATGTCCTGTTCGCTCCGCCGGCGAAGATCTGCACTGAAGTGGTGCGTCTGCTCGAGAGTTTCGGGCCCGGCAATGGGCATGTGTTCAATCTTGGGCACGGCATCAGCCAGTTCACCGACCCGGATCACGTCACCGCCTTCCTGGAGGCACTGCATGACCTCAGCCCCGCTTACCACCGGTGAAAGCGGCGATGGGCTATTGCTATTCGACTCCGACTGCCCGTTCTGTCGTCGCTCGGTGCGTTGGCTGTTGAAGCACGAGCGCAGCGACAGCCGGCTGCGTATCGTCGGGCTCGAGAGCGCCATATCCCGTCGGCTTGGGAAGCATTTTCAGATCGATTTCGCCAGTACCGACAGTATCTGGTACATCGCCAATGGCAAACTCAGCCGCAATAGCGATGCGGCCTGGCGTCTCGCGACGCGTTTGAAAGCGCCCTGGCAGCATCTGGAGGCATTACGCCGGGTGCCTCGAGCGTGGCGCGAAAACGGCTATCGGTTCATTGGCGATCGCCGTCACCGACTGTCGTTTCTGGGCGCCGGGCGTCTCGAAGGTGATGAACGCTGGCTGGACAGGCTGACTCCCGAGTTTTGCCGGCGCTGCGGGCTGCCGCCATCGCTGGCCGAGGAGGACCGATGACCGCTTGGCAGAAAGGCTTCGCGCTGGTGGCGCTGGCCTGGGCCATGGCGGTGGCCTGGGGCAGCCTGGCGCCGACGTCGGCGATACCGCAGCAGCTTCCGTGGGACAAGTTCAATCACTTCGTCGCCTACGCCGGCCTGGCGTTTTGGTTACGGCTGAGCGGTCGGCACTGGCTGACGGCATTGCTGGTCGCCATCGGCTTCAGCATCCTCATCGAATATCTTCAGCTCGCCGCGCCGGGGCGAGACGGTGGCGATTGGCAGGATATTCTGGCCAATTCGCTGGGCGCGTGCAGCGCTTGGGTACTCGCTAGAATGAGCCATTGGTGGCGTTCGTCACGAAATCACACGGCCCGTTGACCGATCCATTCGACGCTACCTTTTGGAACTGATGCGTCTTTTTGGTGCGGCAGCGAAATCCAGGCACTCTTTTGAAACAAAATGTTGCAGGCACCGATTGCCTGTCGACTTCCCGGCCTTCGCTTGCCAGGGAGACGACCTCCCTAGGCTAGCGTTGAAACAAGGTTTTAGGCGAGATGGCGCGAAAGTGGAACGAACTTTGCTAATTTCATTCGGGCATGTTTCGGCATGCACTTAAAATGACAATGCGAGGGAGTTGAATCCACCATGCGCTATAAGAACAAGAGCCTGCTGGCTCTGCCCGCAGCACTGCTGGCACTGGCAGCAGCTTCTAACGTCCAGGCCGCCACCTTGGATGACGTCAAGAACGCCGGCGAATTCAATTGTGGCGTGAGTACCGGCCTGGCTGGTTTCTCGGCGCCCGATGACAACGGCACCTGGCAGGGAATCGATGTCGAGGTTTGCCGTGCGGTGAGCGCCGCAGTTCTCGGCGACCCGGATGCCGTCAATTTCACTCCGTTGACCGCGGTCGAGCGCTTCACGGCGCTGCAATCCGGCGAGATCGACGTGCTGTCGCGCAACACTACCTGGACGGCGACCCGCGACAACTCACTGGGTCTGAACTTCACTGGCGTCACCTTCTATGATGGTCAAGGTTTCCTGGTACGTAAGGATCTGGGAGTCAAGAGCGCTACCGAACTCGATGGGGCCGCCGTTTGCGTGCAGTCCGGTACCACCACCGAACTGAACCTGGCCGACTACTTCCATGCCAATGACATGGAGTTCCAGCAGGTCTCTCTCGATACTTCCGACCAGTCCGCCCAGGCATTCGACAGCGGCCGCTGCGACGTGCTGACCTCCGACTCCTCCCAACTGGCCGCACTGCGCCTGCAACTGGCCGATCCGGAAGGCGCCGTGATCCTGCCGGAGCGGATTTCCAAGGAGCCACTGGGCCCGGTCGTGCGCCAGGGCGACGATCAATGGTTCAACATCGTCAAGTGGTCGCTGTTCGCCATGTTCGATGCCGAAGAACTCGGTGTCACCAGCGAGAACGTCGACCAGATGCGCGACAACCCGCCGAATCCCGACGTTGCTCGTCTGCTGGGCAAGGACGGCAATTTCGGCGAACAGATGGGTATCAGCAACGACTGGGCCTATAACATCATCAAGATGGTCGGCAACTACGACGAAGTCTTCCAGGAAACCGTCGGTTCCGGCTCTCCGCTGGGGCTCGAGCGTGGCATCAACGCGCTGTGGACCGATGGCGGCATTCAGTACGCGCCGCCGGTGCGTTAAGCGCAGACCGTCCTCTCGACACCGTGTCCCTGGTAGGTTGGGGCACGGTGCCTCTCAATGCTCGAGTAGAGACAAGATTACCCATGCTTCGTCCATCGACTTCTCTACCGCGACGGGGACAAGGTCCTCTGTGGCGTAATCCCACCATTCGTGCGCTGGTCATTCAGGCCGTGATGTTCATCGCGCTGGCGGCATTCATCGGTTTCCTGGTTCACAACACGCTGTTGAATCTCGATGCCCGGGGCATCCATACCGGCTTTGGGTTCATGAACGAGCGCGCCGGTTTCTCGATCTCGCAAACCCTGATCGAGTACACCAACAGCAGTACCTATGGCCGAACTTTCGTTATCGGGTTGCTCAATACCCTACTGGTTTCCATCCTCGGCATTATCGCGGCGACCATCATTGGATTTCTGGTGGGAATCGCACGCCTGTCGCCCAACTGGCTGTTGGCGAGACTGGCGACCATCTATGTCGAGATCTTCCGCAACATCCCGCTGCTGGTACAAATCCTTTTCTGGTACTTTGCGGTATTGCGGTCATTACCATCGCCGCGACAGAGCCTGTCGCTATTCGATGCGTTCTTCGTTAATGTCCGTGGCCTGGTCGTTCCCGACCCCCAGCCGATGGCGGGTTTTGCTGCTACTCCCTGGGCACTGCTGATCGCGGTCGTGATCACGATAGTGTTTGGTATCTTCGCCAAGCGGCGTCAGATGGCAACGGGTAAAGCGCTGCCGGTCTATTGGATTGGCGCTGCCATCATCATTGGTTTGCCGCTGATCGTGTTCCTGGCCACCGGCTCGCCGCTGGAGTGGTCCGTGCCGGAACTGACCGGATTCAATTTCCGCGGGGGTATCAATGTTCTGCCGGAATTGGTGGCGCTATGGCTGGCGTTGTCGATCTACACCGCGGCATTCATCGCCGAGATCGTGCGCTCCGGCATCCTGTCGGTACCGCAGGGACAGACCGAAGCCGCCCGTTCGTTGAGCTTGCCGGGTGCCATCACCCTGCGCAAGATCGTTCTTCCTCAGGCGATGCGGGTGATCGTGCCGCAGATGACCAGCCAATATCTCAATCTGATCAAGAACTCTTCGCTGGCGACCGCCATCGGCTATCCGGATCTGGTTGCCGTCTTCGCCGGTACCACGCTCAACCAGACCGGACAGGCGATCGAGATCATCGCCATGACCATGGCGGTCTATCTGATCATTAGTTTGACGGTGTCGTTTTTGATGAATCTCTACAACGCGCGCACGCTGCTGAAGGAGCGTTGAGATGACGACCCCTACCAACTCTACCTTCCGCACGGAAATGATCGAAGCGCGCGAGGCCCCGAACCAGAGCCGAGGGGTTGCCGGCTGGCTGCGAGCCAATTTGTTCAGTGGTCCGATCAACAGCGTGGTCTCGGTCGTCGTGATCCTGTTGATCGCACGCCTGATCTGGCCATTCCTGGAATGGACGGTGATCGATGCCAACTTCCTCGGTTCGAGCCGGGACGCCTGTACCGGAGATGGCGCCTGCTGGGTGTTCATTGCCTCGCGTTTCGACTCCATCATCTATGGCTTCTATCCGGAGGCGGCACGCTGGCGTGTCGATATCGTCTTCGCCGTGCTGGCGGTTTTGATTGCCTGGCTGGCGGTTCCTCGCCTGCCGCAGAAGAAGTGGGTCGTACTGTTTGCGCTGATCGGGTTCCCGATCCTTGCCTACATTCTGCTGCTCGGCGGTCACTTCGGCCTCGCTTATGTGCCTACCCGCGCCTGGGGCGGCCTGATGCTGACGCTGACGATCGCCGTCGTAGGGATCGTCGGATCGCTGCCCATCGGCATTCTGCTGGCGCTGGGTCGACGCTCGAAGATGCCTTTCGTGAAATCGATCTGCGTCATCTTCATCGAGTTCTGGCGCGGTGTGCCGCTGATCACGGTGCTGTTCATGGCGTCGGTCATGCTGCCGTTGTTCATGCCGGGTAACATCGAGTTCGACAAGTTGCTGCGAGCGCTGGTCGGCATCATGCTGTTCTGGAGCGCCTACATGGCCGAGGTCATTCGCAGTGGCCTACAGGCGATCGGCAAGGGGCAGAACGAGGCCGGGCAGGCATTGGGGCTGAGCTACTGGCAGCGAATGGGGCTGATCATCCTGCCGCAAGCGCTCAAGCTGGTCATTCCCGGCATCGTCAACACCTTCATCTCGCTGTTCAAGGACACTTCCCTGGTACTGATCATCGGCCTGCTCGACATGCTGGCGATCATTCGCGCCGGCCTGACCGATACCAACTGGCTAGGATTCTCCACCGAAGGGTACGTCTTCGCGGCGCTAGTCTACTGGATCTTCTGTTTCAGCATGTCGCGCTACAGCCAGTATATCGAACGTCGCTTGAATACCGGGCACAAGCAGTGAACGCTCGCCCTGCGTTCGTGGGGCGAGTCTTCGCATAACAAGATTGTCATCAGGAAAGCACTGCCATGAGCGAAGCAACCGCGAGCCGGCCAACCGCAGGCAACACAGGAGCGATGGTCGAGATCGACCATCTCAACAAGTGGTACGGGGACTTTCACGTACTGCGGGACATCAACCTGACCGTGACCAGAGGGGAGCGCATCGTCATCTGCGGACCTTCCGGCTCCGGCAAGTCGACGATGATCCGCTGTATCAATCACCTGGAAGAGCACCAGCAGGGGATGATTACGGTCAACGGCATCCCCATGAACAACGACGTCAAGCGGATCGAACAGATTCGCCGCAATGTCGGCATGGTCTTCCAGCACTTCAACCTGTTCCCGCATCTCACGGTGCTGGAGAACTGCTGCCTGTCGCAGATCTGGGTCCAGAAGAAGCCGCGCGCCGAAGCCGAGAAGACCGCCATGGAATATCTCGAGCGGGTGCAGATCGCCAACCAGGCGAAAAAGTATCCTGGCCAGCTATCCGGCGGTCAGCAGCAGCGTGTCGCCATCGCGCGAGCGCTCTGCATGCGCCCGGAGGTGATGCTGTTCGACGAGCCGACGTCGGCGCTCGATCCCGAGATGATCAAGGAAGTGCTCGATGTCATGATCGAACTGGCGCATGAAGGCATGACCATGCTCTGCGTCACCCACGAGATGGGGTTTGCCAAGACCGTCGCCGACCGGGTGATCTTCATGGACCAGGGCCAGATCATCGAGGAAGCGCCGCCGACGGAATTCTTCAACAATCCGCGTTCGGAGCGCACCCAGCTGTTCCTCAGCCAGATCCTGGGGCATTGAGATGGGAATCGAGAAGCTCTTCGTCGACGGCGCACCACAACCGATCGCTCCCTTCTCCCATGCCTGCAAGGTAGGTGAGCTGGTCTTCATCACCGGGCAGATGCCAACCGTGCCGGAAACCAACGAGATGCTGCTGGGCACGTTCACCGAGCAGACCCACCGGGTGATGCAGAACCTGGCGATCGTGCTCGATGCCGTCGGCAGCAGCTTCGATCATGTCGTCCAGAGCCGGGTTTTCATCACCAACATGGGACACTTCGACGAGGTCAATGGCATCTACGCCAGCTACTTCAAGGCGCCACTGCCGACACGGACCTGTATCGGCGTCACCGGTCTGGCTGGCGGCGCCGATGTCGAGGTCGACATGATCGCCTGGATTCCGCCGGACAAGCGCTGAAACGATCGCGATTCGTAACTATTCAG
>NZ_PZJU01000065.1:26674-40701 GCF_003206715.1 Salinicola peritrichatus | reverse complement strand
CGACGTCAACAGCCTTGAGCATCACGCCGCCGACAGCTTGCCGCTCAACGCCATCGGCCGCTGCCGGGTCGAACTGACGGCCAGCGTACCGCTGGACGACTACCGAACCAGCCCGGGCACCGGCAGCTTCGTGGTGATCGACCGCCTGAGCAACATCACCGTCGGTGCCGGTCTGATCCGGGGGGCCGCCGAGGGCGCGGCGATCGGCGGCGAAGTCGACTGGCAGGCGTTCGAGATCGAGTTCAATGCCTTGATCCGCAAGCACTTCCCGCACTGGGAGGCGAAGAATGTCGCGGACCTCTTCCATCGTTAGCTCTCTCTGAGTATCATGTTGTAACGAATTGTGCCCTTTGTCGGCTTCAGGCAAAGGGCCTTCGTTTGCCCGCTTCCTGTATCGTTCGATGCACTTCCTCTGATTTAGGCGCGCCCTTATCCCAGCCGGCCGGGATGAAATCGCGCACGCGGCATGCCTGGAGCCTTGCCTGGCGAATCCGACGTTTGGCTGGTAATACAATTACGAGGTAGCAAATGACCACTATCGTATGGGATGGAACGACGTTGGCGACGGATTCGCTGATTAGTGTCAATGGTTCGACCTATAACCATGCGCAAAAGCTTTTCCAGCTCGACAATGGCGAATGGGTGGCCTTCGCCGGCGAGCAGCAAGGATGGTGGGAAGTGATGGAGTGGCTGAACGCCGGCGCACCCAAGAATGCCAAGCCTCATGTCACCCGGATCGAGATGATCATCGTAGGGCCCGATGGGGTCTTCGAGATGTTCGATCGCCTGGTGCGCATGCCCGTCGCCGGCCCCATTGCCTATGGTACTGGCTGGAAATGGGCCTTGGCCGCCATCGACCATGGCAAGGACGCGGTGGCTGCGGTGACATACGCCGCCACGCGCGATCACGACACCGGGGGCGAGGTCCAGGCGGTCACGCCTCAGTTCGAGGCTTCGGTTTCCTTCGGCGACATGATGAAAGAAGTGGAGCCGAGTCCTGCTTGAGCTGCGATAGCGTGCCTGTCGGGTTGCGCTGGTCATTTTCTCCTTGGCCTTTATCATTATCGGCACATGAGTCCATGCGCTTTTGGGCTTTCCAATTAGGATGACCGGCATGCAACACGTCAACTGGCAGCTCGATGGTATCGTTACCCAACTGCGCGCTACTCGCGAGCAGTGGCGCGCCCAGAACGGGCGGGAAAAGGAAAAGGGGTGTCGGGAGCTGCCGTCGCGCCATCGCATTCGCGATACGCTCGACGCCCTGAGCGGGGCGCTCTTTCCCATGCGGCTCGGCCCTTCCGATCTGCGCAAGGAGAGCGAGGACTTCTACGTCGGCCATACACTCGACCGAGCCCTGAATGCGCTGCACGAGGAGATCCTGCTCGAGCTGCGTTACATGGCGCGTCTCGGCGGTGACACGGAGAGCGATCAGTACGCGCAAGCCACTCGGATCATCCAGGGGTTCGCCGATAGCCTGCCGACGCTTCGTCGACGCCTGGATAGCGATGTCATGGCGGCGTATTACGGCGATCCCGCCGCTCGCAGCGTCGATGAAGTGCTGCTCTGCTATCCCGGCGTCCATGCGGTGATCTACCATCGCATCGCCCACTATTTCTATCGTGCCGGTGCCGGGCTCGTCGCTCGTATCATCTCCGAACTGGCGCATTCCGATACCGGTATCGATATCCATCCCGGCGCGCAGATCGGCGAGAGCTTCTTCATCGATCATGGTACCGGTGTGGTCATTGGCGAGACGGCGATCATCGGCGATCGCGTGAGGCTCTACCAGATGGTGACGCTAGGCGCCAAGCGCTTTCCGGCCGACGAGAAGGGGCATCTCGAGAAAGGCCTGCCGCGCCACCCGATCGTCGAGGACGACGTCGTCATCTACGCCGGCGCGACGATCCTCGGCCGGATCACGGTCGGTCGGGGCTCGGTGATCGGTGGCAACGTCTGGCTGACCTGCGGCGTGGAGGCAGGGAGCAACATTACCCAGGCCAATATCCAGTCCGGTCCCTGTTCCTAAGGAAACACTGCATAAATGGCTGCACAAGCGAATCACTTGCGTTGCGCGGTGCNNGCTCCGTGCGCCTTGTGCTTCATCCTGCTCGCCGATTTATTCAGCATTTCCAAGGGGCTGCCGGGTTCAGGCAACCGGCCGATTCTCGTCCTTGGGCCGGCGTTCTCCCGCCGGCCTTTGTATCGATCACTCAGGCCTCGAGGTCGAGTTCGCCCGCGAGTCGCGGGATTTCGTCGTTGAGAATGCTCTGGTTGACGCTGTAGTCGACGGGCACGCTGACGACGTGGACGCCGCCGGCATCGCGGGCGTTCTGCAGCACCTCGGTGAGATCGTCGCCTTCTTCCAACGCGTGGCCGGTGGCGCCGTAGGCGTTGGCGTAGGCGACGAAGTCCGGGTTGTCGTAGTCGAGTCCGAAATCCGCCAGTCCCATCTGGCGCTGCTTCCACTTGATCATGCCGTAGGCGTTGTCGTTCAGGATCAGCACGATCAGATCGAGCTTGAGCCGTACGGCGGTCTCGAGCTCCTGCGAATTCATCATGAATCCGCCATCGCCGCAGATCGCCATGACCTGCCGCTCCGGATGTACCAGCTTGGCCCCGATCGCCGACGGCAGCCCCGCGCCCATGCTGGCCAGGGCATTGTCGAGCAGCACGGTATTGGGGCGATAGGCGGGGTAGTTGCGCGCGAACCAGATTTTATAGATGCCGTTGTCGAGGGCGATGATGCCTTCCTCGGGCATGTGGTCGCGAACCAGGCGTGCCAGGCGCTGGGGCTGGACCGGAAAGCCATCCGTGGTGCCACAGCTCTCGATATGGGCGTGCAGCGCCTGACGCACGGCCTCGAAGGGGCGAAAATCCCAGTGCTCCTGGGGCTCGAGCGCCTCGCTCAGCTGCCACAGCGTGTAGGCGATGTCGCCCTCGACCTCGATCTGCGGAAAATAGACCGGATCGACCTGGGCCGAGCTGTAGTCGATGTGAATCACCCTGGCGCTGTGCGGCGTCATGAAGAAGGGCGGCTTCTCGACCACGTCGTGGCCGATGTTGACGATCAGATCGGCGGCGCCGATGGCGCGATGGACGAAGTCGTTGTCGGAGATCGCCGCCGTGCCGATGAATTTGGGCGTGGTCTCGTTGACTACACCCTTGCCCATCTGGGTCGAGATGCTGGGAATGCCGAGCTTGTCGATCAGTCGATGGAGCATCTTCCACGACAGCTTGCGGTTGGCGCCGGCGCCGATCATCAGTAGAGGACGCTTGGCTTGGCGAATCGCATCGGCGGCCATGCGCAGCGCCTTGTGTTCGGCGACCGAGCGGCGATGGCTGCTCTTGGGCAGCAGCGGCATGTCGGTCTCTTCGCGGGCAACATCCTCCGGCAGTTCCAGATGAGTGGCGCCGGGACGCTCTTCCTGAGCCAGCCGAAAGGCCTCACGAATGCGTGCGGCGACGGTATCGCCGCTAGCCAATTGGGTGGTGTACTTGGTGATCGGCAACATCATGTCGACCACGTTGATGATCTGGAACTGCCCCTGCTTGCTCGACTTGATTGGCTTCTGACCGGTGATCATCACCATCGGCATGCCGCCGAGCTGGGCATAGGCCGCGGCGGTGACCAGGTTGGTGGCGCCGGGGCCAAGCGTCGACAGGCACACCCCGGCCTTGCCGGTCAGGCGACCGTAGGTGGCGGCCATGAAGCCGGCGCCTTGCTCGTGGCGGGTGGTGATCAACTGGATCGGCGAGCGATGCAGCGCATCCAGCAGATCAAGATTCTCTTCCCCTGGGACGCCGAAAACGTATTCGACGCCTTCTGCTTCCAAAGCCTTGATGAATAGATCGGCGGCTTTCATGCCTTCTCCCTGTGCAATCGAATGTGACGCCGGCCGACAGCGCGGCCGGCCGGTCCATCGTTCGACTTCGAGTATAGGTGACGCCTGGGGAAGGCTGCCTGGGACGACACAGGGGCCAGTGACGCGGCTTGCGGGCGATCAACGTTGTGGCTTCCGTGCGATAAGCGTGGCGCGGCGCGGCGCGGGGTAGCCTTCGACGGTCAGGCTGCGATCCTCGGGATCGAGGAAGTCGGCCAGCGAATGGAAGGTCATCCACTCGGTCGCGCGTTGCTCGTCGAGCGTGGTCGGCGTTTCGTCGACGCAGCGAATCGCCTCGAAGCCGCAGCGCGCAAGCCAATGGGCCAGGGCCTTTGATGAGGGCAGGAAGTAGACATTGGGCATGCTGGCGTAGCGCTCGCCCGGCATGAACACGCTGCGTTCGTCGCCTTCGACCACCAGCGTCTCCAGCACCAGTTCGCCACCCGGCACCAGGGCGTCCTTCAACTGCAGCAGATGATCCAGCGGCGAGATGCGGTGATAGAGCACGCCCATCGAGAACACCGTATCGAAGGCGGCCAGGTTGGCCGGGACGTCCTCGATGCCGACCGGCAGGAAGTGGGTACGGTAATCGTCGGCATCGCCGACGAAGTGGCGCACGGCCTGGAACTGATAGTAGAAGCGCGGCGAAGGATCGATCACCAGCACGAAGGCCGCTGCCTCGCCGGCCATGCGCCAGGCGTGGTAGCCGTTGCCGCCGCCGACGTCGAGAACCTTGCGCCCGGCCAGTGGCGAGAGATGCGGCGCGATACGTTGCCACTTCCAGTCCGAGCGCCACTCGGTGTCGATGGCGATGTCGCCGAGGCAGTAGGGGCCCTTGCGCCACGGCATCAGAATCCGCAGCAGATTCTCGCAGCGGCGGCGGTCGGCGTCGCCGAGTTCGACGTCCACCGCGACGCTATCGGTATCCAGCGTCACACGGCGCTCGCGGGGCAGCACGGGCAACTTGGCCACCGCTTTCTCCCACGCCGGCAAATCGCCGTGGCGCTGGCGATCCAGGCCACGGGCGAGCTGCTCGGGCAGCTTCGCCAGCCAGGAAGTCAGGTTATGCTCGAGCAGGGCGAGATAGAGCCGGCGTTCGGCGCCGCGCAATGTATCTGTCGCCGTTTCAGGAAACGTATCGGTCGTCGCTTCAGGCATCCTTGAACGCCACCATCGAAGCGAAGTTGAGATACTGGAACCAGGTCGTCACCCGCGAGAAGCCGGCGCTCTCCAGTCGTCCGTGATGTCCCTCCAGCGTGTCCGGCACCAGCACGTTTTCCAGCGCCGTGCGTTTCTGGCTGATCTCCATCTCGCTGTAGCCGTTGGCGCGCTTGAAATCGTGATAGCGCTCCACCAGCCAGGCGTTCTCCTGCTCGTCCGGGGCGACGATCTTCTCCGACAGCACCAGGATGCCGCCGGGTTCGAGCGCCGCGAACAGCTTGGCGATCACCGCATCGCGGTCGACCGGAGGCAGGAACTGCAGGGTGAAGTTGAGCACGATCATGCCGCTGTCGCGGTAACCCTGCTGGCGGATGTCGCCCTCGACGAAACTCAGGCGATGCTCGGGGCTCTCCGTTGCCGCGGTCTCGCGGGCGTGCGCAATCATCGCCGGCGACAGATCGATACCGGTCAGCTCGAAGGCATCCGGTGACAGCCGCCCGGCCAGCGCGAGGCCCACCGCGCCCAGCGAGCAGCCCAAGTCGTAGACATGGGCGCCGTGACGCAGATGGCGCTCGGCAAGCAGGCCCAGCATGCCCAGGATCTGGCCATAGCCGGGAATCGAGCGGCGGACCATATCGGGAAAGCAGGCCACGACCCGCTCGTCGAAGGAGAAACTCGCCACGCGATCGAGGGGTGTCGAAAAGATGGCGTCACGGTAAGATGCGTCAATCATTGCCGAAAGTTACTTCATATTGGGAGAGCGTGGGGCGAGCGGGAAATGATGGCCCGCTGTTTGTATAGTGTACGTTTTGCGCCCCTCCGCTGCACGTGACAAGGCCCGCTTTGCGAATACAAGGCCCGCTTTGCGAATACAAGGAGAGTACAGAGATGTCGATTCGTGAGACCCAGGCATGGAAAGCGCTCGAGCAGCAACTCGCGAGCGGCATGCGGGATGTCCATCTGAAAACCTTGTTCAAGGAGTCGCCGCGTTTCGAGACGTTCTCGCTCGAAGCCGCGGGCATTCAACTCGACCTGTCCAAGCAGCGCTGGACGACGGAAGTCCGCGACAATCTGCTCTCCCTGGCTCGCGAGGCCGGCGTGCCGGATGCGATTGGGCGTCTGCTGTCGGGCGAGCGGGTCAACCGTACCGAGGATCGCCCCGCCTTGCACACTGCGTTGCGCCTGCCCCGGGAAGCCAGGCTCGAGGTGGAAGGTGTCGAGGTGGTCAGCGAAGTCCATGCCACGCTCGACAAGATGGAGACGCTGGTCGACAAGCTGCTCAAGGGACAGTGGCGCGGCGTGACCGGCAAGCCGATCACCGACGTGGTCAACCTCGGGGTCGGCGGCTCGGATCTCGGTCCGCTGATGGTGACCTCGGCACTGACCGATTTCGAGCCCGACGACGTCTACGAAGTTTCGACGCACTTCGCTTCGACCATGGACGGCTCGCAACTGGCGGACTTCCTGAGCTGGCTCAATCCGGAAACCACGCTGTTCATCCTGTCGTCCAAATCCTTCGGCACCATCGACACGCTGTCGAACGCTTCGACCGCGCTCGACTGGATCGCCTCGCGCCTGGGCGGCGACGAGAAACTGATCAAGCGTTTCCACTTCGTCGGCGTCTCCACCAAGCCCGAGAAGATGACAGAATGGGGCATCGATCCGGCCAATCAGCTGCTGTTCTGGGATTGGGTCGGCGGCCGTTATTCGCTATGGAGCGCCATCGGGCTGCCGATCGCCATTCGCATCGGCATGGATAACTTCCGTCGCCTGCTCGCCGGCGCCCACGCCATGGACGAGCACTTCCGCACGGCCGATCTGCAAGACAACCTGCCGGTCCAGCTCGCGCTGATCGGTATCTGGAACGTCAATTTCCTCGATATCCGCTCCCATGCGGTGTTGCCGTACGACGGCCGCCTCAAACACTTGCCGGGCTATTTCCAGCAGTTGGAGATGGAGTCCAACGGCAAGTCGGTGACCAATGACGACGCCATCGTCGATTACTCGACCTGCCCGGTCATCTGGGGCGAGATCGGCCCCAATGGCCAGCACGCCTTCTATCAGTTGCTGCACCAGGGAACCCAGCCGGTGGCGTGCGACTTCATCGCGCCGATCAACCGCTACAACGATGTCGAGGACGAGAGCTTCCGCGACGACCTGATGGCGCAGCACCGCCTGGCGCTGGCCAACTGTTTCGCCCAGTCCCGCGTGCTGATGCTGGGCGACGACGCGGTGAAATCCGAGACCACGCCGCCGAGCTACAAGCGCTATCGGGGCAATCAGCCTTCCACCACCATGCTGTTCGACAGCTTGAATCCGGCCACGCTGGGGGCGCTGATCGCGCTCTATGAGCACAAGGTGTTCGTGCAGGGCGTGATCTGGGACATCGACTCCTTCGACCAGTGGGGCGTGGAGCTGGGCAAGAAGATCGCCACCGAGACCGAAGAGATCATCGCGACCGAGCAAGGCATCGAGTCTCTCGACGATTCCAGCCGGGGGCTGATCGAGTCGATCTGGCGGGGGCAGAAAGCGCAGTGATGCCGGGGGCTGTCGGAGCGGTACTCTACCTGCACGGCTTCAACAGCGGCAGTGCCTCGCCCAAGGCACAATGGGTCAAGGCGGCGTGCGTCAAACTGGCCGCTCACGAGGGGCAGCCGTTGGCATGTCTGACACCGCAGCTCTCTGATCGCCCCGACGTGGCGCTGGCTCAGGCCGAGTCGGCGCTGTTTGAGCTGGGCGACGATACCCTGCTGGTGGGCAGCTCGATGGGCGGTTTTCTAGCCACCTGTCTGGCCGAGCGGCATGGGCTGCGCGCGGTATTGATCAACCCGGCGGTCAAGCCCGCGCGCTTCGTGGCTGATTATCTGGGGCAGAGCCTGGTCAATGCCTACACCGGCGAGACATTCACCATCGGCAATGCCCACTTCGAGCAATTGAACGCGCTGGAGTGGGAACGCATCGTCCACCCCGAGCGCTACCTGCTGCTGCTGGGCAGTGCCGACGAGACGCTGGACTGTCGCGATGCGCTGCACGCCTACGCCGGCTGCCGGACGCTGATTCATCCCGGCGGCGATCACGGATTCAGCGTACTGCCTCAATACCTGCCGGCATTGTTCGCTCACGGAGGTTGGGAAGTTCCGACCTCGTTGACGTGGCCCGAATGAGCCGCAGCCTCGGCAAGCGGCGAATTCGGTACTGGTAATTTGACCAGTGGTGTATCATTACCGCCGACGTGCCGATTTCGACTCAGCCATCCATGACTCAGCCATTTTGACCATGCAAACACGGCGAGACCCTGCATGACGCAATACAGTGCCAGCTCCATCGAAGTTCTCTCCGGCCTCGATCCGGTCCGCAAACGGCCGGGCATGTATACCGATACCACCCGCCCCAACCACCTGGTTCAGGAGGTCATCGACAACAGCGTCGACGAGGCGCTGGCGGGATACGCCCACGAGATTCGGGTCGTCCTGCTCGAGGACGGTGGCATCGAGGTTTCCGACGACGGCCGCGGCATGCCGATCGACATCCACCCCGAGCACGGCGTCACCGGGATCGAGCTGATCCTCACGCGGCTGCATGCCGGCGGCAAGTTCTCGCAGTCGAGCTACCGTTTCTCGGGCGGTCTCCATGGCGTCGGCGTCTCCGTCGTCAACGCGCTGTCGACGCGGCTCGAGGTCGAGGTTTGTCGCGATGGCGACCGCCACGGCATGGCTTTCGAGAAGGGCGAAAAAGTCGAAGAACTCTCGGTGATCGGCAGTTGCGCCAAGCGTGCCACCGGCACCGTGGTGCGCTTCTGGCCGCAAGCCGACTACTTCGACAGCGCCAGGCTGTCGCTGCCGCGATTGAAACATCTGCTCCGCGCCAAGGCGGTGCTGTGTCCCGGGCTCAAGGTCGTGCTCAAGGAGAGCGACGGCGCCGAGAGCGTATGGCAGTACGAGGATGGCCTGCGCGATTATCTGGCCCAGGCCGTCGATGGCTTCGAAGTGTTGCCGGCATCGCCGTTCACCGGCCACTTCGAGGACGAGGAACAGGCGGTCGACTGGGCCATCCAGTGGCTGCCCGAAGGCGGCGATCCCGTGCTGGAATCCTACGTCAACCTGATTCCCACGCCGCTGGGCGGTACCCACGTCAACGGTTTCCGCAGCGGGCTGCTCGAAGCGGTGCGCGAGTTCTGCGAATACCGCAACCTGCTGCCGCGAGGCATCAAGTTGACTCCGGAGGACCTGTGGGAGCGGGTCTCCTTCGTGCTCTCGGTGAAGATGCTCGATCCGCAGTTCGCCGGGCAGACCAAGGAACGGTTGTCGTCGCGCACCGTCGCCGGCTTCGTCTCCGGCGTGGTCAAGGACGCCTTCTCGTTGTGGCTCAATCACCATACCGACCAGGCCGAGGCGCTGGCCGAGCTGGTGATCAACGCCGCCCAGCGACGCCAGAAGAGCGCCAAGAAGGTCGCGCGCAAGAAGGTCACCGCCGGCCCCGCGCTGCCCGGCAAGCTGGCCGACTGTTCGGGTCAGGACCCGGTCACCAGCGAGCTGTTCCTGGTCGAAGGGGACTCCGCCGGTGGCAGCGCCAAGCAGGCGCGCAACCGCGAGACCCAGGCGATCCTGCCGCTGCGCGGGAAGATTCTGAATACCTGGGAAGTCGAATCCGGCGATATCTACAGTTCCCAGGAAGTCCACGACATCGCCGTGGCGATCGGGCTCGATCCGGGCAGCGACGACCTCTCCAAGCTGCGTTACCACAAGGTGTGCATCCTCGCCGACGCCGACTCCGATGGCCTGCACATCGCCACGCTGCTGTGCGCGCTGTTCGTGCGTCATTTCCCGGCACTGGTCGATGCCGGCCACGTGTTCGTGGCGATGCCGCCGCTCTACCGCATCGACCTGGGCAAGGAGGTCTACTACGCCCTCGACGAGAGCGAGAAGGCGGCGACGCTCAAGCGCCTCGAGGGCAAGCGCGGCACGCCCAACGTGCAGCGCTTCAAGGGCCTCGGCGAGATGAGCCCGCTGCAGCTGCGCGAGACCACCATGGCCCCGGACACCCGGCGCCTGGTCCAGCTCACCCGCGCGCTGAACGACGGCACGCTGGAGATGATGGACATGCTGCTGGCGCGCAAGCGCGCCGCCGATCGCAAGAGTTGGTTGGAGGATTACGGCAATCTCGCCGAGATAGAGGTTTAAGAAGGAAGAGGGAAGACATAAGAGGGAAGGAAGAAGTTTCTTATGTCTTCCAGGCGCGTAGCGCCGCTCTTCCCTCTTCAAGCTATGTTTCGTGCGGGCTATGTTCGTGAAGTTTCCATCGATGGTAGAAGGGCGCTAACCCCATGACCATGGACATTCAGGTAGCGGAAGGCGACGTCGAGCGCCTGTCGCTCAAGGAGTACACCGAGAAGGCGTATCTCGATTATTCGATGTACGTGATTCTCGATCGCGCGTTGCCGCATATCGGCGATGGCATGAAGCCGGTACAGCGGCGCATCGTCTACGCCATGCGCGAGCTGTCATTGACGGCCAATGCCAAGTACAAGAAGTCGGCGCGTACCGTCGGCGACGTGCTGGGCAAGTTCCATCCTCACGGCGACAGCGCCTGCTACGAAGCGATGGTGCTGATGGCGCAGCCGTTCAGCTATCGTTACCCGCTGGTCGACGGCCAGGGCAACTGGGGTAGCCCGGACGATCCCAAGTCGTTCGCGGCGATGCGCTACACCGAGGCGCGGCTGTCGCGCTTCTCGGAAACGCTGTTGGCCGAGCTGGGGCAGGGCACCGTCGACTGGACGCCCAATTTCGACGGCACCATGAACGAGCCGGCGGTGCTGCCGTCGCGGCTGCCGCACGTATTGCTCAATGGCGCCACCGGTATCGCGGTGGGGATGGCTACCGACATTCCGCCGCACAACGTGGTGGAAGTGGTCGAGGCCACCTGCCATCTGCTGCGCCAGCCCGAGGCCAGCGTCAGTGACCTGATGCAACATCTGCCGGCGCCGGATTTTCCTACCGACGCCGAGATCATTTCGCCGGCGGCGGATCTGCGCAAGCTCTACGAGACCGGCCGCGGCTCGGTCAAGCTGCGCGCGCGCTACGAACGCGAAGACGGCAACATCGTCATCACCGCAGTGCCGTATCAGGTCAGTGGGGCCAAGGTGCTGGAGCAGATCGCCGCCCAGATGCAGGCCAAGAAGCTGCCGATGGTCGCCGACCTGCGCGACGAGTCGACTCACGAGACGCCGACCCGGCTGGTGATCGAGCCGCGTTCCAACCGCATCGATGTCGACGGCTTGATGGCGCATCTGTTCGCCACCACCGATCTCGAGAAGAACGTCCGCGTCAATCTCAACGTGATTGCCCTCGACGGTCGCCCGCGGGTGATGGCGCTCAACGACATGCTCGGCGAGTGGCTGATCTTCCGTCGCACCACGGTGCGCCGGCGCACGGAGCATCGCCTGGGCAAGGTCGAGGATCGACTGCACATCCTCGAAGGCCTGCTGGTGGCCTACCTCAACATCGACGAGGTGATCCGCATCATCCGCGAGGAGGACGAACCCAAGCCGGCGTTGATGACGGCCTTCGGCATCAGCGAGCGTCAGGCGGAAGCGATCCTGGAGTTGCGTCTGCGTCACCTTGCCAAGCTCGAGGAGATGAAGATCCGCGGCGAACAGGACGAGCTCGAGGCCGAGCGCAAGCATCTGAAGGAACTGCTCGGCAGCGAGTCGGCGATGACCGACCTGATCGAGAAGGAGCTGCGTGAAGCCGCCCAGACCTACGGCGACGCTCGCCGTTCGCCGCTGGTCGAGCGCGAGGAGGCCAGGGCGCTGTCCGAAGTCGAGCTGGTGGGAGCCGATCCGGTGACCGTGGTGCTCTCGGAGAAGGGCTGGATTCGTGCCGCGCGAGGCCACGATATCGATCCCGCCGGGCTCTCCTACAAGGCCGGCGATAGTTTCCACTTGGCGGCGCGGGGCAAGACCAACCAGCCGCTGGTGCTGCTCGACGACAGCGGCCGAGCCTACACCCTGACCGCGCACAACCTGCCGTCGGCGCGTGGCCAGGGCGAACCGGTGACCGGACGGATCAATCCGCCCGCCGGCTCCAGCATGGTCGGGCTGATGCTCGACGTGCCCAGCGCCCGTTACCTGCTGGCTACCGATGGTGGCTATGGTTTCGTCGCCAGGCTCGAGGACCTGCTGGGCAAGAACAAGGCCGGCAAGGCGGTGCTGTCGGTGCCCAAGGGCTGCAACGTGTTGCCGCCCAAGGCGATTCCGGAAGGCGAGGGCGTGCGGGTGGCGGCGGTCTCCAACGAGGGACGGCTGTTGGTGTTCGCCTTGCCCCAACTGCCCGAGATGGCCAAGGGCAAGGGCAACAAGATGATCGACATTCCCGGCGCCAGGGCCGCGCGGCGAGAAGAGTTCATACGCGATCTGGTGCTGCTGCCGGAAGGCGCATCGCTGATCATCCATGCAGGCAAGCGCAAACAGACGCTGAAGGCCGCCGATCTGGACTATTATGCCGGCGAGCGCGGACGTCGCGGCAGCAAACTGGCGCGGGGATTTCAGAAGGTTGACCGGCTCGAGGTCGAGTCCTGAGAACCTATCTACGATCTGCTGCGCGTCGGCCATACGTCGTTAAAAACACTTTCGGAATGCTCATTTAACCCCATGTAAACTCCGCTGCCTCAAGTGTTTTTGCCTCGTTTGGCTCTAGCTCGCGAGATCGTAAACAGGTTCTGACCCAGGCGGAAAAATATTGAGGGGAAAACATGTCACGACGTTTCGTGGTAAGAGCCACCGGCCCGGCACGTCCCGGGCAGATGGCGGCGCTGGGTACGGCGCTCGCCAGTGCGCGGGTGCGCTTGCTGGATCTGAGTCAGCATGTCGCTTTCGGTGAAGTCGTGCTGGAAGCGCTGGTGGAAAGCGTTGGCGATGCCGACGTCGGGGTGCTGTTGTCGAGTGCTGGCGACATCTGTGGGCTCGACTGTCGGGTCGATCCGGTCGCGGACGGTGCCGAAAACCAGTGGCTCGAGGAGGCCCGGGCACCGCGCTGGATACTGACGCTGCTGGGGGCGACGTTACCGGCGGAAGTCATGGCCGAGGTCGGCGCGCTGACCGCCGAGCAGGGGCTGACCATCGAGGAGGTGAAACGGCTTTCCGCCGAACCGCGGCTGGATACCGGCGATGCGCCGGCCGCCAACGGGGTGTGTCTCGAGTGGCGCCTGCGCGGGCAGGCGCTGGATAGCGAGGGATTGCGCGAGAAGGCGCTGGCATTGAGCGAGCGCTTCGACGTCGACGTCGCGATCCAGCCCGCCAGTCTCTGGCGTCGGCACTGCCGCCTGATCTGTTTCGACATGGACTCGACGCTGATCCAGGCCGAGGTGATCGACGAACTGGCCCGGCGCCACGGCGTTTACGACGAGGTCGCCGCAGTGACCGAGCGCGCCATGCGCGGCGAACTCGATTTTCAGCAGAGTTTCCGCGAGCGGATGCGCAAGCTCGAAGGCTTGGACGAGACGGTGCTGGCGGAAATCGCCGAGTCGCTGCCGCTGATGCCGGGGCTCGAGCGGTTGATGACCCACCTCAAGCGCCTCGGTTACCGCACGGCGATTCTTTCCGGTGGATTCACTTATTTCGCCCGTTATCTGCAGGTGCGCCTGGGCTTCGACGAGATTCATGCCAACGAGCTGGTGATCCGCGATGGCAAGGTGACCGGCGAGGTCCAGGAGCCGATCGTCGATGCCGATCGCAAGGCCATGATGCTCAAACAGATCGCCGAACGCGAAGGGTGGGGGTTGGAGCAGACGATCGCCGTCGGCGACGGCGCCAACGACCTCAAGATGCTGGCGACCGCCGGCATGGGGGTCGCTTTTCATGCCAAGCCGCTGGTACGCCGCCGGGCACGCCAGTCGGTATCGACCCTGGGTCTTGATGGTTTGCTTTATCTGCTCGGTTACAGCGAACAGGACTTGGCGGCGGTGGATGCCTGCGGTTAGGGAAACACT
>NZ_PZJU01000065.1:0-26646 GCF_003206715.1 Salinicola peritrichatus | reverse complement strand
TCGCCGATTTATTCAGCATTCCCTTGGATTTCTTCAGCGTTTCCTTAAGTTTCTTCGGCACTGCCGATAACTCATGTTGTAAAATTGTATCTGTAATTTACAGAAAGTTATCGGAGTCTCTCATGTCCGCGTCCGCCTTGACCGACATCTATCACGCCAAGGCCAAATGGGAGTGGCTCGAGCCGCTGCATCTGAATGGCGGTGTCAATCTGGCTTTTGAGACGGCGGGCGGGGCCTCCTGGCCGGTCCTGCTGGACGATATCGAGGTCGACCAGGCATTGATCGTCGATGTCTCCGCGGTGCCGGCGCTGGCGGTCCAACTGGAGCGCGGCGATGCCTTTCACCTGGTGGGGCACGTCAGCGGCGCCATGGTACGGACAGCCGCGCTGGGCGTGATCGAGCGCCTGGACGATGCCGCGCAGCGCATTCGCTTTCGCTGTACGTATCCGGAATACATCAGCACGATCCATCGCCGGGGCACCTTCCGCGCACCACTGCGTGCGGAGATGGGGGTCAGCGCCCGCCTTGGCCTGACGCCCAATCAGCCCGACGTAGAGGTCGAGATCGTCAATCTCTCGCTGGGTGGTTGTCTGCTCGCCATGCGCCTGACGGACGCCGTCACCTTGACCCCGGGCCAGCCGTTCGACGAACTCGAACTCGCTTTCCCCAATCGTCAGCGGCTTAAGTTGAAGGGATGCATCCGACATGTCCGCAGCGATGACAGCTGGACCACGGCGATGGTCGGCTGTGAGTTCGATGATTTGCCGATCGATGGCGAGCGGCTGCTGTGGTACTGCATCAAGGAGATCGAGCGCGAGGGCGCCCGCAACGCGCTGACCAGCGACAAGCCGCTTTCGCCCTCGGCGCTGTTCCGCTCGCCCGAGGGGCGTCGTCCGGCACCGGTTCGGCCGGTCACCGGAGAGACGACCGCGGTGGCGCTCGGCAATGCCACGGCGCGTCGGCTCAAGCGTATCGCCGACTATCTCAACGCCCAGCTGCTCCAACTGCAGGACGGCGGGACGATCGCTTCCTCGCTGCTGTCGCGACACGCGGATAGCTTGCTCTCCCTGAGCGCGCAGAGCCGTGAATCCTTGCTCTACGCGCTCGGTTATCTGGAGTCCGAGACGCCGCTGGTGCGCCATTCGCTGGCGGTGGCGATTCGGGCGACGGACCTCGCCCGCTGGCAGGGTTACGACAACGACGTGTTGAAAGCGATCGCCGCGAGTGCGCTGATTCACGATCTGGGCAAGACGTTGTTGCCGGCGACGCTGCTCGAGAGTCCGCAACCGCTGACACCCGCCCAGCGCGAGCAGTTGTCGGAACACGTTCCCGCGTTGCTGGGGCGGCTGTCCGAGTGCCGCTGGCTGTCGTCGGAGATCGCGGAGCAAGTGATCGGGCAGGTCAACGAGCGCCTGGACGGCAGCGGCTATCCACGGGGGCTCGAAGGCGACGAGATCGGCGACATCGGCCGACTCATGGCGGTCGTCGATGTGCTCGACGCGCTGTCCCGGCCGCGAGCGGATCGCGCCGCCTGGCCGTTGCTCGAGAGCTATCGGCACGTGCTGAGCAGTCCGGCGAGTTTCGACAATCGCTGGGCGCAACGCTACGTTCGTCGCTTCGGTACCATTCCTATCGGCGCCCTGGTGCGTTACTCGAGCGGTGCGCTGGCCTGGGTTCAGCGGCTCGACGAGCAAGGCAGGCCGTCGCAGGTTCACATGGTTCTCAACGCCAAAAGCCCCCAGCGCCGCCTCGACCTGACGCTGACCGAAGCCGATATCGCCCAGCTGGGCCGCCTGGAAGGCATGGTGACGGCCGAGGACTACGGCCTGAGACTAGTCTGAACCGCCTTTCGCTTGCCTCGGTGTCAGGCCGAAGGCACGCCGGAACGCGGTGGCGAAATTGGCGGGATCGCTGTAGCCCGCGATTTCCGCCGCCGTGGTCACGCTGATCCCTTCCCGACGAAGCGCCCGCTCGGCGGCGACCAACCGCCGCTGGCGTAGATGACGCTGCAGCGATGTGCCGTGACGTTCCTGGCTCAAACGTTGCAGCGTGCTGACGCTCAGTCCCAGCCGCGAGGCGATCTCGCCCAGGGTGAGAGCGTCCCCGCCACCGCTGTCGATGAATTCCCACAGGCGATGGGCGTGCCGTCGTTCGCTCCGGTTCGGTATCGGCGCCCCTAGTGCCGCCAGGCCTTCACCGGCCAGCGTCAGCGCAAGCCCCTCGCGCTGCAGGCGTTCGCACCAGCCGTCGCCGTTGCCCGCATCCGATAACAGCACTTGCGCCAGAGCGGTGAGGGCGGGGCTGGGCTGCCACCGGACCGGGTTCAGGTGCCCCAGCCGGGCAACGCTTTTGTCGTTGGCCGGCCAATTCGCCAGCCATTCGTTGGGAAGCGTCAATGTCAGGCTGCGCTCCGAGGTATCCGCCTGGGCACGTCTTTCGAAAGCTGCCGCTTCCTCGAGATTGATCGCCAGCGCCAGCGGAGCGGCGCCGGAGAAGGGCAGTCGCAGGCCGTCGAAGCGGATCTCGGCCGAGCCCGACAGCACCAGGATCAACTTGAGCCCCGGCGCCACCTCGGCGCGGTTGATCATGTCGTGACGATTACGGATCGCCGCGTGTCTCAGTTTGAGGCCGTTGGCCAGTGTCTCGACGCCGAAGTGCCCCTCCAGCAGACCGTCGTCCTCGACGCTGTCGACGTGGTACGCGCGTCCCAGTTGGCTGGCAAGGCGATGGAGCGAGCTGGCGCCGATGACGGCACCCTGGGAGACGGGATAGCGGTCGTTGTAAGGCACGATTGCGGTTCCGGCACAGGTTTCTGACGATTCGCCACAGGTGAAACGGTGAGGGTTCTGGAATAATGCGTGTCGCTATCATTGATTGCAACTCATTCTCATTACGATAACGGCGGGTTCCACAGCGAGCTGCCGATCAAGGGACGATACGCATGACTTCTTCTTTCCAACGGTTTCGCCATTGGGGTTGGCCGGTCGCGCTCGGATTGAGCCTGACGGCATCGGGCAGCGGGGTTTGGGCACAGGAGACGAGCGGCGACACGGCGCTGCGGACGTTGACCGTCAAGGGCAACCGGCTCTACGAGATGCTGCCCTCCGAAGTCACCGGCGGCTATACGGTCGATGCGGCAACGGTCGGCACCAAGACGCCTGCGTCCCTGCGTGATATTCCCCAGTCGATCAGCGTGGTGACGCGAGACGCCATCGAGGATCAGAATTTCGACACGCTCGATGAAATGGCCAAGCGCACTCCCGGCATGCGTGTGCTGCCGAACGATAGCGGCCGTTCGTCGATCTATTCGCGGGGTTACGAGTACGACGAATACAATATCGACGGGTTGCCGGCCCCGATGTCGAGCATTAGCGGTTCCGTGCCCAATCTGGCGGCCTTCGACCGGGTCGAGATCATGCGCGGGCCCTCGGGTCTGTTCAACAGCACCAGCGAGATGGGGGGTATTGTCAACCTGGTGCGCAAACGCCCGACCGAGACCTTCCAGGGCCATGTCACCGGTCGTTACGGCAGCTGGGACAAGCGCTATCTCGAAAGCGATCTGAGCGGCCCGATTACCAGCGACGGGCGGGTGCGGGGACGCTTGGTGGTCGCCGACAGCGACAGTAACGGTTTCGCCGACCATAACGAAAACCAGCACCAAACTTTCTACGGCGCGATCGATGCCGATCTCGATGATGCCACGACGCTGTCGCTGGCATTCTTGCGTCAGCATCGGGACTTGGTGCCGAACAACGGCCTGCCGACCGATGCAAACGGTAATCTGCTCGATTTTACCCGCTCCACTTTCGTCGGTGCGGACTGGAATGACTTCACCATGCAAAGCAACGACTGGTTTGCCGAGTTGACGCATCGCTTCGCCAATGGAGGATACGGACGGTTCGCGGCACGTTATTCGGATCGCAACGCTTCCTATAACTACGCCTTCGGCGGCAGCGCGCTCGATGCCGGGAGTCTCAGCATCGCCGGCAACGCAGCCGATATCGATCAGCAAGCGCTGTCCATGGATGCCAGCTACAGTCAGCCGTTCGAAGCCATGGGCAACGTCAGCGAGTTCGTGGTGGGAACGGACTACAAGCGTTTCGAAACCGACAACGCTTCGGCACGGGCGAATCTTGGCACTACCGCGCTTGCCGATTTCAACGACATCGCCTATGTCGATATTCTCGACAACTACCTGAACTCCGACACGCGCCAGACGCTGGAAGAGTACGGGCTCTACGGTAAAGTGACGTTCCGCCCGGTCCAGCCCTTTGCGTTGATTGTCGGCGGGCGAGTCAGCAGTTACCGCGTGGGACTCAGCGATCATCTCAACAGTGAGCGTTACACCCGGGACGACGACGGCAAATTCACCGGTTACGCCGGCGCCGTATTCGATCTCGATAGCTACCACACCCTTTACGCCAGCTATTCGCAGGTGTTCAAGCCGCAGACCGAGTACAACGCCAACGGCGATCTGCTCAAACCGCGCGAGGGTGAACAGTACGAGGTCGGCATCAAAGGGTCCTACTTCGGCGGCGATCTCAATGCCCGTATCAGTGCATTCCGCCTCTACGACGATAACTATGCAGCCGCCGTCGCGAACGAAGATTACTCAGCGGATATTGGCAAACGCCGCATTCAAGGCGCAGAGTTCGAAGTGACCGGCGCCCTCACGCCTCAGTGGGACATCATTGCGGGTTACACTTATCTGGATACAGAGGTCGAGCGTGGCGATCTTGACTCGACATTTGCCTTGATGCCGCACAATACGGTCAATCTCTGGACCCAGTACGCTTTTGCTCCGGGCCCGTTGGATGGTTGGCACGTAGGGGGTGGGGTTACCGCAATGAGTAATTTCCATACGCTCAGCAACGCGCCGCGAATCAATGCACCCGGTTACGCGATCGTCGACGCCATGGTGGGTTACGACTTCAGCTCTCACCTGTCGGGCCAACTCAACTTCAACAACATTTTCGACCGCGACTACTACTACCGCGTCGGTAGCGTGGGAACGTTCAACATGTACGGCGCGCCATCCAATGTCGTCGCGTCGCTGCGTTATGACTTCTAATGCGTTACGTCTCTGGATCTTCGGCTGCCTGTCGTGGGCGGCCGTTTTCATTGTGCCCGCTGCCGTCGCTCAGGAACCGACCATGACCGCCAATTCCGCGACGCAGCCCGTGATGCTGCCTGATACGCAGCAATGGATAATGCACGGCGACGCCACCGGGCGCGACTATCTCATTCAGGTCTCCTTGCCCGATGCGCCGCCACCGGCCGGCGGCTATCCGGTGCTTTACGTCCTCGATGGCAATGCGCGCTTTCCGCTGGCGGTGGTGGGGCGCGACAGCCTGACGCTGCGCGGGCCAGACGGTGGCACCAGTCCATGGCTGGTCGTCGGAATCGGTTATCCCGATACCCGTCGTTTCAACAGTCCGGCGCGCAGCGAAGACTACACACCGGCAGTATCGAACATGCCGGCGGTCGATTCGCGTGGTCGTTCGGTCGGCGGCGCTGCGCACTTCCGGTCCTTTCTCCAGGATCAGCTGTTGCCGCGGATCGCCGAGCGATTCGATGTCGATTCATCGCATCGCGCGCTGTTGGGTCACTCCTACGGTGGCCTGTTCGCGCTGTACACCGCACTGACCCGACCGCAGCTTTTCAGCGATTACATCGCCATCAGCCCATCGTTGTGGTGGGGCAATGGCTTCCTGTACAAGCTGCCCCCGGTGTCGGACGACGTGAAAGCCCGTGTATTGCTGGGCGCCGGCGATCAGGAACGGGGGCGCAGACCGGCATTCGCCCAGACACCCGCCACCCGATCCGATTCTTTGCCGGCGATGTGTGACAACGTCGCTTGCTTTGCCCGGTGGCTGAAGTCGCATCACTCCGCTTGGACCGTCGAGCACCGGATGTTCGCCGGCGTTGGCCACGGCGATGTCATGTGGCCGGCGATGCGAGCGCTATGGACCTTTCTTGACAAATCGGAACAGTGACAAAGCGGCGGGCGGGACCGGATTGGACCAAACTAGGGAGGCATGTTTCGATTCGCAGGAGGTGATCGAATGGCATCGTCTCGATGGACAACGACATCTGCCGGCTTCATGCCACCGCACGTACTCGAACGAATCGCCTCTCACGGCAACGAGCGCCTCAAGCAGTGCGCCCGCGCCACGCTTCAAGTCGACGCTCAATTCCGAATGCGCAATGCCTCTCCGGCCCAGGCGCGGCCCGCCGACAGCTCGCAGCCGGGTGAGCCGGCGCGTTACATCTATTCGGCGCGCAACCAACAGACATTGCCAGGCGATCTGATGCGCGAGGAGGGCGATCCCGACACCGGCGACATGGCTGCCGACGAAGCCTATCAATGGCTCGGCGCCACGCATCGTTTCTACTGGCAGGTGTTCGAACGCGACTCGATCGATGGCGAGGGCATGGCGCTGCTGGGTACGGTGCATTACGGCCAGGACTACGACAACGCGTTCTGGAACGGTGCCCAGATGGTGTTCGGCGACGGCGATGGCGAACTGTTCAATCGCTTTACCGCCGCCTTGGACGTGGTGGCGCACGAACTCACGCATGGGGTGATCGAGCGGGAAGCCGGTCTCGTCTATGCGGATCAGGCCGGGGCGCTCAACGAGTCGCTGGCCGACGTGTTCGGCATCCTGGTCAAGCAGCACCACTTCGAGCAGAGCGTCGAGGAGTCCGAATGGCTGATCGGCAAGGGATTGTTGACCGATCGCGTCAACGGCCAGGCGCTGCGTTCAATGGCAAATCCCGGTAGCGCCTACGACGACCCGGTGCTGGGCAAGGACCCTCAGCCGGGCCACATGAAGGAGTTCGTGCGCACCTCGTCCGACAATGGCGGTGTACATATCAATTCCGGCATTCCCAACCGCGCCTTCTACCTGGCGGCCACCAGCCTGGGCGGATTCGCCTGGGAAGCGGCCGGCCCGATCTGGTTCGATGCGCTCACCGATCGCCGGCTCCAGCGCGACAGCGATTTTGCCGCCTTTGCCGAGTTGACCGTCAGTTGCGCCGCGACACGCTTCGGCGACGGTAGCCAAGAGACGCAAGCCGTGCGCCGGGCATGGATCGATGTGGGCGTGTTGTCATGAATCCCGATCATCCTCCACGTCTAGGTCCGAGCAGTGTCTTGGCCGTGGTTCGCGAGGGTGGCTTTGCCGCCATGCCGGGATTGGAAAAGCCGCGGCAGATCGATTGCCGTGAATTGAACGAGCAACAGCGCGCGCGCTTGCAGGGCATCCTGGACGAAGTCGAACGCCAGCATTCGCTACCTGCGTCGCCCGGTGCCGATCGGCGAATATTTAAGCTCATCCTCGAAGCGCCGGAGAGCGGCCCCTGCTGGCAACGCGAGCTCGACGAGACGGCGACGCCGAGCGTTCTGATCGGGCTCTGGAAGCATGGCCCACAAGCGCTGGATGAGTGATGCTCCATCGGCCTAGGCGTGGGGCGCGAGTGATGACTTACTGGGGAGGATCGGAATTTTCTGTTTTTTTCACCGGCCCGAGGAACTCTGGAGCCAATCGGAACTCTTAATTAGTAGCCCAGGACGGGCGCACAGCGTAGGCCGGACCCGTTTTGGGTCCGGCTTCTTTTTTGTCTGATTTTGCTTGGCCTTCACGATCGCCATGTTACCTTGCCGTCGGTGCGGATGTATCGAAAGGCGAGAATTGGAATCATGCGGCGGCGTTTCATGAGAATACGGGCCGGATATGCGCTCATCGTCCTGTTGACGGTCGTTGTGTCGTTGATGGCGGCGCATGTCATCGACGCACCGTCGTCGCAGCCCAGCGCCGAGGTCGA
Source organism: Salinicola peritrichatus (assembly GCF_003206715.1). Classification (GTDB taxonomy): domain Bacteria; phylum Pseudomonadota; class Gammaproteobacteria; order Pseudomonadales; family Halomonadaceae; genus Salinicola; species Salinicola peritrichatus. The sequence continues at coordinate 18,819 of NZ_PZJU01000065.1, read as the reverse complement.
ACTGCAAAGTGCCTTTGAAGAGCGGCGTGATGACTTCTGGATCGAGGCGTCGGGGCGTGTCACGCGCCTATTGACGGACGATCTCGAGGGCAGTCGCCATCAGCGTTTGATCGTGCGCCTCGAAACCGGTCAGACACTGTTGATTGCGCACAACATCGACCTGGCGCCGCGTCTCGAAGGTATAGAAGTCGGCGACAGGTTGCGTTTCCGTGGCGAGTACGCCTGGAATCCTGAAGGGGGCGTGATCCATTGGACCCACCGGGATCCGGCGGGCACACGCCCTGGAGGCTGGTTGGAGTGGAATGGCAGGCGTTACCGCTAAGAGCCCGTTCACAATCTGCTGCGCGTCGGCCAAACGTCGTTGAGCCGGAGCGCAGCGGAGACAACAGCCGAAGGCTGGCCCATAGGGCGAGCGAAGTGAGTCAAACGACTTCGGAATACTCATTTACCCCCATGTAAACTCGTACGCGAGCCCGGTCCTTTCCTCAGTCGTTTTCGCCTAATTTGATCCTAGCTCGCTAGATCGTGAACAGGCTCTAAAGGCTCGCCGGCTTTTCGTATAGAGCCTAGCGCGCCAACGCGCGACTTCGGCCACGATCGAGAGTGCGCCGAGGCCGCCAGCGGCGAGACAGCCAATACATTCCGAGCCAGTCGCGAATATCGCCGAGGGTGCGCAATAGCCACTGCCGCAAAGTCATCCCGGGCGCTTCGATGGCGTGGCGTGGATTCACGCGGTAGGTCCCAATTCGGCCACCGCCGCGCCGGATCAGCAAGGGCAGAAACCGGTGCAGACGCTCGATCGGCGGCAGGGCGCTCAAGGCATCCTTGCGCACCAGCCGTAGACCGCACTTGATGCTGTCGGTGAGCTCGATGCCGACGCTGCGGGCGATTCGGCAGGCCGTACGCTTCCAGCGGCAACGGGGAGCGAGCGGGATGCCTTCCACCAGGGTCAAGCCGTATTGCTGCGCATCGCACAGCATCTCGGGAACGCCGTGCGGATCGTCCCGGCCATAAGCATCGAGCGTGACGATCCATTCACCCAGCGCAAGTTCGGCTGCCTGCCAGAGCGCTGCGTCGGTACCCATCGCCGTGGGCTGGCGATAGAGCCGGACCCGCTCGTCGGCGTCGGCCAGTGCCGCCAATTCGCGCTGGGTCGTGTCATCGGTCGCGTCGTCGACGACGATGAAGTCCAATAGCGTGGCATGGTTGAGCGCTCGAGATGCCTCGTCGATCACGCTTGCGACGCGATGCGAGGCATCGGTAACCGTAATGACGATCGAAAGCTTGGGTAACGCGAGCATGGTGAAATCCTGTTTGATTTCCGCATCGTGGGCTTTTCATTCCCCATCGTAAGGCGCCACTATGGCAGCGTTTCCTTAAACGAGGCTTAGTCCCGCTGTAACGGTCTGCATCCGCTGGCGTCAGCATGGAGACCATATTCGCAACGGCCCGTGACATTGCGATGTCATCCGCGCGGAACAAGCGACTGTTTTGGCTGTATTCATAGCTGTAGGTACTTCCATCGATCGATGCCCTGGCTGGCAGTGACGAGAGAGAGAATCATGAGGGTGATGTTGGTCGAAGACGATCCATTACTGGGAGAAGGGGTCGTCGATGTGCTCCGCCGCGAGCAAATGACGCCGGAATGGCTTGGCGAGGGAAGTGGCGTCGCGGAAGCGCTCGAGCAGTCGACGTTCGATGCGCTGATACTGGATCTGGGATTGCCCGATATCGATGGTCTCGAGGTGCTCAGGCAGTTGCGCGAAGCTCAATGCACGATACCGGTGCTGATCCTGACGGCGCGCGACGATGTGGACAACCGCATCCGGGGACTCGACGGCGGGGCGGACGATTATTTGATCAAGCCCTTCGACAACGGTGAGCTGCTAGCGCGGCTCAGGGCGCTGGTACGGCGCAGCGCCGGCCGAGCCTCGCCCTTGGTGATCTGCGGGAAGTTGACACTCGATCCGGCCGCGCATGAGATCCGCTTCGATCAGGATGTCGTCGCTTTGGGGCGGCGCGAGCACGATCTGCTGGCTTACCTGATGACTCACCCGGGGCAGGTCTTCACGCGCGATCAACTGGTGGAAGTGCTCTACGGTTGGGATGCCGAAGTCGAGAGCAACGTCATCGAAGTCCACGTGCATCATCTGCGGCGTAAATTCGGTAGCGACGTGGTCACCACCATACGTAATGTCGGCTATCGGTTGGGAGCTGCCGATTGATCTCGATCCGCCGTTATCTTCGGCGTGTCTTGCTGACCTCGGTCACCTTGATCACGTCGATCGCAGCGTTGTGGAGCTATCACGACACGCGCGATCAGATCAACGAACTGTTCGATGCCGAGCTGGCCCAGACCGCGCGTACGATGGTGGCGCTCTACTTCGAGTATCGCGATGACGATGGCCGAGCCACCCGGCAGATGATTCGCGATCTTCGGCTCAAACCCGTTTGGGTGCCCGATAGTCTTACGGACTCGCCGACGCCGCTGGGCCACCCTTACGAGAAAAAGCTGGGGTTCCAGCTCTGGGACGAGAACGGTCATGCGTTGCTCGGCATGCAGCCGGCAGGGTTGCTGGACATACTGGTCCCGGTGCCGGGCTACAGCCATACCGAGGCACAGGGACACGACTGGCGGGTTTTCACGCTCTACGACGACGCGCATGGCGTCTGGGCCAGCGCCGCGCAGCGCGACGATGTGCGCGATGAGCTGACATGGCAAATTGCACTGCGCAATCTGATTCCGCCGGTGATCGGCGTGCTGCTGATCGCGCTGCTCATCCCCTTCGTGATCGCCCGCGGATTTTCCTCGCTACTACGCCTCAGTCGGCAAATCACCGCCCGTCAGCCGGGTTATCTGGAGCCGCTGGATGCCAGCCAGGCACCGGAGGAGATCCGGGGCATGGTCGATGCGCTCAATGGACTTTTCGGCCGGCTTGCCGAGACGCTCGAGAAAGAGCGGCGCTTTACCGCCAACGCCGCCCATGAGCTGCGCACGCCGTTGGCGGCGGTCAAGGTGCATGCCCAGAACCTGTTGAGCGAGACTTCGTCCGAGAGCTCCCGGCGCGGCGCACGTTCGATCATCAACGGCGTCGACCGCATGACACGGGTGGTCGAGCAGTTGCTGACGCTCTCCCGCCTTGAAAGTGGACAGGCGCTCACCCGTCAGAGCGTGGATCTGGTGCGCCTGGGACATGAACTCGGACGCGACATGCAGCCGCTGGTGGAACAGCGTGGACTGTGGTTGTCGCAGGACATCCCTGACGGTTTGCGTCTCCAGAGCTACGAAAATGGTCTCTACGTCCTGCTGCGCAACCTGCTGGACAATGCCGTGCGCTATACCCCGGCCGGCGGCGAGGTCCGTCTGCGGATGCGACGCGAGGCGAATCGGCTACACATCGAGATTGCCGATAGCGGCCCCGGCATCCCTGCCGTCGATCGCCAGCGGGTCTTCGAGCGTTTCGTGCGCCTGGCCGGGCAGAAGACCAGCGGTTCCGGCCTGGGGCTCTCGATCGTCAAGGAACTGATCGAGCGTCTCGGCGGCGAGATCCGCCTCGAAGACACTTCCCTGCCGGCCTCCAGTGGTCTGAGTGTCCATATCCATCTGCCCTGTTCCTGATAATGGCGTGAATCATCACAGTGGCGTCTTGCTGCGTTCGCCGGGAACTTCCCGCACCAGCCGCGGCAGCAGGAAGCCCGCGATGCGCTGCCTCAACGCCTCGACCAGCTCGCGGGCTTCGTCGTCGGGCACGTCGAAATGCGCCGCGCCGGTCACCGGATCGAGCACATGCAGGTAATAGGGCAGGATACCGGCCTCGAACAGTCGCTCGGAGAGCGCCGCCAAGCTCTCGACATCGTCGTTGATCCCGCGCAGCAGCACGCTCTGGTTGAGCAGCGTCACCCCGGCGCCCTTGAGCCGTGCGCAGGCGGCGATCACGGCTTCGTCGATCTCCCGGGCATGATTGATATGCAGCACCATCACTGTCTGCAGCCGGGTAGCGGTCAGCCAGCCGAGCAGGTCATCGTCGATCCGATCCGGGATCACCACCGGCAGCCGGGTATGGATGCGCAGCCGCTTGAGGTGAGCGATGGCATCCAGCCGTTCTACCAGCGCTGCCAGCCGGCGATCGGGGGACGCCAGTGGATCGCCGCCGGAGAAGATCACTTCCTGGATCGAACCATCGCTGCGCAGATAGTCGAGCGTCTTCTCCCATTCGCGCATCGACGGCGCGTTGTCGGCATAGGGGAAATGACGCCGGAAGCAGTAGCGGCAATTGATCGCGCAGGTCGGGCTGGCGATCAGCAGCATCCGGCCGGGATACTTGTGAATCAGCCCCGGCCTGGGCGTGTGCTCGCGCTCCGCGAGCGGATCGTCGACGAAGCCGCGCACGGCGTTGGCCTCGGCGTCCAGCGGCAGCACCTGGCGCAGCAGCGGGTCGGCCGGGTCGCCGGGGCGGATGCGTTCCAGATAGGCTACCGGTACCCGTACCGGGAAGAGCCCATGACCGGTTCGGGCGCCGGGCAGCAGACTCGGGTCGAGTCGCAGTCGGCGACACAGCTCGACGGGATCGCGGATCGCCTCGCGCAATTGACGCTGCCAGCCGCCGCGCTCGAATGGGGTAGCGGCTTCGCGATGCACAGCGATCGGGGTTCGGGTTATCATGCGGACCACTCGAAGTCAGAGCGCGCGCCTTCTTGGCATCGCGCAGTCACGGAATTTTTCGTCGCGGACGGCCCGCGATCGTTCACTAGTGAGGAAACATGGCGAACTATTCTACCAACGAATTCAAGGGCGGCCTGAAAGTCATGCTGGATGGCGACCCGTGCAACATTCTCGAGAACGAATTCGTCAAGCCGGGCAAGGGGCAGGCTTTCAACCGCGTCAAGCTGCGTAACCTGATCACCGGCCGCGTGTGGGAACGCACGTTCAAGTCCGGCGAGTCGCTGGAAGGCGCCGACGTCATGGACCTGGACATGGAGTATCTCTACACCGACGGCGACATGTGGCATTTCATGAAGACCGACGGCTCCTTTGAGCAGTACGCGGTCGACAAGAAGGCGATCGGCGACACCGAGAAGTGGCTCAAGGAGCAAGCGGTCTACACCGTGACGCTGTGGAACGACAACGCCATCGCCGTCAGCCCGCCGAACTTTCTCGAGCTCGAGGTGGTCGAGACCGACCCGGGCCTCAAGGGCGACACCGCCCAGGGCGGCTCCAAGCCGGCGACGCTCTCTTCCGGCGCCGTGGTGCGCGTGCCGCTGTTCATCAACCAGGGCGAAGTGCTCAAGGTCGACACACGCACCGGCGAATACGTTTCCCGCGCCTGACCCGGCTGCGCCGGGAGCTGTAAGTCATAAGCTTTAAGAGGGAAGAGGGAAGAAGTTTTTCTTATCTCTTCAAGGTGCGAAGCACCGTTCTTCCCTCTTCTAGCTGCGCAGCGGCGCTAGTTTCTTCTTCCAGGCGCGAAGCGTCGATCTTCCTTCTTAAAGCGGCGTAGCAGCGTTCTTACGGCTTACGGAGTCATCGTGCCTATCGACTGGCAGCCCACGGCAGATATCGAAACGCTGCGCGAGCGGGCGCGGTTGCTGTCCGAAATTCGGGCGTTCTTCGCCGCGCGCGATGTGCTGGAGGTGGAGACGCCGATCCTCGGCCATGGCGGCAGTACCGATCCGCATCTCGACTCGCTCTCGCTCGAGGCGACGACGCCGAATGGCGGTGAGCGACTGTGGTTGCAGACCTCGCCGGAATTTCACATGAAGCGCCTGCTGGCGGCGGGCAGCGGGCCGATCTTCCAGCTGGCGCGCAGCTTCCGCGACGGCGAGGTGGGCAGGCGCCACAACCTCGAGTTCACCATGCTCGAATGGTATCGCCCGGGCTTTGCGCTGGAAGCGCTGATCGAGGAGTGCGAGGCGCTGATTCGCCATGTCCTGCCTGCCGATCCCGGCCCGCTACGCCGTCGCCGTTATCGCGGGCTGTTTCGCGATGTGCTGGGCCTCGATCCGTTTACGACACCGCTGGCGGACTTGCGGCAGCGCGCCGAGCAAATCGGCGGGCTAGCGATGCATGATGCCGACCGCGATGGTTGCCTGGACCTGCTGATGAGTCTGGCGATTGAGCCGGGACTGGGGCAGGGCGGTCTGGATGTGGTCGTCGATTATCCGGCGTCTCAGGCCGCGCTGGCGCGCAAGCGGCTCGATGCCGAGGATGGCGTCGAAGTCGCCGCACGGTTCGAGATTTATCTCCATGGACTCGAACTCGCCAACGGTTACGACGAACTCACCGATGCCGCCGAGCAGGGCGAGCGCTTCGCCGACGACAATCGTCAACGCCAGGCGCTGGGCAAGCCCGGCGTCGACATCGACCGGCGCCTGATCGCGGCGCTCGAGGCCGGCATTCCAGCCGGCAGTGGCGTGGCGCTGGGTGTCGACCGGTTGATCCAACTGGCACTGGGCAAGGCGAGCGTGGCCGAGGTAATGGCGTTTGCGATGCCGTGTTGTTGATTCGCCGTCCCTGGTACATGACTCGCTTAGGCGCTACCACTCGACGCGTCGACGTTCGCCGAACGGCCACAGACTGGTGATCTCGGCCAATAGCTGGCGCGCGGCGGGGGAGAGCGGACGCTGGCTGCGCACGATCACATGGGCCTCGGCCTGGGCGAACACCGGGTGATCTATCTCCAGCGCCACCAACTGGCCGCGCCGCATTTCGTGCAGCAGTGCCACCCCGCCGATGAAGGTCACGCCGTTGCCGGAGCTGACGTACTGTTTCAGGGTCGCCAGCGAATTGCTGACCAGACTGGCGTGGAAGTGGCGTTTGCTGATGACTTCCACCGTATCGATCAACTGGCGGATGCCGAAGCCGTGGCCGACCAGACCCAGCGGCCACTTCAGAATGTCGTCGAGGGACAAGGGCAGGGGAAGTCGCGTCAGCGGATGGTCGGGATGCACGATCGCACAAAGTGGTTGGCGCGCCGAAGCCACCGCCTCGATGCCGGGAATCAGGCGTGGCGCATAGGCGACGCCGATGTGTGCCTGTCCCTCGTAAACCTGGCGTACCACGTCGTTGTCGCTGGCCAGGTTGAGTTCGATGGTCAATTGTGGGTGCCGGGCGCAGAAATCGTTCATCACGCCGCTCATCAGGCGGTCGCTGTAGCCTTCGCTGATCGACAGGCTGATATGGCCGCGCTGCAGGCCATCCAACTCGGCAAGCCGGCCGAACAACGCCTGCTCGGCAACGTCCCGCTCGCGGTAGAAATCGAGCAGGAGCTCTCCCGCTTCGGTAGCTCTGACGCCACGCCCGTGGCGCTCGATCAAGGTCATGCCGAGCGCCTGTTCGAGCTGGCGGATCTGGCGGCTGATCACCGACGGCTCGACATCCAGTCGGTCCGAGGCCGTGCGGATCGATCCCGCATCGAGGGCTTGGGCAAAGTAGTAGAGCCATCGGCTGTTGAGATGTGCGGGAAATTTTTCGTTGTCGTGGGGCACGTCGGCTTTCCTGGTCTGGCGATTCTCGATCATGCTTCGAATGTTGCTTTTTCAGCAACGCGTTAGTCACGACGAAAGTATTGTTTTCGTTCGATCTGCGCCTACTCTCGATAGAGCGGACATGGATCGCGGCGAGCCCCATATCTCCAATAACGCTTGCCTCGGCTTCCATATTCGCTGACGACAACCATAAGATCGACAACGAGGCATTCGCATGACGACACGGATTCTGCGTCGCGCTACCGCGTTTCGCCACCGTCTTCTCGGTGGCTGGGTGATGACGATACTGCTTTCCTCCCTCGCTATACTCACCTCGCTGGCAGCCACGCCGGTGGAAGCCAATACGATTCGTGCGGTCATGCACTCCAGCCTGCGCGTGCTCGATCCGATCACCACGACCGCGCACATTACACGTGATCACGGCTACATGATCTGGGATACGCTGCTCGGCATGGACGATCAGTTCCAGCCGCAGCCGCAAATGGCCGACTGGTCGGTCTCCGATGACGGCATGGTCTATACCTTTACGCTGCGAGACGGGCTGAAGTGGCACGATGGCGGTACGGTGACGGCCGCCGATGTCGTCGCCTCTTTCAAGCGCTGGGCCAATCGCGACGGTGGTGGCCAGATGCTCATGGATCATGTCGAAAGCGTCGAGGCGACCGATGACAAGACCATGACGCTGACGTTGTCGTCACCCTTTGCCTATGTGCTGGAACTGATGGCCAAGCCGTCGTCGGTGCCGCTGTTCGTGATGCCCGAACGCATCGCCAGCAAATCGCCCGAGGAGACGCTGACGGTCGAGGATCAGATCGGATCCGGTCCATTCAAGTTCGTCGCCGACGAGTACGAGCCAGGCAACCGTGTCGTCTACGAGAAGTTCGAGGGCTATGTGCCGCGCAAGGAGCCGGCCAGTTGGACAGCGGGTGGCAAGGTCGTCAATGTCGACCGTGTCGAGTGGATCAACATGAGCGATGCCCAGACCGCTCTCAACGCGCTCAACTCCGGCGAGATCGATTTTCTCGAGTCACCTTCCGTCGATCTGCTGCCGATACTTCAGGCCAACCCCGAGCTCACCGTAGAAAAGCTCAACGCACTCGGTAGCCAGACCATGGGGCGCTTCAACTTCCTTTATCCGCCGTTCGACGATCCCAGGATTCGGCGGGCGGCACTATTGGCGATGAATCAGACCGATGTTTTGGCGTCGCTGATCGGCAACCCCGAGTTCTACAGTACCTGTGCCTCGATGTATGGCTGCTCCACGCCGCTGGCCACCGATGCAGGAGCACCGCCATCGCTGATCGGCGGTGGCGATACCGAGGCGGCGCAAAAGCTGCTCGAGGAAGCGGGCTACGATGGAACCCCGGTGGTGCTGATGCAGCCTACCGATGTACCGACGGTCAGTCCGCAGCCGGTGATCGGTGCTCAGCTCTTGCGTCGCGCGGGTTTCAACGTCGATCTGCAGCCGATGGACTGGCAGACGCTGGTTACTCGACGTGCCAGTCAGCAGCCTCCCGCCGAAGGCGGCTGGAACATGTTTTTCACCAACTGGTACATCCCGGAAGTATGGAACCCGCTGGTCAACCCGATGCTCAATGGTCGTGGCAAGGATGGCGGCTGGTTCGGGTGGCCGGACGATCCCGAGTTGGAAGCCATGCGCAACGAGTTCGCCAAGGCTGGCAGCGATGAAGAACGCAAGATGATCGCGGAGCGCATCCAGAAGCACGCGTTCGATGAGGTGACCTACCTGCCGCTTGGCGAATACTCGATTCCGGCAGCATGGAACAACGATCTTTCCGGTATTCTCCATTCACCGGTGCCGGTGTTCTGGAATATCACCAAGTCCGAGTGACGGATGGCGGGGCGCGTGCCGTCGCGCCCTCCATCTGCCGCAAACCGTAACGGAGTGCTTTCATGTTCAGCTATTGTCTGCGTCGGACGCTGGCGGCGGTACCGGTCATGGTGGTTGTCGCGCTGTTCGTCTTCCTGCTTTTGCGCCTGTCGCCCGGTGATCCAGCGGCCATCATCGCCGGCGACATGGCGACGCCGGAACAGCTCGACCGCATTCGCGAAACGCTGGGGCTGAATCAGCCGATGTACTTGCAGTTCTTCAACTGGTCGGGAGATCTGCTGCGAGGCGACTTCGGTACCTCGCTGATGTCGCATCTACCGGTGACCACGCTGATGGCGCAGCGGCTCGAGCCGACGGTCAGTCTGGCGCTGCTGAGCATGGCGCTGTCGGTGATCATCGCCGTGCCGATGGGCGTGATCGCTGCCTGGAAGCACGGCAGCCTGATCGACAACGCGGTGATGTCACTCTCGGTGCTGGGCTTCTCGGTGCCGGTGTTCGTGATCGGCTACATCCTGATCAAGATCTTCGCCATCGATCTCGGCTGGCTACCGGTGCAGGGCTTCAGCCGGATCTCCGAAGACGGCGTAGGGGCGTTCCTCGAACATGCCATTCTGCCGGCGATGATGCTGTCGACGATCTACATCGCGCTGATCGCCCGCATGACCCGCGCCAGCATGCTCGACGTGCTCGGCGAGGACTTCGTCCGTACCGCGCACGCCAAGGGCGCCAGCGAGAAGCGGGTGCTGTTCAAGCATGCGCTGCGCAACGCCGGCGTGCCCATTCTCGAAGTCATCGGTACCGGCTTCGCGCTGATGATCACCGGTGTGGTGGTGACCGAAAGCGTGTTCAACATCCCCGGCCTGGGCCGGCTGACGGTCGACGCCATCCTCTCCCGAGACTATCCGGTGATCCAGGGCCTGATTCTGGTCACCAGCGGTGCCTACGTACTGATCAATCTGGCCATCGACCTCTCCTACGCACTACTCGACCCGAGGATCCGCTACCAATGAACACGACAGCCTCAGACACCGCCGCAGTCATGTCTCCACGGCTGCGCCTGTGGCCGCGTCGTCGATCGGCCTGGGCCGTGGTCGTCGCTGCCGTCTGCCTGGCGCTGATCGTCGTCATCGCCATTCTGGCACCATGGCTGGCACCGCACGATCCGCTCGAGATGTCCCCGGCGGATCGCCTCAAGGCGCCTTCCGACAGCTACTGGCTGGGAACCGATGCCTATGGCCGCGATCTGCTTTCCCGCGTGCTCTATGGCGCCCGAGTGTCGCTGATCGTGGGGGTCGGCAGTGCGCTGGTCGCCGTCGTCGTCGGCTTGCCACTGGGCATTCTGGCCGGATTCTTCCGCGGACTGGACGCCATCGTGATGCGGGTGATGGACGGCTTGATGGCGATTCCCAGCGTGCTGCTGGCGATCGCCATCGTGTCGCTGACCAGCGCCAACCTGTGGACGGTGATGACGGCCATCACCATTCCCGAGATCCCGCGAGTGGTGCGTCTGGTGCGCTCGGTGGTGCTGTCGGCACGCGAGGAGCCGTATGTCGAGGCCGCCATTTCTCTCGGCAGCAGTCTGTCGACGGTGATGTGGCGTCACCTGATGCCCAACACCCTGGCCCCGCTGATCGTGATGGCCACCTATATCTGTGCCTCGGCGATCCTCACCGAGGCGATTCTCTCCTTCCTTGGCGCCGGTATCGGCACCGAGACGCCGACCTGGGGCAACATCATGTCGGAGGGAAGGACCTACTTCCTGATCAAGCCGTCGCTGATCTTCTGGCCGGGGGTAATGCTGTCGATCTGTATCCTGTCGATCAACCTGCTCGGCGATGCCGCGCGCGATCGTCTCGATCCCCGCCTGCAGAAACGTGGAGGTATGCAATGAACGCCATGGCCATGGGGCTCGAATCGGCCGCTACGTCGTCGGTGCTCGACATCCGTGATCTCGAAGTCGTCGCACAGCCCGCGGGCCAGCGGATCCTCAAGGGCGTGAGCTTTAGCATTGCTCCGGGCGAGACCCTGTGTCTCGTTGGCGAGTCCGGCTCCGGCAAGTCGGTGACCTCGCTGACGGTCATGGGGCTGTTGCCCAAGGGCAGCCTGACGGTCAGCGGCGGGTCGGCGACGCTCGAGGGGGATTCGTTGCTCGACGCCGGCCCGGCACGAATGAGAGCGCTGCGCGCGAGCCGCATGGCGATGATCTTTCAGGAGCCGATGACCGCGCTCAATCCGCTGATGCGGGTCGGCGAGCAGATCGAAGAGGTGCTGGTGATGCATCGGCACAAGCTCGGCGCGGCCGAGCGGCGTCAACGGGTACTCGAGATGCTCGACCAGGTGCAGTTGCCCGACATCGAGCGCATCTACGCGAGCTGGCCGCATCAGCTCTCCGGCGGCCAGCGCCAGCGCATCATGATCGCCATGGCGCTGATCCTCGAGCCCAAGCTGCTGATCGCCGACGAGCCGACGACGGCGCTGGACGTCACCACCCAGCAGCAGATTCTCAAGTTGATAAAGGAGCTGCAGGAGCGCCACGGAACGTCGGTGTTGTTCATCACTCATGATATGGGCGTGGTGGCGGACATTGCCGATCGTGTCTGCGTGATGCGTCACGGCGAGGTGGTGGAAACCCAGCCGATCGAAGATTTGTTGCGTCGGCCGCGTACCGGCTATACCCGCCAGCTATTGACCGCGGTTCCCAGTCTACGGCCACGGGCATCGCGCGAGGTCACCGATCGCGAAATCGTGCTCGAAGCGATCGAGCTGGAAAAGCGCTACGGCGAACGCTCGCGCTGGCAGCGGTTCGTCGGCAAGGCATCGCAGCAGACGCTGGCGGCCAGCGATATCAATTTCGCCCTGACCCGGGGGCGCACGCTCGGCATCGTCGGTGAGAGCGGTTCCGGCAAGTCGACCGTGGCGCGCTGCGTGATGCGCATGATCGAGCCCACCGCAGGCGGTGTGCGTGTGCTCGGCAAGGATATCGCCGGCCTTGGCCGGGCCGCGCTAAAGCCGCACCGCAAGCGGATCCAGATGATCTTCCAGGACCCGTTCCGATCGCTGAATCCACGGCTTTCCATCGGCACCAGCCTGATCGAAGGGCCGGTCAACTACGGTGCCTCGAAGGAGAGTGCGATGGCCCATGCCAGGGAACTGCTGGAGTTGGTCGGCTTGCCGGGAGATGCGCTGGATCGCTATCCGCATCAATTCTCCGGCGGGCAGCGCCAGCGCATCGCGATCGCCCGCGCGCTGGCGATGGAGCCGGACGTGCTGGTGGCCGACGAGGCGGTATCGGCGCTGGATGTCTCGGTGCAGGCCCAGGTGCTGGGGCTGCTCGACGATATCCAGCGGCGGCTGGGCGTGGCCGTGCTGTTCATTACCCATGACCTGCGCGTCGCTGCCCAGATCTGTGACGAGGTAATGGTGATGCAGAAAGGCGTGGTCGTGGAGTATGGGCCGGCCGAGCGCGTGCTGGGTTCGCCGGCACATCCCTACACGCGCTCGCTGATGCTGGCGGCTCCCGGGCGGCACTGGGACTTCGCTGCTTTCCGGCCGCTTGCCGACGCCCCGATCGACGACGCCAGTGTGGTGGTCTCGTCAGGACCTTGAGTGCTCGCTTTCAATGCCAAACTTCATATAAGGATTCGATATGCCGGCCCCGCGTATCGCCATTGGCGGCTTTCTTCACGAGACCAACACCTTCGCACCGAGCCCGGCGACGTTCGAGGATTTCGTCAACGGCGGCGGGGCGCCGCCGCTCGTCGAAGGGGAGAGCATATTCGCCGCCGTTGCCGACAGCAATATCGGACTGTGTGGCTTCATCGATGCGCCCGAATCGCGGAACTGGACGCTGCTCCCGACCCTGTGGACCGCCGCCAGCCCCTCGGCCCAGGTCACCGAGGATGCCTTCGAACGCATCGCTGCCAGAATCCTGGCGGGGATTCGCGATGCCATGCCGCTGGATGGCGTCTACCTCGACCTGCATGGCGCCATGGTCACCGAGCATCTCGACGACGGCGAGGGCGAACTGCTCAAGCGCGTTCGCGCCTTGGTCGGCGACGCGGTGCCGGTGGTGGTCAGTCTCGATCTGCACGGCAACGTGACGCGAGCCATGGTCGAGCAGGTCGACATGCTGATCGCCTATCGAACCTATCCGCATGTCGACATGGCCGAGACCGGTGCGCGCTGCGCCGCTGCCATGGCGTCGCTGCTGGAAAGCGACCAGCGTCCGGTCAAGGCATTTCGTCAGCTCGACTTCCTGATGCCGATCGCCTGGCAGTGCACGGCGGAAGAGCCGTGTCGCTCCCTTTACGCCGAGGTGGCGGCGATGGAGGGTGGATCACTGCCGTCGCTTTCGTTGCTGACCGGCTTTCCGGCCGCCGACTTCGCCGATTGTGGCCCCAGTCTCGTCGTTTATGGCCGTGACCAGGCCAGCGCCGACGCGGCGGCGGATCGCCTGGTTGCGCGCATCGCCGAGCGCGAGGGCGAGTTCGCCGGTCGGGTCTACTCGCCGGAGGCGTGCGTGCGTGAAGCGATGCGGCTGGCGGCGAACGCGATCCGGCCGGTGGTTATCGCCGATACCCAGGACAATCCTGGCGCGGGCGGCGATTCCGACACCATGGGCATGTTGAAGGCACTGGTGGCTTGTGGCGCCAGACGAGCGGCGCTCGGTAACGTGTTCGATCCAGCGGCGGCTCGTGTGGCCCACGCCGCCGGCGAGGGCGCCAGTATCATGCTCGCGCTGGGTGGTCATTCCGGCGTGCCCGGCGATTCGCCTCTGGAGGCGGCGTTCACGGTCGAAGCCCTCTCCGATGGCCGCTTCGTCGCGCCCGGTCCCTATTACGGCGGTGGACGCCTGGATCTAGGCCCTTCGGCCTGTCTGCGTATCGGTGACGTTCGCGTAGTGGTGGTCAGCCGCAAGGCGCAGATGGCGGATCTGGCGATGTACCGCTCGGTGGGCATCGAACCGCTGGAGCAGGCCATCCTGGTCAACAAGAGTTCGGTGCATTTTCGCGCCGATTTCGCGTCCATCGCCGAAGCCATTCTGGTCTGCGCCGCGCCCGGGCCGATGGCGGTCGATCCGGCCGATCTGCCCTGGCGGCGCCTGCGTCTTGGCGTGCGCACCTCGCCGTTGGGCAAACCGTTCGTGCCCGTTACCGAGCCCGCCTGATCTCTCTTCAGGCGATGCCGCATACGCTGATTCCAAGGAGCCGTCATGACCACGTTACCGCGTATCGATGCCTTTACCGATGAACTGATCGAGATTCGCCACGACATCCATGCCCATCCCGAGATCGGCTTCGAGGAGCGGCGCACGTCAGGCATCGTCGCCGACTACCTGCGCAAGCTGAAGGTCGAGGTGCACACCGGGCTGGGTGGCACGGGTGTCATCGGCATCATTGATGGTAAGCGGGGCGCGGGGCGGAGCGTGGGCCTGCGCGCTGACATGGATGCGCTGCCGATGGACGAGGAGACCGGCCTGCCGTTCGCCTCATCGAACCCCGGACGCTTCCATGGCTGCGGTCACGACGGCCATACCACCATGCTGTTGGGGGCGGCGCGTTATCTCGCCGAGACGCGCGACTTCGCCGGCCGCGCTGTGCTGATCTTCCAGCCGGCCGAGGAGGGGCTGGGCGGGGCACGGCGGATGATCGCCGAGGGGCTGTTCGATCGGTTCCCCTGCGACGAGGTCTATGCGCTGCACAACGCGCCCCATCTCGATCACGGACAGATTCGCGTAATGAGCGGCAAGGCGATGGCCGGCGCCGAATTCTTCGACATCCACGTGCGTGGTCGGGGGAGTCACGGCGCCCAGCCCAACAACGCCCGCGATCCCATCGTGGTGGCGACCCAGCTCTCTCAGGCGATGCAGAGCATCGTCAGCCGCAACACGCATCCATTGGATGCCGCCGTGGTTTCGATCACGCAATTGCACTCCGGTTCGGCCTACAACGTGATTCCACAGTCGGCGACGCTCTCCGGCACCATCCGCACCTTCGACGACGAGGTCGCCGCCATGATACATGGCCGCATCCGTGAACTGGCCGTCGGCCTGGCCGCTGCCTTCGGCGTCGAGATCGAGGTCGACATCCGCAACATCTTCTCGGTGCTGGAGAATCATCCCAAGCAGACCGAGGCGCTGGCGGCAGCGGCGCGGGATATCGTCGGCGAAGGCAACGTCGGCGACCTGGGCCGGCCGGCGATGGGCAGCGAGGACTTCGCCGACATGCTCAAAAAGGTGCCGGGTTCCTACTGCTGGGTCGGCCACGCCGGCGATATCCCGGTCCATAATCCGGCCTTCGTGCTCGATGACGGCATCCTGCCGATCGGCGCCAGTCTGCTGGCACGGATCGCCGAGCGGCGGCTGAACGAGTTGGCCGAAACGACAGACGCCAAGGCGGTCAGCGCATGAGTGCTGCCAGCGAGATCGAACTCGATATCGATGCCATGCTCGCCGGTCTCCGGCGCTGGGTCGAATGCGAAAGCCCGACCTTCGATGCCGACGCGGTCAACCGCATGATGACGCTGGCGGCCGACGATCTGGCCGCACTGGGTGCCACGGTGGAACGCGTCCCCGGTCCGGCCGGGCTCGGCGACTGTCTCAAGGCGAGTTTTCCGCATCCGCGCAGCACCGAGGGCGGCATCCTGATCATGGCGCATCTGGATACCGTGCACCCGGTCGGCACGCTGAAAGCGCTGCCATTTCGGTGCGACGGCAATCTCTGCTACGGCCCTGGCATCTGCGACATGAAGGGCGGCACCTACGCCGCGTTGCAGGCGGTCCGGGCGCTGCGCCAGGCCGGCATCGACACCACCCTGCCGATCCACGTGCTGCTGACCTGCGACGAGGAGATTGGCAGCCCCGGCACGCGGGAGCTGATCGAACGGGAAGCGTCTCGGCACCGCTACATCCTGGTGCCCGAACCGGCGCGTGCCGGCAACGGCGTGGTGACGGGGCGTTATGCCATCGCGCGTTTCGAACTGCTCGCTCATGGCCGCCCGAGCCATGCCGGTGCGGCACTGGCGGACGGCCATTCGGCGATTCGCGAGATGGCCGCGCGAATCCCGGAAATCGAAGCGATGACCGACGACGACTGCACCTTCAGTGTCGGCGTGGTGCACGGCGGCCAGTGGGTCAACTGCGTCTCGACGACCTGCCGTGGCGAGGCATTGAGCATGGCCAAGCGCCAGGCCGATCTCGATCGTGGCATCGAACGCATGCTGGCGCTGAGTCAGCGCGATGCGGAGGGGATTGGCTTCGAGGCCAGGCTTGGCGTGGTGCGCCCAGTATGGGAACCCGACGCGGCGACGCTGGCGCTTTATGAGAAGGCCAAGGCGATCGCCGACGAGCTTGGCATGCCGCTACCGCATTCGAGCAGCGGTGGCGGCTCGGACGGCAACTTCACCGGCGCGCTGGGGCTACCGACGCTGGATGGATTGGGCGTGCGCGGTGCGGGCATCCATACCCTGGATGAGCATATCGAGATCGACAGTCTGATCGACCGCACCCGCCTGATGGCGGGATTGATGACGGCGCTTTCCTGACCGTGGTGGAACCTCGGGAAGGGGGATTGCCTGATTCAACTGGCGCTGGGTAAGGCGAGCGTGGCCGAGGTGATGGCGTTTGCGACGCCGTGTTGTTGATTCGCCCGCCACTCTTTCATTGCAGAAGACAGGTCGCCGAATGTGGTGTTAGGGCTTACTGCGTTCCCACCAATAACCAGGCTTTCGAGAATGATGGGCAACAGCGATTACGATGGCTTCTTCCGGCAGTTCAATCGCGACTATATCGTACGGGAATTGTTCCAGGATCAGTCGTTTTGCACCGCTATCGCCAGCTTCTCACACTTCTAGCGCATTTTTGCTCGGAACTCTTCGCGGCTGAGCAGTGTTGCCTTACCGCTTTTGACTTTGGACACACGGCGAATAACTTCATCATTCCAGGCCTGCTCAACAGCACCGTCACGGGGTCCATCCAGACTCATGATGAGCTCGCGAGCCAACACTGCACGTTCCGATTCGGAGAGAGTCGAAATCTGAGAGCGTAGATGATCCAATGTTTCGGTAGTCATGGCGCCTCCGCGAGTAGCGATACAGTTATGCTATCCCGCCTCAAAGGCCCTAACAAGGCGGGCGTCGACCGCCCGATCCAACTAACTGGCACTGGGCAAGGCGAGCGTGGCCGAGGTAATGGCGTTTGCGACGCCGCGTTGTTGATTTGCCTACCATCCTTGCCTGGGATTGCCCTGCCTGAATAGTGACACTAAAGTATCACTGCGAGTCTAGTTCAGGGTGAATCCATGAAAGTCGAGCTGGTGACCAACCTCAAGCGTCAGGCCACAAAAATTCTGGCAGACCTGCATGTGTCGAAGGAGCCGGTACTGATTACGGAGCATGGTCAGCCATCCGCTTATCTTGTCGATGTGCAGGATTACGAGTTCATGCAGCGCCGGCTTGCGCTGCTTGAAGGGCTCTCACGGGGAGAGCGCGCTGTACTGGAGGGAAGAACGTACAGCCAAAGCGAGGCCCGGAAGAAAATGGATAAATGGCTGAAGTGATCTGGACGGAGCCAGCTCTTCAGGAACTGGACGCCATTGCCGAATACATTGTGCTTGATAATCCGGCGGCAGCCAGTCGTTTGGTCAAGGCAGTTTTCGACCAAACCGCGCGTTTGGCGGATTTCCCCCAATCCGGAAGGATACCTCCCAAGCTTTCTGATTCGGTATACCGGGAGGTAGTGGTTCCACCGTGTCGCATTTTCTATCGCCAGGATGAGCAGCTGGTCTTCGTACTCCACGTCATGCGGGAGGAACGGCAGCTTCGTGTGTACATGCTCGGGAGCGGTTAATTAGACGATGAACGCGTCACTCGAAGGCGGCGGAGCCAAGGCTTCCGCCGCCTTTTTCTTGGCGCACCGGCTATGGCGCTGTTCCGGTACAGGCGGTGCTGGTGGTGCGGCTGGCTTCGAGATCCATCTTGGCGGACTCGAACTCGCTAGCGGCTACGACGAACTCACCGATGCCGCTGAGCAGGGCGAGCGCTTCGCCGACGACAACGGTCAGCGTCAGGCGTTGGAGGTCGACCGCCTGCTTTAGGCGCTACCACTCGATACGTCGACGTTCGCCGAACGGCCACAGATTGGTGATCTCGACCAGTAGCTGGCGCGCGGCTGGGGAGCGGACGCATCCCGGTATTGATGAGCTAGTGACGCCATCTGTTCTCCTTGTCTGTCGGGAATACGACACCTACGGGCCTCTTAGCGTCATTTGAGAAATTTCTTTAAATCGCATTTGAAATGAAACGATGCGTATCGTATATATTTTTATAAAGAGAATTTGCTAGATGGAGAAACAGCGTGACGAGAAGGAGAAATGTCCAATTTCTCCTCGGCGGTAGCGTGGGGTGAGGGGGAATCACAACGCCGGCACCGAAATCTTCGTCCACAGCCTCTTAAGGTTGAGGCAATTCATCCCGCATTATTCACC
>NZ_PZJU01000064.1 GCF_003206715.1 Salinicola peritrichatus | reverse complement strand
GTCTACCCGACTATCGAGAGAAGGGCAGAAAGAACGGGCGCGGCTGCACGGGGCGTGCTGCGGCTCAATCTAGCCCCAGTTCGTGACTGGTGGTCTGGCGCATGCGGAATTTCTGCACCTTGCCGCTGACGGTCATCGGGAAATCGTCGACGAACTTCATGTAGCGCGGAATCTTGTGGTGGGCGATGCGTTCGCGGCAGTAGGCGCGCAAGCCCTCGGCGTCGAGCTCGGCGCCCTCCACCAGGCGAATCCATACCGCCACCGCCTCGCCGTAGTGGGCGTCCGGCACGCCGAACACCTGGGCATCGGATATCGCCGGATGCGTATACAGGAACTCCTCGATCTCGCGCGGATAGAGGTTCTCGCCGCCGCGAATGATCAGATCCTTGATGCGTCCGGTAATGGCGACGAAGCCGTCGTCGTCCATCATCGCCAGGTCGCCACTGTGCATCCAGCCCTGCGCATCGATCGACTGACGAGTGGCCGCATCATTGTCCCAGTAGCCGAGCATCACGCTGTAGCCGCGAGTGCAGAGCTCGCCGCTGACGCCGCGCGGCACGATCCGACCGCTGGCGGCGTCGACGATCTTCACTTCCAGGTGCGGATGAATGGTGCCGACGGTGGAGACGCGTTTGTCCAGCGGGGCGTCGGGCAGGGTCTGCAGGCTCACCGGGCTGGTCTCGGTCATGCCGTAGCAGATGGTGACGTCTTTCATGTGCATGCGCTCGATCACCCGCTTCATCACCTCGATGGGGCAGTTGGAACCGGCCATGATCCCGGTGCGCAGGCTGGAGAGATCGAAGTTGGTGAACTCGGGGTGTTCGAGCTCGGCGATGAACATGGTGGGTACGCCGTAGAGGGCGTCGGCGCGCTCTGCTTCCACTGCGCGCAGCGTTGCCTCGGGGTCGAAGCCATCGTTGGGATAGATCGCGGTGGCGCGGTGTGAGAGGCAGGCCAGGTTGCCCATTACCATGCCGAAACAGTGGTAGAGCGGCACCGGGATCACCACCCGTTCGCCCGGCTGCAGGTTCATCCCGCCACCGACGAAATAGCCGTTGTTGAGGATATTGTGATGCGTCAGCGTCACCCCCTTGGGTGCGCCGGTGGTGCCGGAGGTGTACTGGATGTTGATCGGATCGTCGAACTGCAATTCGGCCTGCTGTTGCGCCAACCGCTCGACGGAGACGCCGTCGGCGAGGGTAGGCAGCTCGGCCCAGTGCCACATGCCCGGTGTGGCGAGCGCCTCGTCGAGACAGATCACGTGCTTGAGGTGAGGTAGCACGGCGCAGGCGAGTGTACGTTCGCCGGCTAGCATCCGATTTCCTGCGAGCGGCGAATCCCGCAGCTCTGGTGCCAGCTCGCAGAGAATATCGACATAGTGCGACTTGATCACGCCGCCGATCCGGTAGGCGCCCTGCAACACCAGGGTGGATAGGCTGGACTGGGTGAGCGCGTGTTCGAGTTCGTGGGCGCGATAGCTGGGATTGAGATTGACCAGAATCGCGCCGATCTTGGCCGTGGCCAGTTGAGTGATCGTCCATTCGGTGCCATTGAGCGACCAGATGCCGACCCGGTCGCCGCGTTCGACGCCCAGCGCCAGCAGCGCTCGCGCGGTGCGATCCGTCTCCGCGCGCAGTTCGCTATAGGTGTAGCGCAGATCCTGGTGGCAGCTGACCAGCGCTTCACGCTCGGGGCATTCGCTGGCGGCGGCATCGAGGCAGTCG
Organism: Salinicola peritrichatus; assembly: GCF_003206715.1. Classification (GTDB taxonomy): domain Bacteria; phylum Pseudomonadota; class Gammaproteobacteria; order Pseudomonadales; family Halomonadaceae; genus Salinicola; species Salinicola peritrichatus. Next base: position 19,735 of record NZ_PZJU01000064.1, on the reverse strand, counting down.
CCGATGGTCATGCCGATCAGCGGTAGATCGCTGGTGCCGCTGACGTAACTCATATCGCTTGCGTTCATGGTGGCGTCTCCCTCGAGTGCCGAAATGCGGCTGTCGGCCGCCATCGTGCTATCGCAATCGTTCTATCCCCACCGCCGTGGCTTCGCCGCCGCCGATGCAGATGGCAGCCACGCCCCGTGTCAGGTCGTGATGGCGCAGCGCGTTGAGCAGCGTGACCAGGATGCGCGCGCCGGAGGCGCCGATCGGGTGGCCCAACGCGCAGGCGCCGCCATGCACGTTGACCCGCTCATGGTCGAGGTCGAGCTCGCGCATCGCTGCCATCGCCACCACTGCGAAGGCTTCGTTGATCTCGTAGAGATCGACGCTCTCCCGCGACCAGCCGAGCCGTTTGTACAGCTTGCACACGGCGTGGATCGGCGCCACCGGGAAATCGCCCGGGCGCATGGCGTGGCTGGCGTGACCGTGGATCCGGGCCAGCGGCGTCAGCCCCAGCCGCTCAGCCTCTTTCTGGCGCATCATGACCAGTGCCGCGGCGCCATCGGAGATCGAACTCGAATTGGCGGCGGTGACCGTGCCACCTTCGCGGAAGGCCGGTTTCAACTGCGCGACGCGGTCGATATTGGCCTTGTATGGCGGCTCGTCGTGTTCGACCCGCCGGGTCTCGCGACCGGCGGGAACGTCGAGCGAGACGATCTCCTCTAGAAAGATTCCCTCGTCGATTGCCTGCCGGGCGCGGGTCAGCGAGGCGATGGCGTAATTGTCCTGCGCCCCACGGGTGAAACCGAAGGCCTGGGCGCAATCCTCGGCATAGGTGCCCATCAGCCGCCCCGGCTCGTAGGCGTCCTCGAGCCCGTCGAGGAACATGTGATCGAGCACCTGCGCGTGCCCCATGCGCAGCCCGGCGCGGGCCTTGGGCAGCAGGTAGGGCGCGTTGCTCATGCTCTCCATGCCGCCGGCAATGGCGTGCTCGGCGTTACCCAGCGAGAGCGTGTCGAACGCCTGCATTACTGCCTTCATGCCGGAGCCGCACATCTTGTTGACGGTGGTGCAGGGCGTCGACTCGGCGAGCCCCGCGCCGAGTGCCGCCTGGCGGGCGGGAGCCTGGCCCTGGCCGGCCGGCAGTACGCAGCCCATCATCAGTTCGTCGACGGCATCTGGCGTCAGACCGGCGTGTGCGAGGGCGCCGCGAATCGCCGCCGCGCCAAGCTGCGGGCAACTCAGCCCGCCGAGCGAACCTTGGAAGGCGCCCATCGGCGTGCGCTTGGCGCCGACGATCACGACCGGGTCTTCGGATTTCATGGTCGACTCTCCGATATTTTCTGCAGGGTCACTCATCGATGCCTCCTAGCGGTGGCGGAAAAGTTGGCGAGCGCCCCTTTTTCTACGTTGCCGACATGCGAATGCCGCCGTCGAGCCTGATCACCTCCCCGTTGAGATAGCGGTTTTCGAGGATCTGGCGCACCAGCGCGGCGTACTCCTCGGCGTGGCCCATGCGCTTGGGGAACGGCACTTTGGCGTTCAGGCCGTCGCGTACCTCGGCGGGCATGTCCTGCATCATCGCGGTATCGAAGATGCCGGGGGCGATGGCCATGACGCGAATACCGGAGGCGGCCAGTTCGCGGGCGGCGGGCAGGGTGAGGCCGACCACGCCGGCCTTGGAGGCAGCGTAGGCGGCCTGGCCGATCTGGCCTTCGAAGGCGGCTACCGAGGCGGTGTTGATCACCACACCGCGTTCAAAGTCGTCGTCTTCCGTCGGGTTGTCCTGCATTGCCGCCACCGCCAGGCGCAGCAGGTTGAAGGTGCCGATCAGGTTGATGTCGACGACGCGGCGGAAACTGTCGAGGCCATGAACGCCGCGCTTGCCGTGGATCTTCTCCGCCGGGGCGATGCCGGCGCAGTTGATCAGCCCGTGAATGGCGCCGAAGCGCTCGCGGGTCGCGGCGATCGCGCGCTCGCCGTCCGCTTCGCGGGTGACGTCTGCGGTTACCGCCAGAGCGCTTTCGCCCAGGGCTCGCGCCTGCGTCTCGACGGAATCGGCATCGTGATCGACCAGCGTCACGCGGGTGCCGGCGTCGATCAGCATGCGCGCCGTAGCTGCGCCCAGCCCGGAGCCGCCGCCGGTGACGATGAAGGTGCGCTCAGCCAGTTGCATGGGTCGGTTTCTCCTCGGCAGGCCGGTCGACGAGACCGCGTAGCGGATGGTCATCGCCTCCCCACGGGGAGACGAAGCAGGCCTGGATATCGGCTTCCGGCACTTCGCCGTGGCGGTGGCGCCAGCCCGGGTTCCTGTCCTTGTCGATCAGCAGCGCTCTGACGCCTTCGGCAAGATCGCCCCGCGCGGCGCAGGCAAGCGAAAGCGTCAGTTCCTCGCGCAAGACTTCGGCTAGAGACAGCCGCCGGGTGCGCGCCAATTGACGCACGATCAGCCGGGCCGACAGTGGCGAACCCGCCGCCAGGGTCTTCGCCGCACGGGCCAGCCAGGGATCGTCCGAATCGCTGGCCGCGATGATTCCGGCGATCAGGGATTCGGCGTCATCGGCGTCGGTCAGGGCGTCGATGCGTGTGAGTCTCGGCGCGAGCTGGGGTTCGGGGGCGAGCATCTGACTGTCCCTGGCGTGTGCACGCAGCACGCGATTGATGGCGGCAATCGGCTCGCGCCAGTCGGCTTGGCGTAGATCTTCCAGCACCGCGTCGCGACGATTCTCGCCGATCAGGCGGTCGGCGAGTCCGACGAACAGCGCATCGCTGGCGTTGAGTCGCGTGCCGGTCAGGCCCAGGAACAGCCCGCTGCGACCGGGCATGCGATTGAGGAACCAGCTGGCGCCGACGTCGGGGTAGAGGCCGATGGTGATTTCCGGCATCGCCAGTTGCGATCGCGGCGTGACCACGCGGTGCGAGGCGCCGGCCATGAGGCCGATACCGCCGCCCATGACAATGCCGTCGCCCCAGACGATGACGGGCTTGGGATAGCCGTGGATCGTGTGGTCGAGGCGATATTCGTGGCTGAAATAACGTGCCACGAAGCCGTCGCTGGCCTCGGGGTCGTGTCCGGTTGCCCCGGTGACGATGGCGCGATGCAGGGCAACCACGTCGCCGCCGGCGCAGAAGGCCTTGTCGCCGGCGCCTTCGAGCCACACCGCGACGATCTCGGGATCGTTGGCCCAGGCTTCGAGTTGCGGCTGGATGGCGTCGATCATCGCCAGCGACAGCGCGTTCAGACTCTTGGGCGCGTCGAGAATGAGCGTGCCGATATGGTGGCCATCGTCGGTGGCGAGCCGGTCGATCTGAACGTTCGTCGTCATGATGACTCCGGTCGTTGCCACTGCGGCGAACGCTTGTCGAGGAAAGCGCCGATACCCTCGCTGGGCGCATCGGTGTCGAACAGTTCCAGAAATAGCTCGCGTTCCATGCGGTAGCCGTTCGGCAAGCCGTGGTCGCGGGCGTTCATGATCAGGCGCTTGCAACGATCGAGAGCGTCCGGGCTCTGCTGGGTGCTTTGCTCGGCCAGACCGAGCGCCGTCTCCAGCGCCATGCCGGTATCGACCACGTCTTCCACCAGGCCAATCGTCAGCGCCCGCTCGGCATCGATACGTTCGCCGCACAGGATCATGCGTTTGGCCCAGCCTTCGCCGATGAGCCAGGGAAGATGTTGCGTGCCCCCGGCACAGGGCAGCAATCCTACCTTGGCCTCCGGTAGCGCCAACTGCACCTGACGCTCGGCGATACGGATGTCGCAGGCCAGTGCGCACTCCAGCCCGCCGCCCATGGCGTAGCCGTTGATCGCGGCGATGCTGACGCCGTGGAACGCGCTCAAGGCCTCGAAGGCGCGGCCGAAGCGGGTCGCCATGTCGAGTGCAGTGGACTTGCCGCCTTCGGCGAAGCGCTTGAGATCGGCCCCGGCGGAGAAGAATTTTTCACCGGCGCCGACGATCACCAGGGCATGAATCTTCCGGTCAGCGTTTAGCGTCCCGATATGGCGCTCCAGCGCTGCCAGCGATTTCTCATGCCAGGTGTTGGCGGGCGGGTTGTCGATGATGAGCAGAGCAATGGCCCCGCGTCGCTCCACGCGCAGTCCGTCGCCTTCATGGTCGACGCTCGCGGTGTTCGTCATGTTCTCCGTTTCTGTCATGACAGCACCTCCAGATTGTCCTTGTCGAGCAGGCGGCGGGCCACCACCAGGCGCATGATTTCATTGGTGCCTTCGAGAATCTGGTGGACCCGGCAATCACGAACGTGGCGCTCCAGTGGATAGTCGCGTAGATAACCGTAGCCGCCATGGAGCTGTAGCGCCTCGTTGCAGATCGCGAAGCCCTGGTCGGTGGCGAATCGCTTGGCCATGGCGCAGTAGAGCGTAGCGTCGGCATCGCCGCGATCCAGCTTGGATGCCGCCAGGCGTACCATCTGGCGTGCCGCGACCAGTTGGGTGGCCATATCGGCGAGCTTGAACTGCAATGCCTGGAAACTGGCCAAGGGTTTGCCGAACTGTTCACGCTCGTTGAGATAGCGATGAGCGGTTTCCAGTGCCGCCTGGGCGGTGCCGACCGAGCAGGTGGCGATGTTGATGCGCCCGCCATCCAGCGCACGCATGGCGATCTTGAAACCCTCGCCCTCCTCGCCGAGGCGGTGGTTCGCCGGTACGCGTACGCCATCGAAGCTGATCGCTCGGGTCGGCTGACTGTGCCAGCCCATCTTCTCCTCGGCCTTGCCGTAGCCGATGCCCGGCGTATCGGCGGGCACCGCGAAGGCAGAAATGTCGCCGGCGCCGCTGTCCGCCGTACCCGTGCGCGCCATCACGATCAGCAACTGCGTACTGCCGGCGCCGGAGATGAACATCTTGCTGCCGTCGATTACGTAACTGTCGTGATCACCGTCGCCATCGCGCCGCGCCCGGGTGCGCAATGCGGCGGCATCGGAACCGGCATTGGGCTCGGTCAGACAGTAGGAGCCGAGCGTTTCGCCAGCGATCATCGATGGCAGCCAGGTCTCGCGCACGCTATCCGTGGCGTAGCCGGCAAGTATGCCGTTGACCATGTTGTGGATGGTCAGGAAGGCGGTGGTGGAAGTGCAGCCCTTGGCCAGTTCCTCGATGATCAGTGTGGCATCGAGTCGGCTCAGCCCCAGGCCGCCCTGTGCCTCGGGGATGTAGAGGCCGCAGAAGCCCATTTCGCCGGCCTGACGCAGTGTTGCGATCGGAAATTCGCTATTGGCGTCCCATGCGGCGGCGTACGGGGCAAGTTCGCGTCGCGCGAAGCTGCGCGCGGCTTCCCGGTAGGCTCGTTGGTCATCGTTGAGTTCGAAATCCATGACGAGGTCGTGTCTCTGAAGGGATTGGCACGTGGTGCCTTTTGGGCGCTGATACGTGCGTCGTTGTTCTGTTCTAGCGACGCTTTCGCCGACAGAACAATAGGACCTAGGGTTGAAAGACCAAGGTCTGATGGCAGCAGGTTGACATTAACGTCAAGGTCATTTGTTGAAGCGACCGTCGAAACCGGTCGGTCCCGACTTGGCGGGCCCATGTCAGGGGAAGCTCACGAGGCATCCCTGGAACCTTGGCCACGTATCCCAGGAATGAGGCATATGACGACGACCAGGTCAGCAGCGAAAACCGTGCATGCGCCGGCGTTCACCAACGGCGACGATATCCATATTCCGCTGTTCACCCTGCTCAAGCCCGATGGCAAACCATACGCGGGCGGCGCGACGATCAGCCTAGACGAGGAGAAGGCGCGGCGCGTCTATCGCGCCATGCTTTATACCCGCATTCTCGACGAGCGCATGATGGCGGCCCAGCGCCAGGGCCGGCTGAGTTTCTACATGCAGTGCACCGGCGAGGAAGCGGCGGTGATCGGCAGCACCGCCGCGCTGAAAGACGACGACATGATCCTGGCCCAGTATCGCGAGCAGGGGGCGCTGGCCTATCGCGGTTTCACCACCGACGAATTCATGGACCAGCTGTTCGGCAACGAGCGCGATCCGGCTCACGGTCGTCAGATGCCGATCCACTATGGCTCGCGGGCGTTGCACTACCAGACGATCTCCTCGCCGCTGGCGACCCAGATTCCCCAGGCCGTTGGCTACGCCTATGGCCAGAAGCTGGCCGGCACCGGCAACTGCACGCTGACGATCTTCGGCGAGGGCGCGGCCTCGGAAGGCGACTTTCACGCTGCGCTCAACATGGCGGCGGTGCACAAGGTGCCGGTGATCTTTCTATGCCGCAATAACGGCTACGCCATCTCCACGCCGGTCGCCGAACAATTCGCCGGTGACGGTGTTGCCGCCCGTGCCTTCGGTTATCGCATGCAGTCGATCCGGGTCGACGGCAACGACATCCTGGCGGTGTTCGAGGCGACCCGCGAGGCACGGCGGCTGGCGGTCGAACACAACGAGCCGGTACTGATCGAGGCGATGACCTATCGTCTGGCGGCGCACTCCTCCTCCGATGATCCCTCCGGCTACCGCAGCAAGAAAGAGGAGGAAGCCTGGCGCAAGAAGGACCCACTCGCGCGCATGCAGCGCTGGCTGCTCGATCGCGGCTGGTGGAACGAGGAGGAAGAGCGCGAGCTGACCGAAACACTGCGCCGCGAGGTGCTGGAGACCATGAAAAAGGCCGAGAAGCGCCGGCCGCCGGCGCTCGGGACGCTGGTCAGCGATGTCTATGCCGAGACGCCACCGCTGTTGGCGGAGCAGTTGCGCGAACTCGAGGCGCATATCCAGCGTCATCCCGATGCCTATCCCAAGAGCGCACCCTGGCTGAATGAGGAGGGGGGATCGGCGCGTGAGGAGAGCCGCGCATGAGCCGGATGAATCTGTTGCAGGCGGTCAACAACGCGCTGGATACCGCGATGGCCGCCGATGAACGCGTGCTTTGCTTCGGCGAGGATGTCGGCGTGTTCGGCGGTGTGTTCCGCGCCACCAGCCATCTACAGGAAAAGTACGGCCGCGAGCGCTGTTTCAATACGCCGCTGGTGGAGCAGGGCATCGTCGGTTTCGCCAACGGCCTGGCGGCGCAGGGCTCGACGCCGGTGGCCGAGATCCAGTTCGCCGACTACATCTATCCCGCCTTCGACCAGATCGTCAACGAGACCGCCAAGTTCCGCTACCGCTCCGGCAATCTGTTCGACGTCGGTGGGCTGACCATCCGTGCGCCCTACGGCGGTGGCATTGCCGGCGGCCATTACCATTCGCAGTCACCGGAAGCGTACTTCGCGCATACACCGGGCCTGACCGTGGTGATACCGCGCAACCCGCATCAGGCCAAGGGGTTGCTGCTGGCGTCGATTCGTTCGCCGGACCCGGTGATCTTCTTCGAGCCCAAGCGGCTCTACCGCGCCTCGGTGGGCGAGGTGCCGGACGAGGATTACGAGCTGCCGCTGCGTCAGGCGGAAGTGGTCAAGGAAGGCAACGACATCACGCTGCTGGCCTGGGGCGCGCAGATGGAAGTGATCGAGCAGGCCGCCGAGATGGCCGAGCAGGAGGGGATTTCCTGCGAGCTGATCGATCTGCGCACCATCGTGCCCTGGGATATTGCCACGGTGACCGACTCGGTACTCAAGACCGGGCGCCTGGTGGTGAGCCATGAAGCGCCGCTGACCGGGGGATTCGCCGCCGAGATTGCCGCTACCGTCCAGAGCCGCTGTTTTCTCTATCTGGAGTCGCCAGTCGAGCGGGTCACCGGGCTGGATACGCCGTTTCCGCTGACGCTGGAAAAGGAGTACCTGCCCGGGCCGTTGAAGGTCTTCGATGCCATTCACCGCTCGATGAACTTCTAGGGGGGCGAGTAGAGATGAGCGATTTTCTGCTACCCGATATCGGCGAAGGCATCGTCGAGTGCGAAGTGGTCAAGTGGCTGGTCAGCGAAGGCGACACCCTCGTCGAGGATCAGCCGGTGGTCGAAGTCACCACCGACAAGGCGCTGGTCGAGATTCCCGCGCCCCACGCCGGCCGCGTGACCCGACTCTATTATCGGGAAGGCGAGACGGCGCGGGTCCATGCGCCGCTGTTTGCGATCGAGAATGTCGACGAGAGCGCTCGGGCGGGGCATGGATATCAACCGCCGAAACCGATCGCCGCCACCCCCGAAGACGAAGCCTTGCAGCCGCCCGCACCAGATGCGGACAAGCCAGAATCGGCGGCGTCGAAGGATTTCATTCTGCCCGATCTGGGCGAAGGGATCGTCGAGTGCGAGGTGGTGGCCTGGCGCGTCGAGGAGGGCGACGAGATCGCCGAGGACCAGCCGGTGGTCGAGGTCAGCACCGACAAGGCGGTAATGGAGATCACCGCGCCGGAAGCGGGACGTCTGGTACGCCAGTACTGCCGGTCGGAGCAGACCACGCGGGTACATTCGCCGCTGTTCGCCTATGTTCCTCTCGATACGCCCGCGGCTGATACGGTTCCACATGAAACACGGGCGCCGGTGGACGCCGAGGTCGGGGGCGCGCCGGCGCCGACGACGACACCGCCATTGGATTGGAAACGCATTCCAGCCAGCCCGGCGGTGCGTCGGCGGGCACGCGAACTCGGCCTGCGCCTCGAGCAGATTCCCGGCAGCGGCAAGGAGGGCCGGGTGCTCAAGGAGGATGTGCTGGCGTTCCAGCAGCGCCGTGAGCAGGCCGAGAAGAACAAGAAGACCAAGAGAACCGAAGAGCCGGATCGGCCGGTTTCGACCGCGTCGGAAGCCGCGTCTTCCGGCGAACGCGTCGAGCCGCTGCGCGGCGTGCGCGCGGTCATGGCCAGGCGCATGAGCGAAGCGGCGGCGACCATTCCCCACTTCGCCTACGGCGATGAGTTCGATGTCACCGAACTGCTGGCGCTGCGCGAACAGCTGAAGCCCGAGTTCGAGGCGCGCGGTGCCCGGCTGACGCTGATGCCGCTGCTGATGAAGGCGCTGGCATTGGCCGTGGCGGAGTTCCCGCTGCTCAATTGCCGGCTCGACGCGGACGCCGGTGCCATCCATTACCAGTCCCGGTGCAATATCGGCATGGCGGTGGATAGCGCCGGCGGCCTGCTGGTGCCCAACGTCAAGAACGTCGAGCGGCTGACCCTGCGCGAGGTCGCCGCCGAGGTCGAGCGCCTGACCCAGGCCGCCCGTCAGGGGCGGGTCGATCCGGCGGATCTCAAGGACGGGACGATCAGCATCTCCAATATCGGCGCGCTGGGCGGTACCCACGCGATGCCGATCATCAACCCGCCGGAGGTGGCGATCGTCGCCCTCGGCCGGGTCCAGCGGCTGCCGCGCTTTCTCGACGATGGTTCGGTGGCGGCGCGTTCGATCATGACCGTGACCTGGGCGGGCGATCACCGGGTGCTGGACGGCGGCACCATCGCGCGCTTCTGCAATCGCTGGAAAGGCTATCTGGAAAGCCCGCAGACGATGCTTGCCGATCTCCGCTGAGCGTTGCCGCTCCGCATGCATTCGAACTTCGGACGAGAGAAGGCCGATGACCACCGGGCCGGAGGGGCTGCAGCAGTTCTACATTCCCGAAGAGCAGTCGGTCTATCTGCTCAGCCAGAGCCAGGCGCGGCAACTTCGCGAGTGGATCGAGCGCTGCCGTCGACAGCTCGTGCAGGTCGGTTATCGCGACGTCGAGGTGGTGGGCAAGGGCGCCTACGGTTTCGTGTTTGCCGGCATCGATGCCGCGGGCGCCAGCCATGTGTTCAAGTTCACCCGCCAGAATCTGCCGCAGCACTTTCACGAGCGCCTGGAGGAAGAGGCGTTCATGCTCGAACAGGTGGACCACCCGCGAGTGCCCCGGCTGGTCGCCTACCGCACCCTGCGCCATCAGGCGATGCTGGTGATGCAGCGTGCGCCGGGCATCAATCTGGAAGAGTTCTCGCTGCGAGAGGGGCGCTTGCCGCCACGCCTGATCATCCGTATCGCCGCCCAGCTGGCGGACATCCTACGGGCGCTACGTGATGAAACCGGTAATCGACGGATCGTGGTGCATGGCGACATCAAGCCCTCCAACCTGATGTTCGATCCCGATACCGAACGTATCGCGCTGATCGACTGGGGCTCGTCGGTCTTCGCCCAGCTCGACGCCAATGATCAGTTCGTCGCGCGCAACGTGATGGAATTGATGTCCGCCGATCTGCAGCAGACCAACGCGCGCATGGGCGATGTCTACTTCATTGGCGAGGAGCAACGGAACGGTGCGCTGTCGTCGCCGCGCTTCGACGAGCAGGGCGTCGCCGCCACGCTCTATGCGCTGGCCACGGCACAATCCAGCCGCTTTGGCCGCGAGGCGATTCCGGCGGCTTCGCTGGGCCTGCCGATCGAATTCGCGCGGGTGCTGGATACGATGCTCGGCGACGACCCCGCCCTGCGCCGGCGCGCCGGCGACTACTTCCTCCAGCACATGCCGCGCATCGCCCGAACGGTGATGCGCGAGCCGGCCGGGACGGCGGAAACGCCGCTGGTCCCGGTCTGGGTGCGCCCCCTCGAGCGGGAAGTGGAGACGGTGGTCTACAGCTCGCGCAAGGCGTTCCTGCGCGAGGACTCCTTGCTCAAGAACGACGCCGACGACACCCTGAGCGCGGTCAACGACGTCCAGCTCGACCGCTACTACAAGCACTTCATGCAGGGCATGGGCGATCTCGAGAAGGCGTTTCTGGTCGCCGTGGGCCGGCTGGGGCGGTATCCGGTGGTGGGCGGGCTGGCGGTGCGCTGGAGCGATGCGGGCGTCGATATCGATACCACGCTGAGCCTGCATGAAGGCGCGCTCAAGACCGCCTTCGTCGCGGCGGTCAACAACATGGTCACGCTGGCGCGGGCGATCCATCGCCGCCAAGGGGTGTTCAAGGCGTGCCTGTTCAACGCCCGGCGCACGCTGCATATCGACCGCGATGATCCAAGCCAGCCGTTCGCGCCCGACCCCGAGTGGACGATCCCCTATGAAGTCAGCCCGACGCCGGAGCTGGAGGATGCCAGCCGCGAGCACTCCTACTTCGAGGATGGCCCGGACCCGGAGGAGTTCCTGCGCCTGCCGCCGGTGATGCTCGAGGCGCTGTCGCGCCTGAACGCGATCCATCACACCGGCATGATCATCTTCGAGGCGCTACCCACCCATATGAAGATTCACAGCTACTACCGGCTGCTCGATCCGGCGCGGGAAATGGAGTTCAGAGCGTGTCTGGAGACGCTGATGGCGGCGATACCGCAGATCGATGGATTGGGCATCTCCGGCTACATGAAGATGCCCTACAAGAATACCCGCCACTTCGCCTGGCAGGCGCGCCTGCCGGAGCGCTACCATCCGGTCCGCTCACGAAGTCCGTTCGGCGAATAGCCTTTTGTACAGGATCGTGACGTTTTCTAACGGATTTCATCCCTTTTCATTGCTTTTCCAGCGGAATGAAAGCTGAAAATTCCTCGAACCGTTATAATCGCCCCGCGAATAAAACAGCAATACATAGTCGATGGTGAATTGATGGCTAACGAATCCCATACCCACGCGCAGTGGTCCTCGCGCACGGCTTTCGTGCTGGCGGCAACCGGCTCCGCCGTGGGTCTCGGTAATATCTGGAAGTTCCCTTACATGGTGGGCGACAGCGGTGGCGCAGTCTTCGTGCTCGTCTACCTGGTGTGTATCGCGCTGATCGGACTGCCGATCCTGGTCGCCGAGTGGCTGCTGGGTCGGCGCGGGCAGTCCAATCCGATCAATACCATGCAGAAGCTGAGCGGCGACTCGAAGCTCTCGCCCGATTGGGTGCTGGTGGGGATCGCCGGGGTGCTGGGGTCGTTTTTGATCCTGTCGTTCTACAGCGTGGTGGGCGGCTGGTCGCTCAACTACACCTGGAGCACCTTGACCGGCGACCTCGGCCAGTCCAGTGGCGTCAGCGTCGATGACTACTTCACCACGCTGCTGGGCCGGCCGGGGACGTTGCTGTTCTGGCATACGCTGTTCATGCTGCTGACCTTCGGCATCGTCGCCTGTGGCGTCAAGGGCGGCCTGGAGCGCGCCGCCAAATGGTTGATGCCGCTGTTGATCGTGGCACTGATCCTGCTGATCGGTTACGGCGCCACCACGGCGGGTTTCGGCGAGGCATTCGCCTTCATGTTCGCGCCCGACTGGAGCAGGCTCAACGGTGGCGTCATTCTGGCCGCGCTGGGCCACGCCTTCTTCACGCTCTCGCTGGGGATGGGGATCATGATGGCCTATGGCTCCTACCTGGGGCAGGAGGTCAATCTGATCAAGACGGCACGCACCGTGGTGATTCTGGATACCGTCATTGCCCTCGGCGCGGGTCTGGCGATCTTTCCGGTGGTCTTCGCCAACGGCATGGACCCGAGCGCCGGTCCGGGACTGTTGTTCGTCACCCTGCCGCTGGCGTTCGTCGATATGCCCTGGGGGCTGGCCTTCGGCACGCTGTTCTTCGCATTGTTGACCGTGGCCGCGCTGACATCGGCGATCTCGCTGCTGGAGCCGGTGACGGAATTCCTCGAGGAGCGCACGCCGCTGTCGCGTCTCGGTTCGGCCTTCTGCGCGGCGCTGGCGGCCTGGACGCTGGGGATCGCGGCGCTGCTGGCATTCAATCTCTGGTCGGGTTTCCAGCCGTTCGGACTCAACGTGTTCGATCTGCTCGACACCCTTACCAGCAAGCTGATGCTGCCGCTGACCGGCCTGGCGGCGATCGTCTTCACGGCGTGGTTCCTGGATAGCGAAGGCGTCAAGCAGGAGCTGGGCCTGGGGCCGAAAGGGCGCGTGCTGTGGCACTACGTGTCGCGTTACGTGGCGCCGATCGGAGTCGTCGTGGTGTTTTTCAACAGCCTCTGAACCCCGTTTCAAGGCGTGACCGGGACTCATGCGCCAGAGGATTCTGGCGCTTTTATGCAGCGGCCGCGGCCCTCTTCGGGGACGCGGCCGCCGTTGTTGGCGTCGTGGCGCTCGCGAGCGTCTCTATTCGGGCAGTTCGGCGATGTCTTCCTGGAGCCGGCGAATCTCTTCGCGCTGCTCGATACCGCGGCGAGCCTTGAGATAGCGCACGGCTGCCCTGCGTTTGCGTTGTTCGTGCTCGTCGACTTCGAGATGCATGAAAATGTCGAGAATTTCGCTCTTCAGAGTGTGAAGATTTTCGATGTCCTTCATTGATCGAATCTCCTGGCATCCTCAGATCCGTCGGGTTGACGCCCGACAGGCATACTATACCGAACTTTACAAGATCGTGACGTGCCACTTTTTTCTTCCTTTCAACGCACCGCTCCAAGATGCCCCGAGACGGCGAGTGGGGCATACTAGGCGCTGAATCCGAGACCGAGATCGCCCGATGTTCCGATTCGAGGGCCAGCCATGAGCCGTTCGCTGTTCGATGAATTGCGCGTGCACATGGATCGCCTGCGGCGTTCCGAACAGAAAGTCGCGCGCTTCGTGCTGCGCCATCCCGACGAAGTGATCCTGATGCGGATCACCGACCTGGCCAGCGAGGCGCAGGTCAGCGAGCCCACGGTGGTGCGCTTCTGCCGCGCCATGGGCATGGCCGGCTTCCAGGAGTTCAAGCTCAAGCTGGCGCAGATGATGGCCAAGGGCAGCCAGTACGCCCAGTTCACCATGAACGACGGCGACAGCGTGGCCGAGTTCTCCCATGGCATTTTCGACAGCACCATCGAAACGCTCGAACAGGTTCGCGATCGGCTCGACAACGAGGCCCTGGGCCGCGCGATCGCCGCGCTGGCGGTGGCCAACCGGGTCGAGTTCTACGGCTATGGCGCTTCGGGAATCGTTGCCGCCGATGCCCAGCACAAGTTCTTCCGCCTGCAGATCCAGACCTCCGCCTACTCCGACCCGCACCTGCAGGCGATGTCCGCCGCCACGCTGCAGGCGGGCGATGTGGTCGTGGCGATTTCCCAGACCGGCCGCACCAAGGCACTGGTCGGCAGTGCCAAGACGGCGGTCAAGGCCGGCGCCACGGTGATCGGCCTGTGTCCCAGCGACTCCCCACTGGCCCGAGAAGTCACCCTGACGTTGCCGATCGACGTGCAGGAGGACACCGAGATCTACATCCCGATGACCTCGCGCATCGCGCATCTTCTGACTATCGACGTGCTCGCCGTCGGCGTGGCCAAGAATCGCGGTCCGCAGATCAGCGATCAACTCAAGGCGATCAAGCGCAGTCTCGGTACGCTGCGCTATTCCGGCAACGCCTCCTGAGTCCTGGCTCCGCGAGCAAACCAGCGGCGTTCATCCGATTTTCTATCTACTGACCGATGCGCTCCCACGGTGCACCTGTCGCCTGGCTGGCGTAGCAGTTGCCATGCCATGGTAACTGTATATATAGACAGTATTGGGTCTTGTCGGTAACACTACGGGTATCGATTGGGCATTCGTGGACATCAACATGTCGTATCTTCCGTGGCTTCACCGCTATCGCTTCCGGGCAGGGCATTCCCGTCGGGGAGCGGTGTCATGAGCGCACTGGATACGCTGCTCGATAGCCGCCAGGTATGGCGGGCGCAGAAGGCCATACACGAGGATCGCCAAGGCGCGATCGCGACCGGCCATGCGGCGCTGGATGCCGTCTTGCCCGGCGGCGGCTGGCCGCGGGCGGCGGTGAGCGAGCTGCTTGTCCAGGGGGCCGGAAGCGGCGAACTGGCGCTGCTGTGGCCGCTGCTGGCGCGATTGACCCGGGCCGAGCGTCCGCTGGTACTGGTATCGCCGCCGGCGATTCCCTATCCGGCGGCATGGCGTCGCGCGGGGGTACGACTGGAGCGGTGCCACTGGCTGGACGTGGGCGGGCGTGAAGCGCTATGGGCAACGGAGCAGTGCCTGCGGGCCGCCTGCTGTGCAGCGGTCGTCGCCTGGTTGCCCCAGGCCGATAGCCGCGCCATGCGCCGGTTGCAGGTGGCGGCGGCCAGCGGCGACACGCTGGCGTTCGTGCTGCGACCGCTGGCGAAAACGCGCGAGGCTTCGCCGGTGGCGCTGCGTTTGCGGTTGCATCCGCATGCCGAGTTGGAAGTGCTCAAGTGCCGGGGTGGCTGGCCGCCGACGCAGCGTATCGCCTTCGGCGGCGAGGCGTGACGCCATGCGCTGGGTCTGTCTGCTGTTTCCTCGTCTGGCGCTGGAAGGGGCCCTGCGTCGCCGTCCCGACCCGTGTGCCCCCTTCGCGCTGATCGCAGGCCCGGCGCAGCGTTGGCGCATCCGCGCCGCCAATAGCGCCGCCCGGGAGCAGGGCGTCAAGCCCGGCCAGGCGCTGGGGCTGGCCGAGGCGCTGTGCCATGAACTCGAGGTCGCCTCTTTCGAGGCCACCGAGGTCGAGCGCTGGCGGCAACGGCTGGCCGCCTGGGCCTATGGCTACAGCGCCCAGGTGAGTCTTCACTATCCGCATGCGCTGGTGTTCGAGGTCGCCAGCAGCCTGGCGCTATTCGGCCCCTGGCCGCGGCTGGAAGCGCGGCTGCGCACGGAACTGGCCGAACTCGGTTTTTCCCATCGTCTGGCGATCGCGCCCAATCCGGCGGCGGCGCGGGTACTGGTCAATGCCCATGATGGGCTGGCAGTCGGCGACGCCGAACTGGAGCCGGCCCTGGCGGCGCTGAGGCTCGATCGCCTCGGACTCGAAGAGGAAACCGTACAGACCCTGCAGCGTAGCGGTCTGCGTCGCCTGGGCGAGCTCTTCGGCATTCCGCGCGGCGCCCTGACCCGCCGTTTCGGTGGCACGTTGATGCGCCACCTGGGCGAACTGCGCGGTGAATGGCCGTTGGCGCTGGACGTCTACCGCCCCGCCAGGCAGTTCTCCCGGACCTTCGAGTTCGATCGACCCGTTCACGCCATCGCCGGGCTCGCCTTTCCGCTCAAGCGCCTGTTGCAGGAGCTGGGCGCTTTTCTGATCGGCCGGGACGCCGGGGTCGAGCGCTTCCGGCTGACGCTCGGGATCGAGGATGGGCCGCCGCAGCGCATCGACATCGGCCTGCTCTCGGTACAGCGCGATCCCGGGACGCTGCTCGAGTTGACCCGCACGCACCTGGAACGCGTGCGGCTGGCCGGGCCGGTGATGACGCTGACGCTGTCGGCGACGCGGGTCGCGGCCTATATGCCGACGCGACGGGAGTTGTTGGACGGGCCGGCACGCCAGGCCCAGGCCTGGGCGGCCCTGCATCAGCGCCTGGTCGCCCGTCTCGGCGAGTCGGCGCTGCGACCGCTGATCGAGCATCGGGAACATCGTCCGGAAGCGGCGGTGCTGGGCGGGGCCGGGCCAAGCGCGGGGGGGCGCATCGAGCATCGCCCCCGTCCAGGCTGGCTGATGGCCGAGCCGTACCGCTGCGATGGCGACGTGGCACGGCTGCTGGCCGGGCCGGAGCGGATCGAAAGCGGCTGGTGGGATGGCGGCGACATCCGCCGCGACTACTATCTGGCGGAATGGACCGATGGCCGACACGCCTGGGTCTGGCGCGAGCCGGGCGGCGAAGGCCTCTATCTGCATGGGTGGTTCGGGTGAGCGATACGGATTCGCGCTTGGCGGTGACCGATGCCGCCAACGACGCCCTGGCGCCTGCCGTCGCCTTGCCGGACTATGCCGAGCTGCATTGTCTATCCGCGTTCAGCTTCCAGCGCGGCGCTTCCACTGCCGATGAGTTGTTCGCGCGAGCCGCGCGGCTCGGCTACCGGGCGCTGGCGATCACCGACGAGGCGACCCTGGCCGGGATCGTGCGTGCCTGGCAGGCGGCGCAGGTGCATGACGTGGCGCTGATCGTCGGTGCCGAGTTTCGCACCCAGTGCGGCATCAAGCTGGTGCTGCTGGTGGAGAACCGCCACGGTTACGAGAAGTTGTGCCGGTTGATCACCCAGGCGCGAGGCCGAGCGCCCAAAGGGCAATATCAGCTGTTCGCAGCGGATCTCGACGAACTCGATGGCGGTGACGGCCTGTTCGCGCTGTGGATACCGCAAGAATCGCCGGATCGCGCCATCGGCGAGCGGCTCTCGCGAGCCTTTCCCGAGCGGCTGTGGCTGGCCGTGGAGCTTCACTACGGCCCGGACGATGCCGGCCGCCTCCGCTGTCTGCTGGCGCTGGCCGAGTCGCTGGGCATCCCGGCGCTGGCGGCGGGCGATGTGCACATGCACGCCCGGGGCCGGCGCGCGCTGCAGGATACCCTCACCGCCATTCGTCACCACCTGAGTGTGTTCGATGCCGGCGTCGCGCTGTTCCCCAACGGTGAGCGTCACCTGCGCACGCGGGAAGCCTTGGCGGTGATCTATCCCCGCAAGCTGATGTCGGAGAGCGTGGCGCTGGCGGCGCGCTGTCGTTTCAGCCTGAGCGAGCTTCACTACACCTACCCGCATGAAGTGGTGCCGGACGGCAAGACGCCGGCAGAATGGCTGCGCGAGCTGACCGACGAAGGGTGTACGCGGCGCTGGCCGGACGGCGTGCCGGAGACGGTCGCTCGGCAGATCGACTACGAGCTCACGCTGATCGAGGAGCTGGGCTACGAGCACTACTTTCTCACCGTGCACGACATCGTCGACTTCGCGCGGCAGCAGCAGATCCTGTGCCAGGGGCGCGGTTCGGCGGCCAATTCGGCGGTCTGCTACGCGCTGGGAATCACCGAGATCGATCCATCGCAGTCGGCACTGCTGTTCGAGCGTTTCATCTCCAGGGAGCGCGACGAGCCGCCGGATATCGATGTCGATTTCGAGCATGAGCGGCGCGAGGAGGTGATCCAGCACATCTTCCGCCGTTACGGGCGCCACCGGGCCGCGCTGACCGCCGTGGTCAGCCACTACCATGCCGCCGGCGCGATCCGCGACGTCGGCCGGGCGCTGGGCTTCGTGCCGGAACGCATCGATGCGCTGGCCCGCTGCGCCGGACGCTGGAGCGACCACATGCCCGATGAGGCGCGCCTGCGCGAGCAGGGTTTCGAACCGGCGGAGCCGATGCTCAAGCGCCTGCTGGTGCTGGCCGACTCGCTGATCGGCTTTCCGCGTCATCTCTCCCAGCATCCCGGCGGCTTCGTCATTTCGGACGCGCCACTGGACACCCTGGTGCCGGTGGAGAACGCGGCCATGCCCGAACGCAGCGTGATCCAGTGGGACAAGGACGATCTCGACCTGGTCGGCCTGCTTAAGGTCGACGTGCTGTCGCTGGGGATGCTGACGGTGCTGAGGCGCAGCTTCGACCTGCTCGAGCGGCATCGCGGGCTCGACTACGGTCTGGCGGATCTTCCGCCTGACGATCCCGAGACCTACGCCATGATCCAGCGCGCCGACACCATCGGCGTGTTCCAGATCGAGTCCCGCGCGCAGATGGCGATGCTGCCCCGGCTCAAGCCGGCCAAGTTCTACGATCTGGTCGTCGAGGTGGCTATCGTGCGCCCCGGTCCGATCCAGGGCGACATGGTGCATCCCTATCTCAAGCGACGAAATGGCGAGGAGCCGATCAGCTATCCCTCGCAAGCCTTCGAAAAGGTATTCGAGCGCACCCTGGGCGTGCCGCTGTTCCAGGAGCAGGTGATGGCGCTGGCGGTGGAGGCCGCCGGCTACAGCCCCGGCGAGGCCGATCAGCTGCGCCGCTCGATGGCGGCCTGGAAGCGCCACGGCGGGCTCGAGCCGCACCGCAAGCGCATCGTCGAGGGCATGTGTGAGCGTGGCTACGACCAAAACTTCGCCGAGCGCATCTTCGAACAGATCAAGGGCTTCGGCAGCTACGGTTTTCCCGAATCCCACGCCGCCAGTTTCGCCCTGCTCACCTATGCCAGTAGCTGGCTCAAGTGCCATGAGCAGGCGATCTTCGCCTGTGCGCTGATCAACAGTTGGCCGATGGGCTTCTATTCCCCCGATCAGATATTGCAGGATGCGCGGCGCCACGGGGTCGAGGTGCGCCCGGTGGACATCCGCGTGAGCCAGTGGGAGAGCACCCTGGAACCGGCCGGCGAGGAGACGGACGAGCTGGCGATCCGCCTCGGTCTGCACATGATCAAGGGGCTTGCCGTGAGCGATGCCGAACGCTTGATCGCCGCCCGCGACACGCCCGGCTGCGACGATATCGAGCGCCTGGCTGCCCGCGCCGGGGTCAAGCGGGCCGTCTTGACGCGTCTTGCCGATGCTGGCGCGCTGGAGAGCCTGGCCGGCGATCGCCACCGCGCACGCTGGGCGATCGCTGGAGTGGAGACCCAGAAGCCGCTGTTCGCCGAGGTCGATATCGAAGAGGAGGAACCGATGCTGCCGGCGGTCGAGGTCGGCGAAGCCCTCAAGACCGACTATGCCACCCTTGGCACCACGCTGGGTCCGCATCCGCTCTCGCTGCTACGCGAGGAGTGCCGTGCGGGGCGAGCGCGTGGACTCGGTGGCGTGGTGGATTCGCAGCGGCTGGCCGAATTGCCGAGCGACGTCGACGTTGCGGTGGCCGGTCTGGTGGTCGGGCGTCAGCGCCCCGGTACCGCCAGTGGTGTGATATTCGTGACCCTGGAGGACGAGTTCGGCATGGTCAACGTCGTCGTCTGGCGGCATGTCGCCGAGCGCTATCGTCGGAGTTTGCTCGAATCGCAACTGCTGCGCGTGGCCGGCAAGCTCGAGAGTCACGATGGGGTCCGGCATGTGATCGCCAGACGTCTGGTCGATCTCACGGGATTGCTGAACGGACTGAGCACGCGCAGTCGGGATTTCCACTGAGCGCTCACGGGCGGCCGGACTGGCAAACCGGCTGCGACCTATGCTTAGGTAAGAACCATTCCGTCACGCGCCTGATACGGCGTGGTCAATCGACGACGATTCCTTTTTCAATGATTTAATGTAACTATTCAGGT
>NZ_PZJU01000063.1 GCF_003206715.1 Salinicola peritrichatus | reverse complement strand
ACAGCGTGGCTTGAGGGAACAGCCGGCACAGGCCGAAGGGTTGGCATAGTGAAGGACTTTCTGGGACCGATTGCGTTGTTTCAGCGGCAGCCAGTGATCGGCCGGACAGCGGTAGGCATCCCGGGCCGGATCATAATGAAAGGCATCGGCCTGATAGAGCTGGCCGCCCCCTGGTTGTTGACGGTCCGCCGAGGCGGGATGTGACACGCGACGTGGCGGTCCTCGCAGTGCTGCTGCCGTTCGCCGTTGGAGTAGCCGGCATCGGCCAGTAGCGCGATCGGGTCTGTCTCCAGTGCCGCTTGTGCTGCGTCCGCCATGGGCCGCAACTGGCGGCTGTCATCGCCGTCCTGCACCGTCTCATGGTGCACGATCAGATGGGTGTCGGTATCCACCACCGTTTGCAGGTTATACGCGGTCCGGCTTCCCTGCGGTGAGCGCATGAGCCGGGCCTCGGGCTCACCGGTGACGTGATGCTGGATCCCGAGTCGTTCCATGCGCTCACGATTGTCCCGGGTCTGGTCACGCAGGGCCTTGAGCCGTTCGAGTGTTCGGCGGCGCTGGTCATCGTCGGGCCCATCCCGGTGCGCTTCCTCGCGGTCGGTCTCGTCGAGGCCTTCCAGCCAGGCGTCGATACGCGCGTTCAAAGCCTGTTCCTCCCGGGCCAGCGACTGTCGACTCACCACGCCTGTCACTGACCAGCAGCGGCCTGGTGCACTACCAGCTCAAGACGCCGTATCGAGACGGAACCACACATGTGTTCTTCGAGCCGCACGACTTTCTGGCGCGCCTGGCCGCCCTGGTGCCGCGGCCACGGGTCAATCTGACGCGCTTCCACGGCGTGTTTGCCCCGAACAGCCAATGGCGGGCGCGGGTAACGCCGGCCAAGCGAGGGAAGGGGCGCCAGAGGCCTGCGACCGAATCTGAAGATCAAACGCCTGCCGAGAAGCACGCAGCCATGACCTGGGCGAAGCGCTTGAAACGCGTATTCGACATTGATGTTCAGACGTGCGAGGCGTGCCGCGGCGCAGTCAAGATCGTTGCCGCCATCGAAGACCCGGTAGCCATCAGGAAGATCCTCGACCCCCTGGAGGATCAGGGCGCGATGCCTAAGGCTTACCACCGGCCGGCAGTGCGTGCCCCGCCGAAGCAGAAGATGGTCCCGGCCCTGCATTGACGACCTTCAGGAACACCATGCCCAGCTGGGCGGCAGGGTTGCCTTCGTCTTGATGTCAGGGAAATGCTCCTTGGCAAGACATCCAGGGCCAAAACCGCCTGCCCTGCGTCGCACGCCAGGCCCACATGGCCTGACGAACCCTCGAAACTCGACCGCCAACAAGGCTTCGGCTACAGTTCGATACTCGACAGAGGGCGTTTGTTCTTCTTATACGCGAGGACCGGGATTACGTATGGCAACAGCGGCATCGGCATCGGGCGACTGGCACGCGCGCGCAGCAGACGAGGCGCTTGCGGCACTGGAATCCGATCTTGGGGGTCTGTCCGGCCAGGAGGTCGAAGCGCGCCTGGCCCGCCACGGGCCCAACAGCCTACCGGAAGCCCGTCCCGTCCATCCGCTGTGGCGCTTCCTCGCCCAGTTCAACAATCCGCTGATCTATTTCCTGCTGGCCGCCGCGATTGCGGCCTTCGCGCTCGGCCACGCGGTCGATGCGACGGTCATCCTGCTGGTGGTGCTGGTCAATGCGGTGGTCGGCTTCGTGCAGGAGGGGCGCGCCGAAAGGGCGCTTGCCGGCATGCGCGGCCTCATCTCTCCGCAGGCGATCGTCATACGCGACGGCGAGAAGCGCGAGGTGGAGGTCGCCGGACTGGTGCCCGGCGACGTGGTGCTGATCGAGGCGGGCGACCGCGTGCCGGCGGACCTGCGCATCCTGCGTGCACGGAGCCTGGCGATCGAGGAAGCGGCGCTGACCGGCGAATCGGTCGCCTCCGAAAAAGGCGAGGAACCGGTGGCGGCCGACGCGCCGCTGGGCGACCGCACTTCGATGGCCTTTTCCGGAACTCTGGTCGCCCGCGGGCAGGCTACCGGGCTGGTCGTGGAAACCGGCTCCAGGACAGAGATCGGCCGGATCAGCGGCATGCTGCAGCAGGTTCCGCCACTGGTGACCCCGCTTCTGCAGCAGATCAACCGCTTCGCCCGCCTACTGACGATCGTGATCCTCGCCTTTGGGGCCGCGCTGTTCGCCTTCGCGGTCCTGGTGCGCGGATATGACTGGGTGGAGGCGCTGATCGCCGTCGTCGCCGTCGCCGTGGGGGCGATCCCCGAGGGGCTGCCCGCGGTCATCACCATCACCCTTGCCATCGGCGTGCAGCGGATGGCGGCGCGCCGCGCGGTGATCCGCAAGCTGCCGGCGGTGGAATCGCTGGGCGCCACCAGCGTGATCTGTTCGGACAAGACCGGCACCCTCACCCGCAACGAGATGACCGTGGAGCGCCTGTTCACGCCCGAGCGCGAATTTGTCGTCAGCGGCATCGGCTATGCCCCCGAGGGCGAGGTGACGCCCGCCGGCGCCTCCGCCGGCCCGGTCGAGCCGCCCGCCGAGCTGATCCGCTGCGGCGCACTGTGCAACGAGGCGCGGCTTTCCCTGGCGGACGGCCAGTGGAGCGTTGCCGGCGACCCGATGGAAGGCGCGCTGCTGGCACTCGCCACCAAGGCGGGGCTGGAGACGGAGAGCCTCAGGCGCGAATGGCGGCGGCTGGACGAGATTCCGTTCGACGCCTCCTACCGCTATATGGCCACGCTGCACCGGGCGCCCGACGGCGGCCACGTCGCCTTCATCAAGGGCGCGCCCGAGGCGGTTCTCGCGCTGTGCGACGAAGATTCCCGCAAGCTCGACTGGAACGCGCATATAGAGCGCTCCGCCGCGGAAGGGGAGCGTCTGCTGGCTTTCGCCATGCTGCGGCTTGCCGACGAATCCGAGCGCATGAGCCATGACGACCTGCGGGGCGCACGGATGCTGGGCCTCATGGGCTTCATCGACCCCCCGCGCGAGGAAGCGAAAGTCGCCATCGACGAATGCCGCTCTGCCGGCATCGCCATCAAGATGATCACCGGCGACCATGCCGCGACCGCCGTCGCCATTGCCCGCCAGCTGGAGCTCGCGGACGATCCGCAAGCCCTGACCGGCAGCGAAATCGAGGCGATGGACGACAAGGAGCTCGCCGCCCGCGTGCCGCAGGTGGCGGTGTTCGCGCGCGCCAGCCCGGAGCACAAGCTGCGCATCGTGCGCGCACTGCAATCGCACGGCCACATTGTCGCGATGACCGGAGACGGCGTGAACGATGCGCCTTCGCTCAAGCAGGCCGATGTGGGCACCGCGATGGGCGTCGCCGGCACCGAGGCCGCGCGGGAGGCGTCGGAAATGGTGCTGCTCGACGACAATTTCGCCTCGATCGTCGCCGCCGCGCGCGAGGGCCGCACGGTCTACGACAATATCCGGAAGGTCATCGCCTGGACGCTGCCGACCAATGGCGGCGAGGCGATCGTTGTCATCCTCGCCATCCTAGCCGGCTTCACCCTGCCGCTGACGGCCACGCAGATCCTGTGGATCAACCTTGTCACCGCGGTCACGCTGGGCCTCGTCCTCGCCTTCGAGCCGCCCGAGCCGGGCGTCATGGAGCGACCACCGCGAAAGCGCGACGCACCGCTGCTCACCGGAGTGCTGCTGTGGCGCGTGGTGCTGGTTTCGGCGCTGTTCGCGACCGTCGTGCTCGTCGTCTTTTTCGGCTCGCAAGCACTGGGCGCCAGCATCGAGAAGGGCCGCACCCTGGCGGTCAACATGCTGGTGGTGGCGGAGATCTTCTATTTGTTCAACGTGCGCTTCCTGCACATGGGTTCGCTGACCCTGAAAGGGGCGCTGGGCACCAGGCCCGTGCTGATCGCGCTGGCCACCATCATCGCGGCGCAGATCGCCTTCACCTATCTGCC
Organism: Salinicola peritrichatus; assembly: GCF_003206715.1. Taxonomy (GTDB): domain Bacteria; phylum Pseudomonadota; class Gammaproteobacteria; order Pseudomonadales; family Halomonadaceae; genus Salinicola; species Salinicola peritrichatus. The sequence continues at coordinate 1,326 of NZ_PZJU01000063.1, read as the reverse complement.
GTTCCTGCAAGGTGTGTTCGACACCCGGCCGCTCACCCTCCTCGAAGGGGCTGTCGTGATCGCGCTTGGCCTCGCGCTGTTCATCATCCTGGAAATCGAGAAGGCGGTCCTGCGCCGGTTTCAGGAGGAGGGCGAGGATCCGGTCAGGAAGACGGAGCCCCGTCGATGAATTCGCGCACCCACCTGGCGCTCGTCTCCAGTCCGCCGAAAGTGTAGAAATGCACGCCCACGGTGCCGTGCTCACGGGGGTCCAGCCGGGCAGCCAGGTCCGCCAGGAACCGGTCGGGGCCCGCAGTGCCGACCAGGTCGGTCAGCGAGAAACCATATTTTTTCGCGGCCTCCGCGCTCGGGCCCACCCCGAAGCGCCGCGCATACCCCAGCAGCCGCCTGATGCCGGCGGGGCCGGGCACGCCGATCCGGATCGGCAGGCGAATGCCACGCGAACGGACCTGCTCGATCCAGGCGATCACGGGATCTGCGTCGAAGCCGAACTGCGTGACGATGCTTCCCTCGCGGCCCTGCTCGGCCAGCGCATCGGCCTTGGCTTCCAGCGCTTCCCACAAGGCCGTCTCGGCAATTGCGTGATGGCCCGCCGGATAGCCGGCGATGCTGACGGTCTTCACTCCATATTCCGCGAGCGGGGCCTGCCTTATCAGGGACAGGGAATCCGCATAGGGCCCTTCGGGAACGGCCGGATCTCCGGCGATGACGAAAATGTGCTCGCCGCTGTTCTCCCGCTGCAGGGCTGCCAGAAGCTCCCGCATGGAGGCCTCCGAGGCAAGGCGGCGTGCGGAAATGTGCGGCACGGGCATGAGGCCGGCCCGCCGGACCGCTCGCAGCAGAACGCACGGCGCTACCAGCGCCACCGCCCAGAGCAGACTCTGCTCTACCGGATCGTCGAAGACAACTACCCGGCGTTTGTGTCACAGATGGCGCGCGAAGGCCGTGCCTTGCCGTACTACGTACAGCGGGAATTCGACGAGTACCTGGGCTGCGGGCGCCTGGAGCACGGTTTCTTGCGCGTGCGTTGCGATGACTGCCACGCGGAGCGGCTGGTCGCCTTCAGTTGCAAGCGCCGGGGGTTTTGCCCCAGTTGCGGGGCTCGGCGCATGGCCGAAGCCGCGGCGTTGCTGGTCGACGAGGTCTTTCCAGAGCAGCCGGTCAGACAGTGGGTCCTGAGCTTTCCGTATCCGCTGCGTTTTCTGTTCGCTAACAAACCCGAGGTGATGAGCCATGTGCTGGGCATCGTCTACCGTGTCATCACCACGCACTTGGTCAGGAAAGCCGGCTTCACCCGCAACAGCGCGCGCGCAGGCCGTGTCAAAA
>NZ_PZJU01000062.1 GCF_003206715.1 Salinicola peritrichatus | reverse complement strand
CTTGGAGGTATTGTCATGGCAGGACGTTACGAGATTTCCGATCAGGGTTGGACATTGATTGAAGATATCGTTTCGCCTGGCACGCCCGCTGGGCGTGGACGCCCACGCCGCGATGACCGGCAGATGCTCAACGGCATCTTCTGGATCCTCTGTTCCGGCGCCAAATGGCGGGATCTGCCCGAACGCTTCGGCCCATGGAAAACGGTCTACCAGCGCTTTCGTCAGTGGCGAGATGACGGCACACTCGAACGCAGCCTGTCACGCCTTCACCTGAAGCTTCGGGAAGATGGTTACATGGATCTCGATACCTGGATGGTGGACTCCACCTCGATTCGAGCGACTCGCTCTGCCGCTGGTGGCAGTAAAAAAGGGGCTCTGGAGAACGGGTAGGCCATGCGCTTGGACGAAGCCGAGGCGGCCTGACCACCAAGATTCACCTGGTTTGCGATGCCAATGGCGTTCCCCTGAGCTTCCTGCTATCGCCTGGTCAGCATGCCGATTCACGCTATCTCGTTCCTGTCATGGAGCAGATCCGCTTGCCAGGTCATACGGGACGTCCCCGCAAGCGCTGCCGCCATCTGCTGGCCGACCGAGGTTACGATAGTGATCGATTGCGTCGCTACTGCGACCGGTACGGAATACGACCGACGATCCGGCACCGACAGATGCACCGTCGCCCCAAGCCAGGACTACCCCGCCTGTTCGAGCGCCCGCGTTATCGGCGTCGCAATGTGATAGAGCGTCTATTTGGCTGGATGAAGGAAAAGCGGCGACTTTGTACTCGCTACGACAAGCTGGCAAAAAGTTACCGTGCCATGGTCACGCTGGCCTGCATCGAGCGCTGTTTACGGGTCTATTTTTCAGACAGAGC
>NZ_PZJU01000061.1 GCF_003206715.1 Salinicola peritrichatus | reverse complement strand
CTTGACCACTACACTACAGTCCGCAAGAGTCCTCCCCGCTTCGTTGTCGGTTTCGGCGCCAAGGCTCACGAATAAGGCCTCTTCTGCATCGTACAGGAGCTTGGCAATGGTCATGACCACCTGTGATGCTTTCATGATCGCATAAAGGTAGACAAGGACGTCATCAGAGAACTGATCCGTGCCATCAACTTGGCTGCGGATCGCGGAATGAACAGGGTAGCGCCTTGCCTCGATTAGTAGACGGACGTCGCCGCTTCGATGAATGGAGAACAGTAGCTCTTCCATGTCGGCTATAAGACGATCCCGCGCTATCAATTCAGCTTCTCTGGCTTTGTGCGCGCGCACTAGTTCATCAGTACTCGATAAATCATCGGGGAGAGGCTCGGGCGGATAATCTGGAGCTATTTCGTCTCCCACGTTCTCAATCAATGCAAAGGCCTGATCGATGATGTAGGCGTATTCTTCGTAAAGGGTGAGCTCAGCGAGGATCTCGAATACCTGATCCAGATTGTGAGTAAGCGGATAAAACGGCGTGCCCAACAGTTGCATTGAGCTCGGGTAGGTCATGGCTGAAAAACTCAATGCGAGGGAGGCCATTGCTGAGCACCATGTAGCACTCTCAGTACATCGATCGTATTCGGGCTGATGCGGTACACGATGAGGTAGGGCGTGCCGGCGATGATCAGCTCGCGCGTGCCCGAGACGCGCCCCGAGCGCCCACGCTGTGGGTTGTCGGGGATAGCCTCGGCAGATGCCTCTACCCGATCCACGATGCTCAACGCAGCATCAGGTCTATCCATGGCGATATAGTCGGCGATGCCCTCCAGATCGACGATCGCTCGTTCGAGCCACCTAACGATCATCTTGGCCCTGCCGTCGCGACTGCTGTCCCTTTATTCGATCGCGTATACGGCTCATTGCGGGCACGTTCTCCGTCCACTGTGCACCGGGGCTATCGGCCTCGTGCAGGGACTGTTCGACTTGGCGCCTGAACCAGGCGTCGTGTTCGGCGGCATCGTGGGTCCTGGTCATGCGCTCGGCAGCGTCCGGGCGAGCGCGTGACGAGGTGGGCGTGAAGTGCTCGGCCTCCACGCTGAAGTGGTCGATGCCAACTCGCCGGAGGTAACCGGCCAGTGTCTCGAATCGGCTGAACAAACGCGGACCGCCGCGCTTGGAGACGAGCCGGCCGCGAGACCCGTTCAGCTCGACTTCGACGCACCAACCCCCTGGTTGCCCTACGGCGACGGTGTCACGCATAGCCTGCTCACTTGCCAGCTTGGCGAGCGCACGGTGGTCGATATCAATGGTGGTAACCATCTCGATACCTCATCCCGGTTATCTAGTAATCGAATACGAGTAGATACTATACGCCGCAACCCCGGCCCTCGCTATACCGCCGAGTGCGCGAACAGGGTTGCCGGCCTTTGCCTTGTGTCGTCGGGTGTTATCGTCGGCGGGAGTCGCCCTCTACGATATTGGCCGCACGCCCTCGAACACTTCCACATCGAACAGATTCTTTAGGCGCCGGTTCTGCTGGCTCAACGTGCCGCCTAATACCAAGATGGCTCTGACGGTAACGTCGAAACCGCTGGCGACTCTCTCCGCTTCCAAGATCGCTTGATACTTCACGCATTGGTAAATGCCTCTCAGCACGTCGGCATCGTCGGAGAGGTGGGATTTCACTTCGACGCCGATCCACTGCCTTGGGGATTCGAAGAAGATATCGAGACGGTCACCGGAGCCGAGGGGGCATTCGTACCAGGGAGGATCGACGCGCTTCAGCCCGATCGCGCCCGGATTGTCACCGACGAACTCTTTCAGCGCTTTGTGTTCTGGCCCCTCGCCGCCTCGGCCGCCACTCTCCGCGGCGGCGGCTGTCGCTTCGCTGTTGCGGTCGACGATGAGCGGTTCAACTCCGAGCTCATACAACACGCCTTCCCAAGCCTGGTAATCGAAGACCGCCTGTTGTGCCATGCCCACGTAGGCTTCGCGTGTTTCTTGAGGTACGGCCCTCAAGTCGAAGTAGTGACGCAGGAAGTAGTCGACGCCTTCTCCAGGTTGCCCGTTCGATTTGCTCACGACTAAGGACGAGAGGGGCGGTAGGAGCTCATCCCGCTGCTTCCCCAAGTCGATCAGCGTGTCAGCTACTGATCCCGCTATGCGCCCTATGTGTCGGTAGTGAATGTCCCGTTCATGAATGCCGAGTGTGCTGAGCTCTCGCGCCAGATCCTGGTAGGTAACCGTCTGACCGGCCCTCGCATAGTTGATCAGGATTGGAAGTGCAGCCTTCGCCAGGCGTTGATAAAGCTTGTCACCGAAGATCCCCTCTACCTGCTCACCAGTTTCCATTCCTTTGCTCCTGCCGTGTCTGAACACTACGTTTCGATAGCCGCCAGGGAGGTAGCTGCAGCCGGCTTAAGATCAGCCCTAGCAGAGTAGGATTGCTTGGGAGGCCGGCCCAGCGCTCGCCCCTCGAGAGTTGCGGTGAATGCTCGGTGAAGACGGACACAACTTGTGTCCGAAGCGTTTGTGTCCAGCTGCGGGGCGCTTTGTGTCTTAACTAAGTATTGTTTATAAATCAACTACTTAATATGTTTCAGGACACAAAGACACAACGGACATCGCGATTTGCACCGGACCCGGAAAATCCTCGTTTGAGAACTCTATCGGCGCTTTATTGGAACCACTTTACCCGGCTCCGAAATGCCACCCGCAGCCAGCAGGTTATCGACCGCTCGTGTCACGCTGTCACGAACAGGATCGATATCCAGGCGGGCATAGATAGCGGTGGCCTGCACGCTCTTGTGATTGAGGGATTTTCCGATGATGGCCAGCGATGCGCCGTGCCTGGCTTGCCAACTTCCCAAGGTTCGACGTAGGTCGTGGATTCGTAGCTTCGACAGCGCGTAAGCCTCCGGGTCGAGTCCATGCCTTCGGATCTCATCGGCGTACAGCCGTTGAGCCTGACGCGGCTGGGTGAGCGCGATTTCCACCGCTCGAGTGATATCCGGATCATCCCAAGCTTCGGCAGTCGCGATTGCTTGCACGAGACCCAATGCCTGGGCTCGGGCGAGTATTCGCTCCCAGCCTTTTCGCGGTTCGGCATAGTGGCCAGTCTTGCCCTCACCGGGGAATACCCACGGACCGGATACATTGGTGTGGCGATCCTCCAAAACGCTGACCAGTTGGCTGGCGAGAGTGACGAGCTGGGGATCTCCGTTCTTCGTGTCGGGGATTCGCCACACACCTTCGGCCAGGTCGACTTGATCCCAACGCATCGCCAGTACATTGGCTCGCCGGGCTCCCGTCAGCAGGCAGGCAAGGAAGAAGTCGCGGACCGTATCGGATGGCTCCGCCGCCAAAGCCTGGAAAAATCTGGGTAGCTCGTGGTGCTGTAGAAACCGGTCACGCTGCTCGACCTTGTTCTTTTTGATACCCGCGGCAGGGTTCTGGCCATCCCATACACCGGCATCGATTGCCCAGTTGAACATCACCGAGCAAAGTGCGAGCACCTTGTTGGCGTGTGCGGGTGCCGTTTTGCTGATAGCGCCATGGATTTGGGCAAAGTCTTTTCGCGCCAGGCTGGAGAGTTTCCGGCTGCCCAGCGTTGGCGCCAGATGCCGGTTGTAATTCTTCTCGTCCTCACGCCAAGTTTTCTTCTTCCGCACCGAGTGTTTGCGCAGGAAGTCAGCGAACAGATCGCCGAAGGTCGGTTCGCCACGCAGCTGCCGCCGTGCTTCAGCCGGATTATCACCGCTGGCGATCGCGCTGCTGATTTGCAAAGCCTGCCGCCGTGCCTGCTCGATAGTCATGCCAGGATAGCGACCGAGAGTGATCCTCTCCGCACGGCTCGTCGCCTTCACCCAGCGTTGGCAGCTGAAGGTCTTGGTGCCCTTCGACGTCATCCGCAGTTCGAGGCCGGGCACCTTGGTGTCGGTGTAGTTGGCGCGCTTGCCCTCGAGAGGTAGAGGGAGGTCATCGATGGCCCTCTTCGTGAAAGTGAGCTTCGGCATGGCCGGGCCTCCAAGGCGGTGCGGCGGGAGTGCGTAGGTCCGTCTGGGTATATGCCGGGTCTAGGAAATGCATCGATTTGGGTATATTTCCGTAGAAGCCGAGCAAAGACTAAGGTGGTGAAAGTGCTTTGATAATAGACGCTTAGAGACGTACAGCAAAGCCGGGGTAACTGCGTAAAAGTGCGGGAACGCTAATTCGTAATGCGTAGGTCGGTGGTTCGAATCCACTCACCGGCACCAGGTTTGTCAGAATTTCAATTAGTTATATTTCCTCAAGGGCCGCTCATTGGCGGCTTTTCTGCTTTGGTGTCAACAAAGTATCAACGCCTGAATCGGGTTTAGTCGAACGGCCTCACCGAGCGAATTTCAACCAGCGAACTCCAATTGCACCTGGCCGGGTTCCGAGCGTGGCCGAGCTGGGCCGACGACGATACGAACCTCGCGACCGAGACGTGCCAGGCAGTCGAGCATCTTCGCTTCACTGATGCCACGGAATTGACCGCGAAGAAGACCGGAGAGCTTGGGCTGGGAAATGCCCATGATTTCAGATGCCTTGACCTGAGTAAGCCGACGGCGCTTGATAACATCGGCAATTTCAGTGGCAAGCTGGGCTTTGATGAGCATTTCATCGGCGTCAGGGAAGCCGAGATCGGCATAAACGTTACCGCCACCTTCTTCAATCTCGATCATGACGATGCTCCTTTAGATGCTGCTCGAGGGCTTTCAGACGTTCACGAACCTTTTCCATTTCAGGCTTTGGGCGTGGCGATGCCACTGCTGGACTTCTTTTGGAAGCAGTGCAGGACGTAAATCGCCCCTTCAAACTTGACGGTATAAACGGCGCGGTAGGTGTCGCTCTGATGGTCTTCAACAACTTCGAGGACACCCGTAGATGTAGTGGCACAGT
>NZ_PZJU01000060.1 GCF_003206715.1 Salinicola peritrichatus | reverse complement strand
GAACTTGAGACCGCCTAGCTATCAAATGATGCTGGTATGCATTACATACCGTTTGTTATGCAACTTAGTAAAGTTTTTATCAGGGTCATTAAGTAATCTGGAGGTTTGTATGACTGATAAGCGCAAAGACGATAAAGGCATGTCCGTGATAGAGGCTGGTCAGAAAGGCGGCAAAGCGAATGCTGAGAGCCATGACCATGAACACTTCGAGGAAATCGGTCATAAGGGTGGCCAAAGCAGTGGCGGCAATTTCGCCAATGATCCCGAAAGAGCCTCTGAAGCCGGCCGGAAGGGCGGAAAGCATAGCGGGGGCAACTTCGCCAACGATCCTGAAAAAGCTTCCGAAGCTGGTAAGAAGGGTGGCCACAACAGCAATAGTGGCGGACGTAGCTCCTAGAACTTGGTGAAGAAAGTCATGCAATTCCACGAAAAGGAGGGGTTATGACTAGAGGTCTCGGAGGGCAATCTCCCGCAAATATTACTCATCATCTGAAGGGTATCGATTTTCCTGCCAGCCGAGCGGATATCGAAAAGCAAGCCAAGGAGAATGGTGCAGAAGATGATGTAATGGAAATCATTCGTCAGTTGCCTGATCAGGAATATGGAAGCATGGCTGACGTGACTAAAGGCGTCGGCGACGTCGAATAGTCGATTTCTTACTCTGCTTGGATAAGCTTCACTTCATGGAATGGTTAACGCTCGGTGTCGATTCGGCATGAAGTGAAGTTTATTTTAATCTCAAGGACAAGCGTCCCGGCCGGGGCGCTTGTCCATTCTTGGTTGTCGCTGTGCGCTGACACGCTCGTACCAGTTGAATCTATGCCCGACCATGAATATTTATTCGCCACTTCGATAATGGCAAAACCGAGTCTTGCGGGGACTCAAGACGCCGCTCCCCAACTCCAGTGTCGCCAACTCAGGAGCGCATCGCTGTCGGTGATCTGCACGACACGGATATCCGCTGCGATTTCCAGTCGCGCCATCAACTGTGACCAGTCCATTATCGATTCGTGAGGATTGCGGATAACGACAAGCTGACGGCGTTGCCGGTTACCCGCGGAGGCAACGGCGTTGGCGACACGTCGGGCGAGGCGCTCGTAGGGCGTCGGGAACGAGAGTACCATGTGAAGTTCCTCGATATGCTGTCTATGCATACAGTATGCGGTAAAGACGCATAGCTAAGCAAATGTAGAGGTAAAGAGAAGGCAACCTTGCGCCGGTAAATACCGGCAGGGAGAGAATGAATATGAATGCTCGCGACTATCTCGCCAAGCAAGGCATCCCCCTCGACAAGGAGGAGGACAAACCTCAGACGCTGGAAGAGAAAGCCTGGGCGCGCGCTCGTGAAGCCGCCGAGCATGGCCCGCGTAGCGGTACGCCCCACGACTGGGAGGATTGGGAACGCTATCACGAGGAATTAGCGGCCGATTCTCAATCGATTCGTGCCAAGACGCGCCGATCGCGGTCGGGTGAGGACGACGGAAACGCCGGAAAAGGCTAGTGCTCCACGACCCGAAATCCGGCATGGGAGATCCGGCATGGGGAGAGGAACCCGTCTATGCTGAGTGTGGGCGTCGAGAATGTTCAAAGCGATTCGGGAGGCGCGCATTGCTCGCTCGGCTCGATGAATTACGAGTTCGGTGACGAAGAAACACCGCAACGGATTGACACAATCGGTAGCGATGTCGTTCCAAGCATAGGAGGCTACATGGACATCATTCGTATCATCTTCGCCATCATTCTGCCGCCGGTAGGGGTTTTCCTGCAGGTGGGGTTGGGCTTACAGTTCTGGATCAACATCCTGCTGACGCTGCTGGGGTATATTCCAGGCATCATTCATGCCATCTGGATCATCGCGACGCGATAGGCAATCCAGTAACCGATTGGCGGCTTCCTACGGGAAGCCTCCGTCGTTTTCGGTACCACTGACAATGGTCACGTCCGATAGTGGTAGAGAATCCGCTCATCCTTGCGCGGACCCAGGATTCTCCATTGCAGGTCGAATCCATCGGGCCGCAGCACTATCTTTCCGCTATAGGCATCGGCCGCGCATTGATGCACCGTCGCGTTGATCAGCGTCTCTTCGCCTTCCGCGATCAAGTCGAAGAGATGGACAGCGGCATCCGGTCCGCGCCTTTCGTGAAACAGCGAAATGCGATCCGCCCGACACTCCCACCGATAGACGTTGCGCATCGGGACGCTCTGCGCCTGACCCGCCAATGTGAAGCTGCCGGACTCATGAAAACGGATCGTCGAGTCGTGGCATTGCACCGCCAATCGACCTTCGCCCCGGCCTTGCCAGCCGGTTCGTGAGCCTGGGCCGGCATGCGCGGTGAACAGGAATCGCTCCACCCTAGGCAACAGCTCGCGGAACCGTATAATGGCAGTCAACTTTTCATAATCCTAAGGTTAACCTCGCATGTCCTATCTCGTTGGCGTCACAGCCCTGTGGGCCTTCTCCTTCAGTTTGATCGGTGCTTACCTTTCGGGGCAAGTGGATAGCTACTTTGCCGTCATGACCCGTATCGTTCTGGCCACGCTGATATTTCTGCCGCTGCTGCGGCCGGCCGTGCTCAGCTGGCGCAGCCGCCTGGGCCTGATGACGATCGGTGCCATCCAGCTTGGTGTCATGTACCTGTTCTTCTATCAGTCGTTTCTGCTGTTGACCGTGCCGGAGGTGCTGCTGTTCACCATCTTCACGCCGCTTTATATCACCCTGGTCGACGATTTGCTGGCGCGCCGTTTCTCGCCGCGTTATCTGGTCATCGCGGCGCTGGCGGTTGTGGGCGCGGCAGTGATCCGCTACGACGGCATCACCACCGATTACTGGCTGGGCTTCCTGGTCGTTCAGGGCTCCAATCTCAGTTTCGCCCTCGGCCAGGTCGGCTACCGCCATCTGGCGCGCAGCCTGCCGAGGGATGTCGCCCACCGCCACCTGTTCGGCTGGTTCTATCTCGGGGCGCTGTGTATTGCCGTGCCGGCCTTTGCGCTGCTGGGCGACTCGACGCAACTTCCGACCACGCCGCTGCAGTGGGGCATACTGGGATGGCTGGGGATCGTGGCCTCCGGCCTGGGCTATTTCCTCTGGAACAAGGGCGCCTGCCGTGTCGATGCCGGCACGCTCGCGGTGATGAACAACGTGCTGATACCGGCGGGGCTGATCGTCAATCTGCTGATCTGGAATCGTGACGCCGACTTGCTGCGGCTCGGGATCGGTGCCGCCATCCTGGTGGGCTCGCTGTGGATCAACGCGCGCTGGGCTCGAGGGCTCGGGGCGGCAGCGGTATCGCCGGCGGCCAGTCGTCCGTGACTACGAACAACCGGCAGGCACGCGCATCGGGCAGGCGCAGTCGAAGATGGCAGGGCGTGCAGCGCCCGGAGAAGTGCTTGGCCAGTGCATCGCCCAGCGTACTCAACGGCACGCCGGGACCGCGTGGCGGTGCCAGCCAATGAGGCTTGATCAGGAAATCGCCCCGCGTGTCGGCCGGCAAGGCAGCGGCCAGCGTCGACCAGCTTCGATGATGACACCACAGCCCCTGATAAGCCTGCGGATTGGCGAATGCCGGCAGGCGAAGGGACCGCTCCCAGGGATGATAGAGAACTCCCGGCATGATGATCCGCTGATGCAGCCGTGCCCGTGGCAACAGCCTTGCCAAAGCCTGCGCCGCGGATGGCGACAGCGCCATCGGCAATTGCCGATGGCGCAACCGGTGACACTTGATCGCCAGTGAATCGAAACTGCCGGTGCCGATCCAGCGGGAGGGATCGTCATCGTTGCCGGGGCCTTGGGGCAGTCCCAGGAAGAACTTGATCGCAAGCTCCGCATGCTCGATGCGGGGAATGTCGTCGCCGTGCGTGTCCGGAGCGTGCGTTCGATAGAGCAGGTCCAACTCGCCAAGCGTACGGTTGCCGTCGCGCAGCGCGACGTTATGCGCCAGCAGTCGGGTTCGCGGGGCATGCTGCACGATCCACTGCCACAGCGTCTCGTGGTAAATCCCCAGGCGCTGCGAGCGGCGCGCCGCCAGCTGCGCGTCGAACAGCGCTTGTTTAGCGGCCAAAGCGGCAAGCCAGCGTCGACGAGTCTCCGACTCCGCCAATCCCAATGCCGTGAGCGTCGGGCGGCCCGCATAGCCGATGGTCGCCATGTCGGGCGCGTGCAGCAGCCAGGCGACATCCCGCAGCCAGGGTTTATCCAGCGTGGTCAGGTCCGCCGCGAGAGCGGGATCGAGCGGACGGAAGGCGTCCAGCAGACGCGCGGCGATCGACATGCCGGTGCGAGCTAGCGGGGTTTGGCGCTGGGGCCGAGCACGGTGGTTTTCGCTGCCACCGGCCTGGTGACGATCGCCCCGGCAGCGATACGGGCCTGCTCGCCGATTTCGATATTGCCGAGGATGCACGCGCCGGCACCGAGGAAGGCGCCTCGGCGCACCTTGGGGTGGCGGTCACCGCTGAGTTTACCGGTACCGCCGAGCGTCACGCCGTGGAAAACCGTGACGTTGTCCTCCACCACCGCGGTTTCGCCGATGACGATACCGGCGCCATGGTCGATGAACAGTCCCGATCCGATGACGGCGGCGGGATGGATATCCGCGGCGAAGCAGATGGCCGCGCGGTACTGCAGATGACTGGCCAGATCGGTGAGCCCGGCTTGCCACCAGGCATGCGCCACTCGATAGCACTGCAGGGCGCGGTAGCCCGGAAAGAACAGCAGCGGCGTGAAGGGCTCGGGGATGGCGGCGTCCTCGCGCAGCAGGGCGAACAGGTCGCGCTCGGCCGCCGTGACGATCTCGGGGTGTTGACCCAGCGTCGCTTCCACCCGTGCCAGCGCGGCCTCGGGTGTCACTTCCGCCGTGGCCAGCGTCTCGGCAATGACGCGGGCCAGTGCCCCGGCGAAATCGGGGACTTCCAGCAGGTAGCGCCGATAGAGATCGCCGAGCAGCGGATCCCTTGCCAGCGCCGAGCGAGCCGCCTCGGTCAGCATCGGCCACAAGGCATCGCGGGATATCTCGTTCATCCGCGCTGGCTCCGCGGCAGTGGAAGGCGGAAACGCTCAGCGAGCGTCGTCATCGCTGCCGATCGTTTGAATGACCTCGAAGCCCTCGAACTTGGGCGGGCCCAGATAGAGCCCTTCGCGGCGGCTTTGACCGGCGTTGGCATGGGCGGTGCGAAACGCTTCCGAATGGGTCCAGGCTTCGAAATCCCCGCGCGAGCGCCAAATGGTGTGGGAGGCATAGAGCACATGGTCCTCTTCCTCGGGGCCGCGCAGCATGTGGAACTCGACGAAGCCAGGCAGGCCCTGAAGGCGCGTCTCGCGCTCCAACCACAGCGTTTCGAACTCCTGGGTTCTTGCGGGATTGACTCGAAAGCGGTTCATGGCGATGAACATGGAACGACTCCAGCTGCAAAAAAGGAAAAAACGTTATCGGAGTGCAACTTTGACAGCGTCGACTAGGAAAAGTCGACCCCGATGACGTCGAAGCCATCGACTCGATGTGTGTTGACGCCGTGGCGAGTCAGTGAACTAATCACCGCAACACTCTTCCGGATCATCACGCATGGACATTCCGCACCAACGCCTGATCTATTTTCGCGTCACGGTCGAGTCGGGGTCGCTGCGCAAGGCGGCCGCCCGGCTCGATATCGCGCCCTCCGCCGTCAGTCGGCAGATCGCGCTGCTCGAAGCGGCATTCGAGGCTCCGCTGCTAGAGCGCACGCCGCGAGGCATCCGTCCAACCCCGGTGGGGGAGATGGCGCTGGATTACTGTCGCCAGCGCGGCGCTCTGGACGATGATTTCATTGCCCGACTGGAAGCTTATCAGCGCCTGGAGACGGGGACGATCTCGCTGGTCGTCGGCGAAGGCTTCATCAACGATCTGATCGATGCGCCGCTCAAAGCCTTCGCCGAGCGCTATCGCGGTATTCGACTGGACATCCAGCAGGCGGGCACCGATGAAATCATCGAGTCGGTGGTCGAGGACCGCGCCCATATCGGCCTGATGTTCCATGAGCGGGTACACCCGCAGATTCGTTTCTGGGTCTCCAGCGGCCAGCCGCTCTTGGCCATCTGCCCGGCGGATCATCCACTCGCCGACGAGCCCGAACCGATTTCCCTGCGCCGGCTTGGTGAAATACCGACGGCCTTGTGGAAGCCGGGACACGGCGTGCGGCGACTGGTTGACGAGGCTTTCGCCCAGGCCGGCCTGCATCCGCAGGTAGCGCTCGAGACCAACTCGATGGCGGTGTTGCGGCGTTCCGTGGTGGCCGGCATGGGCATCACCCTGCTGCCCCGATTCTCCGTCGCGCACGAACTCGAGCAGGGCAGCGTGGTGGCGCGCAGGGTGGCGTCCGAGCCGTTCCAGAACTCCCAGGCACACATGATCACGCGTGTCGGCCGACGCCAGCCGCAGGCAAGTCTCAAGCTGCTGCGCCATCTCGGGGCCTGGATGCATGCGTTTCGCTCGTCGGCCGGCGAGTAGCGCGCCGGTTTCAGGCGTTCCAGGCTTCCAGCATCGCCCAGCCGTTGCGTAGCGGCGTGACCTGCATCCGCGCAAAGCCGGCTGCCTCGAACAGCCGTCGGTATTCCGCCGGCGTGCGCTCCCGGCCGGAGAGCGCCACCAGCATGTGCAGGTCCACCAGCGCGGCGGTGGGATCGCCCTCGCCGATCTCGCCCATCAACATCTCGAACACCACGACGCGCCCGCCCGGATGCATGCGGCGATGACAGTTGCGCAAAAGCGTGACGCAGTCGTCGTCGCTCCAGTTGTGCAGGATATGTTTGAGCAAGTAACGGTCGGCGGCGGGTACCGCGACGAAGAAATCGCCACCCTCGGCGGTGACGCGCGCTGCCAGCTCGGTGCCACGCAGGCTTTCCGCCGTCGCCGCGGCGACGCCCGGGCGGTCGAATACGATGCCACGGGTATCCGGGTTGGCCTGCAGCAGCGTACGCAGCAGCAGGCCGCTGGCACCACCGATGTCGACGATCAACGCGCCCGGCGGCACGGCCACGGCGCCGGTGACGTCTTCCAGCAGCGTCTGGGTGAAACCGTCCATGGCCTGCGTGAACGCGCTCGCTTCCTCGGGATGGTTGTCGTGATAAGTGAAAAGGTCCGATCCCAGCACGGCCTCCGCCTGGCTGCAGCCGTGCTTCAGTACCGACTCCAGTCGCCCCCACGGCTGCCATTGGCCCGGCGTGACCAGCCCCAGGGCACGCCCCTTGAGCGAGGCCGGATGGTGGCTGCTCAGCGTTTCGAGCAGCGGCGTGGCGGTGAATTTTCCGCCCTGGTGGCCGACGATGCCCAGCGCGGCACAGGCTCTGAGAAAGCGAAAGGTCGCGTCGACATCGAGTTCGCAGGCGCTGGCGACGGCTTCGGCGGTCAGCGGCCGGGGCGCCAGCAAGTCCGCCAAGGAGAACCGCGCGGCGCAGTGCACCATCTGGCTGACCCAGTACCCGCTGATCATCCGGATCATCGTCCTATGGGCTTCGATTGCGGGGTCGTGGTCGGCCGGGCTGGCTTCCATGGCTGGCTTCCTGGTTGTCGGGATCACACCGGCGTCGAACCTGGTGCGATGCATGGCTGGGGATATCGCTGGCGGTCGGTCGACGGACCGCGCCTTCATCATGCCACCGGGCCGGTGCGACGGGAACCGATGCCGCTGCGACCGCGACTCGACGGCATCTCGTCACTCGCGGCCGTCGCCGTAGCCCATCGCCACGCTGGCTTCGCGCCCGGTTTCGACCCAGACGCTTTGCGGAACGCTATATTCACGCAGACCGTCGAGGCCGCTGGAACGGCCGAAACCGCTGTCGCGGAAGCCGCCGAAGGGCGACATCACGTTGATCGCCTTGTAGCTGTTGATCCACACGGTGCCCGCGCGCAGTTGGCCGGCGACGCGATGCGCCCGGGCCGGATCCTGGGTCCAGACCGCGCCGGCGAGACCGAAACGGGTGGCGTTGGCCAGCCGAATCGCATCGGCTTCGTCGTCGAACGGCAGCGCCACCAGTACCGGGCCGAACACTTCTTCGCAGGCGATCTCCATCGTCTCATCGACGTCGGCGATGACCGTCGGTGCGAGATAGTAGCCGTCGGCGCCTGGCGGTAGATCTTCGGGGCGGCCACCGCCGGTGACGACGCGGGCCCCGGCGGCGGCGGCTCGCTCGATCATGCCACTGACGCGTTCGAACTGGCGGGCGTTCTGCAGCGGCCCCATGCGGGTCGCTTCGTCCTCGGGCAGGCCGACGGCGATCTGGCTGGCGGCACGCGCCACGCGCTCGACTACGGCGTCGAAGACCTCGCGCTGGATCAGCAACCGCGAGCCGGCGACGCAGCTCTGGCCGGCGGCGGCGAAGACCGCCGCCTGGGCACCGGCCACGGCGTCGTCGAGCCTGGCATCGCTGAACACGATGTTGGCCGACTTGCCGCCCAGTTCGAGCACGCTCGGCACCAGGCGTCGGGCGCCGGCCTCGGCGATCAGTCGGCCGCTGGCGGGAGAGCCGACGAACACCAACTTGCCGATGCCGTCGTGGCTTGTCAGTGCCGCGCCGGTGGTCGGACCGAGGCCGTTGACGATGTTGATCAGGCCCTTGGGCAGGCCGCCGGATTCCAGCAGCCGGGCGATCGCCAGCGAAGAGAACGGCGTCAGTTCCGATGGCTTGAGCACCACGCCGTTGCCGGCGGCGATGGCCGGCGCCAACTGCCAGGCGCAGGTGAACATCGGCGCGTTCCAGGGCGTGATCTGGCCGACCACGCCGAACGGCACGTGGCGCACGTAATTGAGATGCGAGGTGGGTACCGGGATGACTTCGCCGTGCTGCTTGTCGCACCAGCCGGCGTAGTATTCGAACATCTCGCGGACCTTGGCGACTTCGCCGCGGCAGTCGCGGATCGGCTTGCCGGCGACCACGCTCTCGAGCTGGGCCAGATCCTCTTCATAACCTTCCAGCCGCCGCACCGCGGCGTTCATGCGCCGACCACGCTCGCTGGCGGTCAGCGCCATCCACTCGGCCTGGGCGCGGGTGGCGGCGGCGACCGCCCATTCCAGCAGATCGGCACCGGCGTCCCGGTAGGCGATCAATTCGCCGCCGGTGGCGGGATTGATCAGCGTGATCGAGTCCTGCTCTCCGGCGCGCAGTTCGCCGTCGATCCAGTTGGAGCAGGGCGTGTCCCCCGCTTCCAGCGACAGACCGAACTTTGTCAGCAAGCCGGCCAAACGCCGTCGTGCCTGGGTGTCGAGTGCGTTCATGCGGAGGTCTCCTCGTCGCGGGCGGCGGCATCGGTGAAGTCGACTCCGGCCTGGGCCAGGATCGGTGAAGCGATGTGATTGAAGTCATCGCCGTCGCCGGGGTGGTCGGGATCGGCGTGCCAGCCGTCGACCACGCGTTGCAGCAGCGCCAGATCGAGCTCCAGGCCGGCGGCGGCGTCCCGCGCCAGGCGCAGATCCTTGCGCATCAGGCCGCTGGTGAAGCCGGAATCGAAGCGTCCACTCAGGATCCACGCGGGGAAATTGACCTCACTGACCGCGCTGCGCCCGGAGCCGCTGTTGAGTCCGGCCAGACAGGCTGCCGGATCGACCCCGGCCTTGGCCGCCAGCGTCACCGCTTCGGCGGTGGCGATCAGATTGGCGGCGCACAGGTAGTTGTTGGCCAGCTTGACCACATGGCCGCTGCCGGGGCCGCCGACGTGAGTGCGCTTGGCCGACATCGCTTCCAGCATCGGCGTCACCCGCTCGACGGTGGCCCTCTCGCCGCCCAGCAGCATGCCGAGCTTGCCGCTGGCCGCGCCCGCGGGGCCGCCGCTGACCGGCGCATCCAGCCACTCCAGGCCGGCGGCGATCGCCTTGGCGGCGAGTTCACGGCTGACCACTGGGTCGCTGGTGGAAGTGTCGACGATCACGCTGCTCTTGGGCGCACTGGCGAGCAGGTTCGGTCGGGACTCGATCACCTCGCGCACCTGGGCCGAGGTCGGTAGCGACAACAGGTAGACATCGCTGGCGGGTAGCGCTTCCGGGTCGACGGTCGCGAGCCCCTGGGCGGCGAGGCGCCGGCGGGCCTGTGCGAACACATCGCTGCCGGTGACGTCGAAGCCGGCGCGCCGGAGCGTCAGGGCCATGTTGCCGCCCATCTGGCCGAGGCCGATGACGGTGATTTTCATCTTGCTCTCCTGGGTTGTCATTGGATGTCGTAAGCGACCACCGTGCGATGTCACTCGGCCAGCAGCGACCTCACCAGTGCCTGCCAGTAGGCGACGCCCAGCGGTGCGATGGCGTCGTTGAAGTCGTAGGCCGGGTTGTGCAGGGCGGCGCTGTCGCCGTTGCCGAGCCAGATGTAAGCGCCCGGACAGCGTGCGAGCATGAAGGCAAAGTCCTCCGAGCCCATGCTCGGCGGCAGGTCGCGATGGACCCGGCGAATGCCCGGCAGGGTTTCGAGTACCTCGGCGCAGCGTGCGGCGTGCTCGGCGCTGTTGAGCGTCGCCGGATAACGGGCTTGATAGTCGAACTCCGCCTCGAGCCCGTGGAACCTGGCGGTGGCGTCGACGGCGTCGCGGAAGCGCTGCTCCAGCCGGGCCTTGAGCGCGGCGTCGTAACAGCGCACGGTACCGCGCAGCTCGACCGTTTCCGGGATCACGTTGTAGGCGTCGCCGGCGTGGAACTGGGTGATGCTCAGCACCGCAGCCTGGTGAGGTGGCGTCTCGCGGCTGATCAGACCCTGCAATTGCGTCGCCAACTGGCAGGCGGCAAGCACCACATCGGTGCCCAGGTGGGGCATCGCCGCGTGGCAGCCCCGGCCGCTCAGGCGCAGCGTGAAGACATCGAACGCCGCCATCACCGGGCCGTCGTGGACGGCGGCTTCGCCCACCGCCAGTCCGGGCCAGTTGTGCATTCCATAGACCGCTTCCATCGGGAAGCGCTCGAACAACCCTTCCTCGACCATCACCCGGCCGCCGCCTTCGCTCTCCTCGGCGGGCTGAAAGATGCAGTGGACACGCCCGGCGAAGTCGGGGTCGCGTGCCAGGGCGCAGGCCGCGCCCAGCAGCATCGTGGTATGGCCGTCGTGCCCGCAGGCGTGCATGCGTCCGGGGAGGGTGGAGCGGTGGTCGAAGTCGTTGAGTTCCTCGATCGGCAGGGCATCGATGTCGGCGCGCAGGCCGATGCTGCGCCCCGGTCCGCGCTTGCCCTCGATGGTGGCGACGACGCCGGTGCCACCGCCCAGGCCGGTGACCGGCGCCAGGCCCTGCTCGCGCAGGATTTCGACGATGCGACCCTGCGTGCGTCGTTCCTCGAAAGCGATTTCCGGATGACGGTGAAAGTCGTGACGCCATGCGCTCAGCGTTTGCGGGTCGGGGAAAGAGACGGGGCGGTTCATGCGCATCTCCGGTTGATCAGGGCCATGCGCCATGGCCCGTTGCGAATGAAGGAAACCGATTACAGCAATAGCTGGGCCACCACGGCCGAACCGACATAGGTGCCGGTGAATACCAGCAGCGAGACGATGATCAGCTTCCACCCGGTCTGGCGGAACATGGTGAATTCGCGGCGGCTCAGCGCCAGGCCGGCATAGGCGAGCACCGGGGTGACGATGGCCAGGAAATTGACCGATGCGAGTTGGTCGACGATCCAGTCGTTGCCCGGGAAGAACGGCAGGGTCATCACGATGCTGACCAGCGATACCCAGGCCACGCTGGGCAGGTAGAACGGTGCGACGCGGGTGATCGCCAGCCCGATCAGCGTCATGGCATAGAGAATCAGCATGCCCGGCAAGGCAGCGATCAGCGAGGCGCCGTTGATGGTGTTGGCGATCCAGGCAACGACGCAGGCCATGGCGAGCACCACCGCCGTCTTGGCGAGATGCTGCTCCGGTCGTTCCTCGGTCACCGGCGGCACCGAAGGGGTCTCGCTAGCCGCGGCGTCGACGCCGCCGGCAGCGTGCGCTCGTCCAGCGAGCCGGCGGTAGAGCCACTCGGCGACGGGCAGGGCGATGAACAGCGAGACGTAGAGGCCGGTGGCGTAGGTCAGCAGATTGCTGGCACCGGCAAAGGCGAGCAGGTCATCGGCCATGGCCGGCACGGCACCGGCCAGGGCGCCGGAGCAGGCGGCGACCATGCTGCCGCTGCCGACGCCACAGGCCATCGCCAGGGCGCGTGGATCGAACAGTTCCAGCGAGGCGAGATAGCCGGCCATCAGTGCGAACCACAGCGTGCCGAACATGGTGCCGACGACATAGACACCCATCACGCCGATGCCTTCCGGTCCTTTCAAGCCGTACTTGTCGGAGATGATCGCGATATTGGGTTCGCGGGCGATCGAATAGGTCGCGCCGATGGCTTCGCGCCCCATCTTGAGCAGCAGCACGGCGACCGGCAACGCGATCAGCATGGTGCCGAGATTGCCCAGTTCCTGCAGTACCAGCGCCGGTCCGGCATCGATCAGCTGCTCGATGGCCGGCCCGATGGTCGAGCCGAAGCGGGCGATGAACGGCATGATCGAGATCAGGATCAGCGGCGTGGCGGCCCGGCTGACGCTTTCCGGTACCAGCCGACGCGTGCCGGAAAAGAGATGCGGATTGAGCAGCACGCCCAGAATGAAGGCATAGAACAGCGGCAACAGCAGCAGTGTGCCCGGTCCGAGCGGAATCTTGAGGATGCCGATCCATTCGCTGATCAGCGACAGGACCACGACCAGTAGATGCAGGCGCCAATTGAGGAGGACGGAAAGAGCCATCGAGTGACCTCTTTATTGTTGGTGGAGAGGTTATCGACCGAGTATCGGGAGGGATGGTGATCGAATGAAAGCGCTCGGGTGTTCTGTTTTTTGTGACGAGGGGCGAGGCCGGAATGGCGTCCGTCAAAAAAACGGGGTAGGCCGTAGCCTACCCCGCATCGGTGGTTTTCAACCTGGTCAGTCTTGCGGCAGGGCGTAGACCACCACCTGATCGCCAACCTGGTCCTTGAGGATGGTGTTGCCGCCGGCAACGAAGGCGACATACTCGCGGCCATTGTACTCATAGACCGATGGGTTGGCCACGGCGGGTGCCTCGGCCTGGTCTTCCCACAGTTCTTCGCCGGTTTCGAGCGAGTAGGCGCGGACCTTGGAATCCATCGAGGCGCCAATGAACACCACGCCGCCGGCCGTCACCGCCGGGCCACCGATGGTCGGCGAGCCCCAGCGTTCCGGCATGAAGAAGCCGTACTGCTGCGAGGCGCCGATCGGACGACGCCATTTGACATCGCCGGTATGCATGTCGAGCGCGACGATCTCGCCGAACGGCGGCTCCCAGCAGGGCATGCCGAGCCAGTTCAGCGCCACTTCCAGGCGCATGCCGTAGGGTGCGCCTTCCTGCGGGGCAAAACCGCTTTCGTTGCCCGCTCCCGTGGCCGCCTGCTCATAGTCCTCGCGGGAATAGAGCTTGAGGTACTGAACGATGTGCGAGACGTTGACGATCGCGGTCTGGCTTTCGGGATCGAAGGCCACGCCGCCCCACTGCACGCCACCGGCACTGTCCGGATAGGTCAACGTGCCTTCGCCCTTGGTCGTCGGCGGGGTGTACATGCCTTCATACCAGAGGTTGTCCCACAGGCGCGAACATTGACCGCCGCTCACGATATCGGCGAGGCCCCAGATCTTGGGCTTCTCGGACTGGTCGAGCAGCGGAGCCGGCTTGGTCGGGAACGGCTGCGTCGGGGCATAGTATTCGCCTTCCACGGAGCCATCGCCGCCGGGGACAGGACGCTCCTCGATCGGCCATACGTCCTCGCCGGTCAGGCGGTTGACGACGAACAGGAAACCCATTTTTGTCGCTTGTATCAGCGCCGGAACCTGTTTGCCATCGACAGTGATATCCATCAGCGTCGGCGCGGCGTTGATGTCGTAGTCCCAGATATCGTGATGCACCCACTGGCGCGACCACACCACCTCACCGGTATCGACATCCAGCGCAGTGGTGGAGGTGCCGAGCGGGATGGAATCCAGCGGGCGGTTGCCGCCCCAGTAGTTGGGCGAAGGCGAGGAGACCGGCAGATAGATCAGGCCATGCTCTTCGTCGGCGGACATTTGGGTCCACACGTTGGCGGTACCGCTCTTCTCGCGAATGCTTTCGGGGATGGCCTCGAAGGTCCACTCGCGTTCGCCGGTGCGTGCGTTGACGGAGAACACGGTGCCCGGGGGCGCTTCCTGATAAGCCCAGTCCTTGCCGGCCCAGCCGAAGATGATGTGATCACCGACCACGGTCGGCGGCTGCAGCAGTGACAGTGGATACTTGGCATTGATGTCGTTCCACTGATTGACGTCGAGCATGCCGTTGTCGGCGAAGTCCGCGCAGCGTTCGCCGGTATCGGCGTCCAGTGCGTAGAGCTTGGCATCTCCCGTGCCCATGTAGACGATCTTCTGGCACGACTCGTCTTCGACGGGGTTCTCGGCTTGCCAGTAGGCGACGCCGCGGTTTTTCAGTACCGGCTGGGTAAATGCCTTGAGCGGAGCCTTGCTGTCGAAACTCCATTTTTCCTCGCCGGTGCCCGGGTCCAGCGCGATCAACCGGCCGAAAGGCGTACCGATATACATGGTGTCGTTGACGAACACCGGGGTGGCGGACCAGACGGTGGCTGGTGTGTCGCCGGAGCCGTCGGCAACGTCACCGGTGTGGTATTCCCACACTTTTTCCAGATCGCCGACGTTGTCCGCGGTGATCTGATCGAGCGGGCTGTACTTCTGCGCGTTCAACTGGCCGTGGAAGCTGGACCAATCGGTGCTGTTCGGGACCAGCGGAATCGGCTCACGATCGGCGGAAGCCGTCTGCGCCGACGGCGCGTCTGCATCGTTCGAGTCGCTGGCGGCATCGGTCGCTTTCGTCGTGCCGGGATCTTGCTGGTCGGCGGCCTGAGGGTCGATTTCGGTTTGCGTTCCCTGCGAAGCCTGGGGGGCCTGGTCCTGTGCCAGCAACGTCATCGGCGCCATCAGCAGGGCCAGGGCGGTAACGCTACCGAGTGCGTGCGCCATGAGTCTTGGTTTCATGGGGAACTCCTCAAGCGGTGGCGGATTTATCGTGACTGACGGGGCAACCTATGCTGGCGATCAGGCCGACGAGGCCCACCACCATGGCTACCACGATCCACCACTGGTGAAGCAACAGCGCAGCGAAGCCTGTGCCGATCAGGCCGAGTAGCGTGATGATTCCCCAGCCGATGCGGGCACCGCGTGAGGAGGAGACACGCAGCGTCAGCGCCAGGATGGCAAGCACGATGCAGGCCAGCATGACGACCAGCGCGCCAAGCGTGCCGGTGACGCCGGTCAGCGGCGTGAAATAGGCATAAAGCGCGATGGCGAGTCCCGCGAGCGAGGCCACGAAGAGCACTATCGTGCCCAACCTGGATGATCGAGATTGTGGCATGACGTTATATTTCTCCTTGAAAGACCTTGAGAGACGTAATGATGCCCTTTCGACAGTGGCTTGGTATTGCACCAAGTCAAAGGCACGAACGAAACAGGGCAGTGAGCGACATTGAGTCTGTCGCTTGCTCGGTATGATAGTAAAAAAATCATACTATTGGATAATTGGCAGCAAAAAATATTGTGCTGGGCGTTGGGGCAAAAGGCAGCGGTTGCCGCCGGCACATATCGAGGGAAACCTTCCTCCACAGTGCTGAATGTAGTACTGAAGGTCCCGTTTGCCGCGATATGAGCCAGCCAGCATAATGGCTGGCCGTCACGCCGCGAGAGACAAGTTGCATGGATTCCTTCAACACCATCGGCCTGGTTGGCCGTTTGGGCAGCGACAAAGTCGTCGAGACCCTCAGGCGTCTGGTGATCTTTCTCGAGCGGCGCGGGCTCGAGATCGTGATCGAGGATCGTACCGCGGCGCTGTTGCTGGGGCATGATCACCGCGAAGCCAAACGGCGTGAGCTGGGTACGCTGTGCGACCTGGTGATCGTGGTGGGAGGCGATGGCAGCCTGCTGGGCGCGGCGCGGGCGCTATGTCACAGCGCCACGCCGGTACTGGGCATCAATCGCGGCCGGCTGGGTTTCCTGACCGATATCTCGCCGGACGAGGTCGAACAGAAGGTTGCCGAGGTGCTGGAGGGGCAGTACGACAGCGAACGCCGCTTCCTGCTCGACGCCGAACTCTATCGTGGCGAGCGACTCATCGGTACCGGCTCCAGCCTCAACGATGTGGTCGTGCACCCGGGCAAGGCGGCGCGGATGATCGAGTTCGAGTTGTTCATCGATGACCGCTTCGTCTACTCGCAGCGCTCGGATGGCCTGATCATGGCGACGCCCACCGGTTCCACCGCCTATGCGCTCTCCGGTGGCGGTCCCATCGTCCACCCCAGCCTGGAGGCGATCACGCTGGTGCCGATGTTCCCGCATACCCTCTCCAGCCGGCCGATCGTGATCGATGCCGCCAGCGAGATCCGCATCCACATCGGCGACATCAATCAGACCTATCCGCATGTCAGCTGCGATGGCCAGACCCGCGTGGTGTGCAAGGCCGGTGACGTGCTCTACGTGCGCCGCAAGGCGCAGCGGTTGACATTGATTCACCCGCGTGGGCACAGCTTCTTCGAAGCCTGCCGTTCCAAACTGGGTTGGAGCAGCAGGCTGGGAGACTGAGATGGCATTGCAGGCAGGGCTCGACGGTTACGACCTGATCGGCGACGTGCACGGCTGCGGACGCACCTTGGTGCGCCTGCTCGAGAAACTCGGCTATCGTGACGAGGACGGCGTCTATCGCCATCCGCGGCGCAAGGTCATCTTTCTCGGCGACCTGATCGACCGCGGGCCGAATATTCGTCTGGCGGTATCGGTCGCCAAGCGCATGGTGGATGCCGGCGAAGCGCAGATCGTCATGGGCAATCACGAATACAACGCGCTTGCCTACTGTCTGGAAGCACCGAGCGGGCACGCGCGGGAATGGTTGCGTGACCACAACCCGCGCAACAATCGGATCATCGCTCGCACGCTGGAACAGTTTCACGAATATCCTCTGGAGTGGGAGAGCTATCTCGCCTGGTTCCTGACGCTGCCGCTGTGCCTGGAACTCGACGGCATGCGCGTGGTTCACGCCTGCTGGGACGAGCCCCTGGTCACGCGCCTGCTCGAGCGCTACCCGGATGGCCGGATCGACCGCGAATTCCTGGTCGAGTCGACCCGCCATGGCAGTTTCGCCCACCGGGTGATGGACCGGCTGACTCGCGGGACCCAGATACCGTTGCCGCCGGGTGTCGAGATTCGTTCGGGGGACGGCTTCACGCGACGTTCGTTCCGCACGCATTTCTGGTGCCGGAATCCCGGGACCTATGGCGACGTGGTGTTCCAGCCCGACAATCTGCCTCACGATCTGGAAGATCGCCCGCTGAGCGACGCCGAGCGCGAGCGATTGAGCTGGTATCCGGAAACGGCGCCGCCGCTGTTCATCGGTCACTACTGGTGCAGGGGCGTACCGGCACTGCCGCGGGCCAACATCGCCTGCCTGGACTACAGCGCCGTCAAATGCGGGCGTCTGGTCGCCTACCGCTGGGACGGCGAGGAACGGCTCGATGCCGATCGCTTCGTGTGGGTGCGGGTCACGCCGGAGAGCATCGCCGGTTTTTCCGACGTCACCCCCCGGGCGCGAGGTGAATAACCTCCGATCCGATTTTTGCATTTTTTTACATCGCTTCTTGTGCCTGATTTGGCAGGATTTTTTGTATTTACACCAGGTCAATGCGAAAAAAGCGGGATTTTTTTCGCCACGCGCTGGAACTCTCGACTCGGAACCGCCTCAAACGCAGTGTTCCCTTGAATGATCCCTTGCTCTTATCCGGCGGCCCTCCCGCCGGATTTTTCTTTTTGGCACCTGTAGAATGGGCTCCGGTAAAATGAACAGCGGGTCAGCGGGTCGTCGTCGCGCTTCTCGCGAGTCGGGCCGGGTCTTTTCGGCAAGTGGTCGGAAATCTCATGTACAAACTTCTCGCCTTGCCAGGCGACCTCGATACGCGACCGCTGCGACAGGCGCTGTGGGCGCACCATATCGGTCATCGCTTCACCCAGCAGGAGGGTCAGCAGATCCTGTGGCTGGCCAACCCGAAACAACGCGACGAGGCCGCGCGCCTGATCGAGCTGTGGCATCGGGGCGAACTGAGCAGCGCGAGGCCGTCGGCGCCGCCGCGCCGGCCCAGCATCGCCGATCAGGCTTTCGGCCAGGCGCCGCTGGCGGCCGGACTCATTGCCGTCTGCATTGCGCTGTTCCTGGCCATGATGTTTGCCGGCGATATCCTTGTCCGCGCCCTCACCATCGTTCCGCTGGAGGTGGTGGGGCAGCGGCTCGTGGCCGGGGATCTGAGTACCACCTTGACCAGCGGCCAGATCTGGCGCCTCTTCACCCCGGCGCTGCTGCACTTTGGCTGGATGCACTTGATCTTCAACATGCTCTGGCTGTGGTACTTCGGTCGCCAGATCGAGTCGATCCAGGGCTGGCGCAGGTTGGGGTTGATCGTCGTCGTGGCGGCCGTCGTGTCCAACCTGGCGCAATACCTGACCGGTACGGTGCTGTTCGGCGGCATGTCCGGCGTCGACTATGCATTGCTGGGTTACGTCTGGCTGATGTCGCGTCGACGCCCCGGCAGCGGCTACTTCGTGCCGCAGATGCTGGTCGTGTTCATGTTGCTGTGGATGGTCTTTACCATGACCGACCTGGCCGGCACGATCGGCTTCGGCAACGTGGCCAACGAGGCCCATCTCGGCGGGCTGCTGGTCGGGTTGATCGTCGGCTGGTTCGCCAGCCGCTCGGTCGCGAATGGCGGTTCGGGCAATGGATCGTGAACGCAGGAGAAACATCATGAACGAGATGAACTTCGACCGCATGGTCGCGCAGATGACGCCGGCGATGTACGAGAACTTCAAGCAGGCGATTCAACTGCGCAAGTGGCCCGATGGCCGCCGCTTGAGCGCGGAGCAGACCGAGCTCTGTCTGGAGGCGGTGATCAAGTACGAGATGATCCACGATGTCCCCGCCGAGCAGCGGGTCGGCTACCTGGAGCGCAACGAATGTGCCTCGGGAAGCCACTCGTCCGCGGAGGAAGCGGCAGTCAAATGGATCAACTGATCCTGACGGAGCCCGGCGAGCGCGTCAGCGGCCAACTGCGCAAACTGGAGATTCGGCTGCCCGCTTCCGGTACGGCCGACTACCGCTTGCGCGCCAGTGAGCAGCATCTGGCGCTCAATGCCAAGTTGGGGCAACGGATCCGCCTGCACCATACGGGTGCCATTCACTGCGTCCATTGCGGTCGCGCGACGCGCAAGAGTTTCGGCCAGGGATACTGCTACCCCTGCTTCAGCACGCTGGCGCAGTGCGATCTATGCCTCGTGCGGCCGGAAACCTGCCATTACTTCAAGGGCACCTGCCGCGAGCCCGAGTGGGGCGAGCGCCACTGCTTTCGTCCGCACCTCGTCTATCTGGCCAACGCCTCGGGGCTCAAGGTGGGCATCACCCGCGGCACCAACACGCCGACACGCTGGCTGGACCAGGGCGCGATCCAGGCGCTGCCGATTCTCGAAGTCGACACCCGGCAGCAGTCCGGGCTGGTGGAGACGCTGTTCAAGTCGCGGGTTTCCGACCGCACCAACTGGCGGGCGATGCTCAAGGGCGAAGTGGAGCCGCTCGACCTGATGGCGGAAAGGGATCGATTGCTGGGCGCGCTGGCGCCGGACCTGGCGGCGTTGCGCGAGCGTTTCGGCGAGGGTGCCATTCGGCCCATCGACGATGCGCGGCCGCTGGCGATCGACTATCCGGTGCTCGAGTGGCCGCGCAAGATCGTGTCGTTCAACTTCGACAAGACGCCGCTGGTCGAGGGCACCCTGATGGGGCTCAAGGGCCAGTACCTGATTCTGGATCGCGGGGTGATCAACCTGCGCAAATTCGCCGGCTACCGGATCGACGTCGACGCCGCCTGAGGCCGGCGGCGTTTCACTTCATGCCGGCTTGCGCTCCAGTCGGCGTTCCATCCGCTGCAGGAATACCGCCATCACTCGCTCGTAGAGCGCATCCTTGAGCACCACGTCCTCGACTCCGACATCCAGGTTAGGATTGTCGTTGACCTCGATTACCACCACGCGTTCGCCGATCTGCTTGAGGTCGACGCCGTAGAGCCCATTGCCGATCAACCGGGTGGCGCGTAGCGCGGCCTTGACCACCGGCACCGGTACTTCCGCTGGATCGTGGGTGGTGAAGCCGCCGCTACGGGTCTTGCCGCTGGAATGATCGTAGATCTGCCAGTGGCCGCGTGCCATGAAGTAGCGGCTGGCGAACAGCACCTGGCCGTCGAGCACGCCGATGCGCCAGTCGAAATCGGTCGGCAGCCACTCCTGCAGCAGCAGCAGCGCCGAGGATTCGAACAGGCACGGCGCTTCGGCCTCCAGCTCGCCGCGCGAGCGGATCTTGACCACGCCTCGGGAAAAGGCGCCATCCGGCACTTTCAGCACCAGCGGATAGTGGAGGCCGGCAAGCTTGTCGCCGAGCTGGCGCATATCGCTGCGGTGCAACAGGCGGCCGCGAGGCGCGGGGATCTTGTGGGTCCCCAGCAGCGCGTGGAGATAGATCTTGTTGGTGCAGCGCAGGATCGACTGCGGGTCGTCGATCACCACCAGCCCTTCGTGCTCGGCCTTCTTGGCCATGCGGTAGGTATGATGATCGAGCCGCGTGGTTTCGCGAATGAACAGCGCATCGAACTCCGCCAGGCGGCCGGCGTCGCGGTGGGTGATGAGGCTGACGTCGATGCCGAGCTTGCGTCCGGCGCGAATGAAACGCTTGATCGCGCCCTTGTTGCTCGGCGGCAGTTTCTCCTGCGGGTCGACCAGGATCGCCAGGTCGAAGCGATAGCGGCGGCGTGCCCGCGGCGTGCGCCAGACCTTCATCGAATGACGATTCAGGGCGCTGGCGAACAGATCCTCTTCGCTGTTGGCGAGCGCCGTCAGCGCCAACGGCCTGAGCCGGGCCAGTCGCCACGCGCCCTGGCGCTTTTCGAAACGGGCCTCGAGCAGTGGCAGGGGCAGGCGCTCGAACAGCCGCCGGGCCAGACGCTGCAGTTCCGGCTCGCGGCACTCGCCGAACAGCACGCGCAGCGTCAGCGAATCGCCGCTCAAGGCGCCGCGACGATCCAGCTCCAGCAGCAGCGGATCGATCGAGGCCAGCTGCATGTCGATCAGCGCCTTGCGCGATAGTTGGTTGAGCGTCTCCACGCTCGGCAGCACGCGCTGATCGTGAGCCTGGGCCAGCAGCGAGACATAGTAGCCGGTCTCGAGATAGTCGAGGTTGGCGCACAGGTTGATCACATGGCTGGCATCGTCGGCGCTCGCCGCGCCATCCAGTGCCAGAAAGTCCGCCGCAGCGATCAGATCGTCGGAAGGATAGTAGGGCTGCCAGTCGGCCAATCGGTCGACGACGATACGCAGGCGTGACATCAATCGGTGGCTCCTCTGCGCGTGCCTGGCGGGGCTGCTTGCGCTTTCCGAACGGCGCTTTTCGTGGCGCCAGCATGCGCTGGCCGGAGAATCGCGACAAGCGGTTGCCGCCGTGAAATAATTTCATCATAGCCGCCCACGGCGGGCCGGACGGATTCATCTGCCGGTTCGCGCCGGGATCACACCGAATTGCTGTGGAACGAGCGCCACTCATGCTTCGCACCCTCCGCCCCGGCCAGCCGGCCGATTGCGATGCCCTGTATCGATTGGAAGAACGCTGCTTCGAAGGCGACCGCTTCAGTCGCCGGCAACTCGCCCACTTGCTCTCCCGTGCCAATGCACGGACGCTGATTGCCGTGACCGACGACCAGCGCGTGATCGGTTACGGTACGCTACTGTTCCGGCGCAACAGCCGAACGGCGCGGCTCTACTCGTTCTGCGTCGATCCCGAAGCCCGCGGCAGCGGTTTGGGCCGGGAACTGCTCCAGGCGCTCGAGGCTGCCGCGCGGGAGCGGGGCAGCCAGCGCCTGGCGTTGGAGGTGCGCGCCGACAACCGGGTGGCGATGGGGCTCTATCGCCGCATGGGATTCGTTGCCCATCGCTGGCTCGATGATTACTACGCCGACGGCTGTGCCGCCTGGCGGATGGACAAGCGGCTCGACGCCATCGAGGCGACGAATGTCGCGTCCGCCGAATGACCCGCTGGGTTGCCGACGAATTTTTTGGCCAGAGACTTTTTTGATATAGGAATCAATAGCATGCCGTCTTTCGACATCGTATCCGAGTTCGATCGCCACGAAGCCACCAATGCGGTCGACCAGGCCAATCGTGAAATCCAGACCCGCTTCGACTTCCGCGGCGTGGATGCCAGTTTCACGCTGGAGGGCGAGACCGTCTCGATCGAGGCGGACGCCGAGTTCCAGCTGCAGCAGATGATCGACGTGCTGCGCAACAAGCTGATCGGCCGCGGTATCGACCCGCGTTGCATGGAGATCAAGGAGGCGCAGACTTCCGGGGTCAAGGCACGCCAGCAGGTCGAGCTCAAGCAAGGGCTGGAGCAGCCCGATGCCAAGGCGATCGTCAAACTGCTCAAGGATTCGAAGCTCAAGGTTCAGGCCGCGATCCAGGGCGACAAGATCCGTGTCAGCGGCAAGAAGCGCGACGACCTGCAACAGGCGATCGCCTTGCTGAAGGGCGAGGACGGCCCCGATCTGCCGTTGCAGTACAACAACTTCCGCGATTGAGACCGCTTGCGACCAACGTCGAATGCCTTTGCGCCAACTAAGTCATTGTCGTCATTAGACTTTAGTCGCGAAATCAGACTCTCGGGCAAATCCGTAGACTCCGGCATCAAACGCCATATTCAGCGGCAATGCCTGCCGCTCTTGCTCTCCCTAGACTCCTCGCCATGTGGTCACGCCCATCGAGGAGTCATCGATGAATACAGAAGTTTCGCTTCGCGACGAGCAGTCATGTTCGCTGATCGGCAAGCGCCAGGCGCGGGTCGAGGACGAGGCGTTGCTGCGTGGCCTGGGACGTTACGCCGATGATCTCGCCGTGCCGCCGGGCACGCTTCACGCCGCCATCGTGCGCTCGCCGCATGCCCATGCACGACTGAAGCGGGTCGCGATCGAGGCGGCCCTGGGCCTGCCGGGCGTGCGCGGAGTGCTGACCGGCGAAGACGTCAAGCGCTGGGCGTCACCGTTTGCGGTCGGAGTGCGCCAGCCCATGGAGCACTGGTGCCTGGCGGTCGACAAGGTGCGCTACGTCGGCGAGCCGGTGGCGGTCGTCATCGCCGAGGATCGTTACCTCGCCGAAGACGCGCTGGACGCGGTCAAGGTCGAATACGAGATTCTGCCCGCGCTCGTCGATCCCGAAGCGGCGGCCGGCGACCGGGAGACGCTGCTGCACGATGCCGTGGGCGATAACGTGGTCAACGATCGTCACTTCCGCTACGGCGACCCGGAAGCTGCATTTCGGACGGCGGATCGCACGCTCTCGCTCAAGGTGCGCTACCCGCGCAGTTCCTGTACGCCGATCGAGTGCTACGTCGTGGTTGGCCAGTACGACGCCGCCGAGGGCGGTTACGACGTGATGGCCAATTTCCAGGGGCCGTTCGCGATCCATTCGGTGATGGCGCGGGCGCTGCAAGTGCCGGGCAATCGCCTGCGCCTGCGCACGCCAGCGGATTCCGGCGGCAGTTTCGGCATCAAGCAGGGCGTTTTTCCCTATGTGGTGACGATGGCGCTGGCGGCGCGCAAGGTCGGGGCGCCGGTCAAGTGGGTCGAGGATCGCCTCGAACACCTGCAGGGAGCCTCGTCGGCAACCAACCGGGTCACCACGATCGACGCCGCCTTCGACGGCGAAGGGCAGGTGTCCGCGCTGTGCTTCGACCAACTGGACGACTGCGGTGCCTACCTGCGCGCACCCGAGCCGGCCACGACCTATCGCATGCACGGCAATCTCACCGGCGCCTACGCGATTCCCCATCTCGCGGTTCGCAATCGCATCGTGATGACCAACAAGACGCCGAGCGGGCTGAACCGCGGCTTCGGCGGCCCGCAGGTGTACTTCGCCCTCGAGCGCCTGATGCAGCGGATCGCGATCGAGCTCGACCTCGATCCGCTGGAAGTGATCCGGCGCAATCTCGTCCCCGCGGATGCCTTTCCCTACCGCTGTGCCGCCGGAGCGCTGCTGGACTCGGGCGATTACGCACATGGCATCGAGCTGGGTGTCGAACACGGTGGCCTCGCCGAGTTGCGTGCGCGCCGCGACGCCGCCTGCCGCGAAGGCCGGCTCTACGGCATCGGTTACTGCGTGGCGGTGGAGCCGTCGATCTCCAACATGGGCTACATCACCATGGCGATGACGCCGGAGGAGCGGCGTCGCGCCGGGCCCAAGAACGGTGCGGTGAGTACCGCGACGATCAGCGTCGATCCGCTCGGCGGCGTCAGCGTTCACGTCTCCTCGACGCCGCAGGGCCAGGGCCATCGCACGGTGGTCGCCCAGGTCGTGGCCGAGGTGCTCGGTATCGCCATCGAAGCCATACGCGTCGATGTCGAACTGGATACCGGCAAGGATGCCTGGTCGATCGCCTCGGGCAATTACTCCAGCCGTTTCGCCGGCGCGGTGGCGGGCGCCGTACACAAGGCCGCGCTCAAGGTTCGCACGCGCCTGGCCGCGATTGCCGCCGCGCAGTGGCGGGTCGAGCAAGACGACGTGCGCTTTGCCGAAGGCCGTGTGTTCACCCTGGATGGCGCGCATTCCGCCTCGTTCCACCGCCTCGCCGGCGCCACCCACTGGGCGCCGGGCACGCTGCCCGAGAGCGAAGCCGGCGGCCTGCGCGAGACGGCCTTCTGGACCCCCGCCGAACTGACCGCGCCGGACGATGACGAACGCATCAACAGCTCGCTCTGCTACGGCTTCATCTTCGACTACTGCGGCGTCGAGATCGACGCCGTCACCGGCCAGGTACGTATCGATCGCTACGTGACGCTGCACGATGCCGGCCGCATGCTCAACCCGCAACTGGTGGACGGACAGGTGCGCGGCGCCTTCGCCCAGGCCGTCGGCGCGGCGCTTTACGAGGAGTTCCGCTATGGCGAGGACGGCAGCTTCGCCTCCGGCACGCTGGCCGACTACCTGATCCCGACCAGCGTGGAAGTGCCGGAGCCGGTGATCCTGCACATGGAGACGCCGTCGCCGTTCACGCCGCTCGGCGCCAAGGGCGTCGGCGAAGGCAACAACATGAGCACGCCGGTGTGCATCGCCAACGCGGTGGCCGATGCGCTGGGGGAAGGCGTCGACCCGGGCGCCATCGAATTGCCGTTGACGCCCTCGAAGGTGCGCACGCTGCTGGGCATCGACGAACCCGCGCGCCCCGAAGGCGTCGGCGAAGAGCCAGCGGATGCGGCCGCCGGCGGCGGTTCCAAATTGACCGCCAGCGATAGCGTCGAGATTCCCGCTTCGCCCCGGCAAGTCTTCGACAGCATTCTCGACCCCGCCACGCTGCAGGCGATCATTCCCGGTTGCCATGCGCTGGAGCTCACCGGCGAGAACACCTACCGCGCCGATGTCACCGTCGGCGTGGGCATGATTCGGGCGCGCTTCGATGCCCGCGTCGAGCTGAGCGAGCTCGATCCTCCGCACGCGCTGCGCCTCTCCGGCGCCGGCAGCAGCGGCATGGGCAATGCCGACGGCGCGGCGCGGATCCGCCTGAGCGAGATCGAGGGCGGCCATACCCGGCTCGACTACGACTACGAGGTGACGATCGGCGGCAAGATCGCCTCGGTCGGCGGACGCATGCTCTCCAGCGCCTCGAAGATGATCATCGGTCAGATCTTCTCGCGGCTATCGCAACGGGTCAGCGGCGGCAGGGTTCGCCAGCCGTTGCTGCAGCGCCTGCTGGGCCGGTTCGGCAAGGGCGGAGGCAAGTCATGAAACCGTGCGCTTTCGACTATTACCGTCCGCAAACGCGGCGGGAAGCCATCGACCGGCTGATCGAGTCCGGCGACGACGCCCGCCTCGTCGCCGGCGGCCAGTCGTTGATGGCGGTGCTCAACATGCGCCTGGCCCAGCCGCGAATACTGATCGATGTCGGCGCCATCGACGAACTGCGCTACATCGAGCGGCGCGACGATCACCTGGCGATCGGTGCCGCGACCACGCAGGCCGAACTGCTGGAGTACGCCGCCCTGGCCGATGAGTTGCCGCTGGTGGCGCAGGCCTTGCCGTGGGTGGGGCATTTCCAGACACGCAACCGTGGAACCGTCGGCGGTTCCATCGCCCATGCCGATCCCAGCGCCGAGCTGCCGCTGTGCCTGGCGACGCTGGGCGGCGAGGTGGTGCTCGAGACGCGCCGCGGCAAATCGCGGCGGGTCGCCGGCGCGGACTTCTTCCAGGGCGTGCTGACCACCGCGCGCCGTCCCGACGAACTGATCACCGAAGTGCGTTTTCCACTCAAGCGCGAAGGCCATGCCTATCGCTTCCGCGAAGTCGCCATGCGCCATGGCGACTTCGCCATCGTCGCACTGGCCGCCGACATCGGCGAGTCGGAAGTGCGCCTCGGCGTGGGTGGCGTCGCCGACCGGCCGGTCGTGCGCACGCTGTCCCTAGAGGGCGACCTCGACGATGCCCTCAATCACCTGGCGTGGTCGCTGGGAGCTCAGGATGACGTCCATGCCAGCGCCGCCTACCGGCGCCACCTGGTCCGCGAACTGGGGCGTCGCCTGATCGTGGAAGCGCCGACTTTCGAACAGCAAGCCGTAGAGGAGAGTGCCGATGCACGTGCGAGGCGATGAACGGCATCGCGTGACCTTCAGGCTCAACGGCAGGGAGCGCAGCGGCCGTGCCGAGCCGCGCATGCAACTGTGCGATTTCCTGCGCCACGAGCTCGGCGCGACGGGCACCCACGTGGGCTGCGAGCACGGCGTTTGCGGTGCCTGCACCGTGCTGGTCGACGGCCGGGCGACCCGCTCGTGTCTGATGCTCGCCGTGCAGGCCGATGGCCG
This sequence comes from Salinicola peritrichatus, assembly GCF_003206715.1. GTDB lineage: Bacteria > Pseudomonadota > Gammaproteobacteria > Pseudomonadales > Halomonadaceae > Salinicola > Salinicola peritrichatus. The sequence goes on along the minus strand of NZ_PZJU01000060.1, from coordinate 7,200 downwards.
CAGCGTGGAGACGGTCGAGTCGCTGGCCGGGGACGAAGAAATGAACGATCTGCAGCGCGCGTTTCGCGAGCATCACGCGCTGCAGTGCGGGTTCTGCACCGCCGGCATCCTGATGTCGTGCCACGAGTTTCTGGGCCGCGTGCCCGATCCGAGCGAGGCACAGGTGCGCGACATGCTTTCGGGGCATCTGTGCCGTTGCACCGGCTATACCGGCATCGTCCGGGCCGTGCTGGAGGTCGCGCGCGCTCGCCAGCAAGCCAATCGACGGGAGAACGACGCATGTTCGATCTAGGTCGCAGTTTTCTTGCCACGGTGGAGCGCCGCCCGCAGGCGCTGGCGGTGTCCGACGGGGCTTTCCGACGCACCTACGCCGCCTGGTTCGAGGACATTCAGAGCGCGGCGCGGGGCCTGGAGAATCTGGGACTGGGCAAGGGCGATCGACTGCTGGTGGTAATGCAGAACCGCTGGCAGATGGCGACGCTGCACTGGGCCTGCCAGTTCGCCGGCATCGTTGTGACGCCGATCAACTGGCGCTCGAGTGCGCAGGACGTGCGTTACTGCCTCGATAACGGCGACATTCGCGCGGTGGCCTACGACGCTTCCGGCCGCGAGGCGGTCGAGGCCTGCCGCGAGGCGCAAGCCTTGCCTCGGATCGTCGTCGATGAGGCCCGGGATGATCGCATGACGCCGTTCGAGGCGCTGTTGGGAGCGCCGGGGGAGACGATCCTGCGCGCCGCGCCGGAAGATGTCTCGCTGATGCTCTACACCTCCGGCACCAGCGGCAAGCCCAAGGGCGTGCCGCGCACCCATCGGGCCGAGCGCGCCGCGGCGCTGGCCCATGTCGCCCAGAATCTCTATCGCCACGACGAATGCACGCTCGGCGTGATGCCGCTGTATCACACCATGGGCGTGCGCTCGCTGCTGGCCATGACGCTGATCGACGGCCACTTCGTGTGCGTGCCCAAGTTCGATCCGCAAACGACGCTGGAGGCGATCGAACGCGAGGGCGTCACCAATCTCTATCTGGTGCCGACGCTCTATCACATGCTGATCGAGCATCCCGGGTTTTCACCTTCGCGGGTCGCCAGCGTCGACAAGATCGGCTTTGCCGGCGCCGCGATGAGCGCCGGTCTGATGACCAGGGTCGAGAAAGCTTTCCAGCCGAGTCTGTTCGTCAATCACTACGGCTGCTCGGAGATCTACACCTTCACCATCGACCAGCGTGCCAGCCGCAAACCGGGGTCCTCCGGTCGCGCTTCGCTCAACCAGCGCATCCGCGTCGTTCGGGTCAGCGCCGAATCGCCCGACGAGGTGCTGCCGCCCGGCGAAGAGGGCGAGATCATCGCCGATCTCGCCGGCGACGAGGCCTTCCAGGGCTATTGGCGGCGCCCCGATGCCGATGCCAAGGCAATCAAGCAGGGCTGGTACTTCACCAGCGATACCGGCTATTTCGATGCCGATGGCGACCTGTTCGTCACCGGTCGGGTCGACGACCTGATCATCACCGGCGGCGAAAACGTCAGCCCGGCGGAGATCGAGAACGTGCTTTCGCTGCATCCCAAGGTCGAGGAGGTCGTCGTCGCCGGCCTGCCCGACGAACAGTGGGGGCAGGTCGTCGCCGCCTTCGTCAAGTGTCGCGAGCCGATCAGCGAGGAGGAACTGGGACGTCACTGCGTGGACGCCGGACTGGCGCGGTTCAAGCGCCCGCGCCGTTACGTTTTCGTCGAAGAGATTCCCAAGTCGGCCGTCGGCAAGGTGCTGCGCCGCGTGCTGCTTGCCGAGCGCGCCGACCAGGCGCAGGCCAGTTAATCCGCTTTCGAACGATTCCAAGAGGAAAATGCAATGAACCAACACTCTCCACAGGACTTCCTGGCTTCCGAATTCGATGGCTTCGAGGTGCATGTCGACACCGATCGCGAGCGTGCGGACATCGTGCTCAAGCGGCCACCGCTGAACGTGATCTCCATGCCCCAGCGCGAGGCGATGCGCCAGGTCTTCGAGGCATTGGACGCTCACGACGGCGTGCGCGTGATCGTGCTGCGCGGGGAAGGCGAGCACTTCTCCAGCGGTGGCGATATCAAGGGCTTCCTCGAAGCCTCGCCCGAGCACGTCTCCAAGCTGGCGTGGAACGTGGCGGCGCCGGCGCGCTGCGAGAAGCCGGTGATCGCGGTCAACCGCGGCTACACCTTCGGCGTCGGTTTCGAGTTCTCGCTGGCCTGCGATTTTCGTATCGCATCCGAAACCACGCTATACGCCCTGCCGGAGCAGAACCTGGGTCAGATTCCGGGCTCGGGCGGCTCGGCACGGCTGCAGAAGATCATCGGCATCACCCGTACCAAGCACATGGTGATGCGCGCCAAGCGTATCTCGGGGGCCCAGGCGCTGGAGTGGGGCATCGCCACCGAGTGCGTGGCGGACGACCAGCTGGAAGGCGCCACGCAGTCGCTGGTCGACGAGTTGCGCCGTTTCTCGCCGCTGGCCCAGCGCACCGCCAAAAAGCTGATCAATGACAACGAAGACGCACCGCTCTCGGTCGCCATCGAGATGGAAGGGCACTGCTACAGCCGCCTGCGCAGCTCGAACGACTTCCGCGAGGGTGTCGAGGCATTCCACGCCAAACGCAAGGCGGTATTCCGCGGAGAGTAGCCCCTCGCGACGGATCCGCCTGCATCGATGGGCAACATAACAATCACGAGGAGCCACGCCATGTCTCACGAGCAGCTTCAGTCCACGCAACCAGCGGACCGCCGGTCCGGATTCTGGCAGGAACTACCACGGGCGCTCTCGGTCAAGAGCATCAGTGCCGGCATAGTGGCGGCGCTATTTGGTTGCTCCGGGCCGGCATTGATCGTGATCAGTGCAGCGAACGCTGGTCACCTGACCAATGGCCAGACCGTGGCCTGGTTGTTCGCGGTCTATTTCCTGGGAGGGCTGATCAGCCTGGTCATGGCAATACGGTACCGCCAGCCGATCACTGGCGCTTACTCGATTCCAGGTGCAGCCATCATGAGCGTCGCCCTGGTCTCGATTCCGTTTGCCGAGGCCGTCGGCGCTTTCATCATGAGCGGCGTCATCGTGCTGCTGCTCGGTATCAGCGGGCTGATCGGTCGCATCATGCGCTGGCTGCCGATGCCGATCGTGATGGCGATGATCGCCGGGGCATTGATCCGGTTCGGCGTGGGTGCCGTGGAATCCGTCGGCACGGCGCCACTGATCGCGGGAACGGCACTCGCCGCGTTTTTTCTGGCGTCCCGCTTCCTGAATTCGGTGCCGCCGGTTCTGGTCGCCGCGGTGGTCGGTTTCGTCGTGGCTTATTTCAGTGGCGCGGTGCAGTCGGCCAACGTGGATATCGCCATGGTGGCGCCGCAGTTCACGCTGCCGCATTTTTCGTTCGACGCCTTCATCTCGATATCGGTGCCTCTGGCGGCGCTGGTGATCGGCGCCGAGAACGCCCAGGCCACCGGCGTGTTGATGGCCGAGGGTTACCGGCCACCGGTCAACGCAATGACGGTGATCAGCGGCATCGGTGGCATCGTGGCGGGCGCGCTGGGTGGTCACAACGCCAATATCGCCGGGCCGATGACCGCGATCTGCGCCTCCGAGCAGGCCGGCGACGATCGAGACAAGCGCTTTGGCGCCACCCTGGTCAATGGGGTGCTGTTCTGTCTCTTCGGCCTGTTCGCGGGAATGGCGGTGCCGCTGATTCTCGCGCTGCCCAAGGCATTGATTGCCAGCGTTGCCGGCGTGGCGATGATCGGCGTGTTGCTGGCGGCGTTCCAGCAGGCCTTCACCAAGTCGGTCGGTTATCAGGTCGGCGCCTTCGTTGCCCTGGTCGTGGCCATGAGCAAGCTCAGTCTGCTGGGTATCAGCTCGCCTTTCTGGGCCCTGGTGGCGGGAATCGTGGTGTCGGAATTGCTCGGCGAAGCAGCGAAGACACGGAAACATCGGCAATCGATCGATTCGGCGTGAGCATGACGTCTCGGCGGGTGTCGCTCCAGCCAGGGAGAGCGATGGCGTTGGCGCCGTGACAGCGCCTGCGTTTTCGGCACGGCACGTCCTGTTCGAAGCCTTGTGTCGTCACTGGGATGGCCGCGACGCAACGGCGTCGAACCGAATCCGCCTTTCGTTCAATACCGCTCTTGCGGGTCCGCCGGAATGGTAGGCTACCAGCCCAGGAGGCAACGCAGGTAAGCCCGAAACATTATGTCGAACGCTTATCGGATATTTCATGGAGGATTCGGACGGATCGCCCTGCTGGACATGGACGAACCGCTGGTGCCGCACGCGCATTCGGAATGCCATGTGCTGCTCAAGGCGACCGGACGGAACACTTTCTTTTCGGTTCGCGGTCGCCGCCTGCCGCTGACCGACAATACCGCCGTGCTGGTGAACGCCTGGGAGCCTCACTATTACGATCACCAGGCGGGTGAGTCCGAAAGCGTGATTCTGGCGCTCTACATCGAGCCTCGTTGGCTGGCGGCGTTGCAGACCGATCTTTCGACCAGTGCACGCCCCGATTTCTTCTCGCAGCCATGTATCGAACTCACGCCGCGCATGCGGCGCCAGGCCGATATATTGATCGACGAGATGTTGAGTTTCGGCCCCAAACCGCGGGAAAAGATGGAGAGTATGCTTTTCGAGCTGTTGATCTCGATCGTGGAGAAGCACTCCGACTGGCATCATCTGGCCCGCTTGAAGGCGGGGCTCGCCAACGACTTCTACGATGCTCGCATTCGACGCGCGACCGGGATCATTCTCGAGGCGCCGCCCGGCGAACTGGACCTCGACGCCATCGCCCGCCAGTGCGGGCTGTCGCGCGCGCACTTCTACTCGCTGTTCAAGAAGACCACCGGCATGACACCGCAGATGCTGGCCAACATGGGGCGGATGCGCTCGGCTTTTCAATGGTTGTCCGATAATCGTCAAGGCTCTCTGGGGGAGCTCTCCCTGGCACTGGGTTTCTCCGAGCAAGGCCACTTCACGCGCTTCTTTCGCCGCCACATCGGGGCCGCGCCGAGCCAGTACCAGCGGGTCATGGACGACTATTCGCGCTAATGCATCGCGTCGACGGCCGAGCTTGGCGATCGTGCCGTTTCCCGGCCGCGGGGAGCTTGCAGGCCGTGCTGATACTGATCTGCGCCATGCTGACCATCGTCGCTGTTGGCCTGATCCGGCGTCGCAGGCCCTGTTCCGCCACATCGATGCCCACCGCCTCGAGGAGGAGATCACCGAGCTGGATATGCTGCGTCATCAGCGGGATGTGACGTTACGTCGAAGTGGTTGCCGCCATGGCCAATTCGTGTAGGTGACGCCCTTTAGGCGATATAGCCTTTGGACTGAACAGACCCTGCCGTGAGTTATCGTCAAATCTGGTGGATGGCGGTCAGGCCGCATTCCTGTCTGATTGATCGGCTACTTGCTCTCCATCCCGGAACCGGACATTGTTCACGACCAGCACCAGCTTTCTAAACCCCTTGATGCGCTTCCAGCGCTTCTCGGCGCTCTGGAGCAGCTTGAAGACCATCGCCAGGGTCGTCGCCCGGGAGCCGCAGTTCCGGCTGCGCTTGGTCCGTAGACGGACCGTGGCGAAGGTCGACTCGATCGGGTTGGTGGTGCGGATATGCACCCAATGCTCTGCCGGGTAATCGTAGAACGCCAGCAGTTCGTCCCGATCCTTGACCAGGCACGCCATCGCCTTGGGGTACTTGGCCTCGAAGCGTTTCACCGTGCGATCAAAGGCCTGGTGTGCCTGGTCGCGGGTCTCAGCCATCCAGATGTCATGGAGGTCAGCCTTGACCTTGGGTTGTACCGACTTTGGCAGCTTGTTCAGCACGTTAGCTGTCTTGTGGACCCAGCAGCGCTGATGGTCAGTTTCCGGGTAAATCTTGCTCAGCGCCGCCCAGAACCCCATGGCACCGTCGCCCACCGCTAGTTTTGGGGTCGTGGTCAGGCCACGTTCTCGCAGGCCCGTCAGCAGGGTCTCCCAACTGGCCGCCGACTCGCGGAAGCCGTCCTCGACGGCCACCAGCTCCTTACGGCCATGCTCGGTGACACCGATGATTACCAACAGGCACAGGCGGTCATCCATGCGGACGTTGCTGTACACACCGTCGGCCCACCAGTAGACGTAGCGCCGGTCGGCCAGGTCTCGCTTCCGCCACTTGGTATGCTCGTCTTCCCACTGCTTCTTGAGTCGTGACACCGTGTTGGCCGACAGCCCCTTGGCCTGGTCGCCCAGCAGCGCCGCCAGGGCCTCCTGGTAGTCGCCGGTGGAAATCCCCTTCAGGTAGAGCCAGGGGATCAGCTCCTCGATGCTGCGGGCTCGCTTCAGGTAGGGCGGCAGCAGGCTGCTGTTGAAGCGAGCGCCACCCCCGCTGCGGTCACGCACCTTGGGCACCTGCACGCTGACATCCCCGACCCCGGTCTGGACCGTGCGCTCAGGTAGGTAGCCGTTGCGGACCACAGCCTGGCGCCCATCGTCGAGCCGCTGATCGGCATACTGCGCCAGGAAGGTGGTCAACTCGGCCTCGACGGCCTTGGCGATCAGGTCACGGGCACCTTGGCGCAGCAGCTCGTGCAGCGGGTCAGTGGCCTGGGGTTCTGGTTGTGAAAGAGCTCGGAGGGTAGAATCGGTCATGGCGTATCCATTCCGTGTTGATTGTGATCTGGCGAGATCAATCAACAGGATACGCCATCCTTCCTACCTCCTCCCATACACCAGATGTCACCATAGCTCTCAAGGTACTGTCGATTCCCGGACCGGCGGGGGGGGAGTGGGCGCACTTGCGTGAAGAAGGGTTGAAGGAAGCGGTCGCGGATTGCCCAGGGCTCAATCTGGTCGAGGGGCCCGTAGGCGGTGCGGTGAGCATCTCTTACGGCCTGTCGCAGGCCTCCGACTTGCTGCAGAGAAATCCGGACGCGAAATTTATCTTTACACCGCAGGTTTCACTGGGCATGGGTGCTGCTCAGGCCGTCAAGCAGCGTCATCTTGATGTTGGTGTCGTGACGAGTACCCTTGTGAAGAAAAGCTTTCCCTTGCTCGAGGACGGTAGTTTGCTCGCCAATAGCACGGAACCCTCAATTCTAATGGGACGCCTAATAGTACAATATACTATTCGTAAGGCCGAAGGGCTGCCGATGCCGAACTTACAACAGACGAAGTCGGCGCCTTATCCGACACTCATCGTGAAGTGGACCCCA